>JARCRS010000205.1 GCA_029850555.1 archaeon | reverse complement strand
TTGTGCTGAACGCCAAATATGAGACTATTTGAGATACTGAAAAGAAAGAGTATTCAAGAAAGTATGCAATTATGATGGATGCAATAAGTGCTAGAGTTGCTTTCAATGAGATTACTAGTTGTAATTTTCAGTAACTTAAAGTCGATTCGGACTATATATTCATTGAAATTAATGCCGAAGCACTCTGCCTATTCGGTTTGACCCTATAGATGCTTCTGTGGAAGTTTCACTTTGTGATGTTCTTTATGAAGAAATGGATAGAAGCAAAGTTAAGACTAGTCTGCCATTGTTTTTTGCTGAATCTTTGTTTGCTTTAGAAAAGGAAAGCTTCTCTGGGGTCTGACAATTTATATGCCCTATCCCCGCTAAGGGGATTATCCAGTAACGTCAGTTTTCTTCTTCCATTCGAACCAACTAATCACTGGAGGCGCAATATCATCTTGCCATAATAGAGCGTTCAGTTCTCCCCTGTGTTGTAATTCTTCTTCAATCAAATGGTAGAGCATTTCTCTGACACTCCTAATTAGGATCTTCTTTCTCGAACCACTCCCCAAAGTGTATTGAAAGGATTTGCTTAGGTCTTCAACTGTCATGTTTTTCATGGCGCTTTCAACATGGTTGTCCACTTGCTTTTCGATCCTTCTAATTTGGGTGAGCGATAGTCCAATTAGGTCGGAGAGCTCATCCTTGCCTGTTTCATATCTATGCATCCAGCGCTCACAGGCTTCGCCTGTTTCATATGCATGAAACCAACACCGATAAACATCAAGAATATGAGTTTGGATGTCGAGTATTGATGGAAATGAAGCTTCCCTATTCTTTGTGAGAATTTTCTTTGGAAGCTTAGTAATAAAACTGAGATACTTTTTCCTTACAAACGTGTTGTATGCAAAAAACTCTTGCAAAGCAATAAGCTCACCCGCAAGTTCGGTAGCTCTTTTTTGTCTCAAGGATAGAACACTTGAAAGTAGAGGGAGATTTATGCAAACCTACTCCAGAAACGCCAAACGACGACTGTGTCTCCGGCCATTGAAGAAACCGGAATAAGAGGCTTTCTTAATTTTGCAGGAAGGCTGTAAGATTGTCCCAATACATTTGTGTGAGGAACCCCGGAAAAGATGGCCACACCATGACACACTGAATATTGTTTGCATTGATCTCTTGGAATCTCTCTGTCAGATTAGAGTCATCAGTAACAGTGAGCAATCCGATCGCGATTTTGTTTAAAGGCACATTCGTAAGCATCGCTTGTAATCCGCTCTGGAATGTTGCGAAGTTAGAGTCATAGGTAACCATTGTGAGGATCAGATCAGCAGACGATTGTGCTTCTATGGTGTAGTTCCAAAAGGCCCCATTATCCCAGGATGCAATGTCAACGGAAAGTGTCTTTCCTTGCGCATGCATCGCGTTTGCGAAGTTTGTGAGAAACGCTCCGTATTGCATTGCCAGGTTTTGTATACCGGAGCTAGGTTCAAAGTCAACATTGTATCCGTCCACATTTGAGTTAATAGCCTCACTCACCGCGTTCTGAATGAATCTGGATTGCAGGGTCTCGCTTGTGAGCAAAGTGTTGATACCAGTGGGGTTACTTTGATCATTTTGGATGAATGGGATGCATTGAAGGCCGAAAGCGTGAACTTGAGGGCATATTTCCGCATCTGGGGATTGGGCTCCAAAAGTCCCGTTGTTCAATAGAGAGTATGTGTTCGGGCTTACTACAGTCAAAGCGCTAGGATGCTCTTGGATTGCCTGCAGTCCGCCTGAATAGTTCTCCCAAAGCCAGACCCACGAGCTCTTCAAAATCCGTCAAGGAAGATGATCCTGTGGAGCTACTTATCGTTGTATTTGCCACCGCGGCCGAGGAAGATCTAGAATCTATCTGGGACATTGGAGTTGCATTTCCAGAAACTAATGCTAGGCTCGACAGTCCCTGTCTTGGAATTGCAAAAGCAGTCAAAACGAAGGCAAGCGAACGAATCTTATTCCAACGAATCCACTTTCGTTTTCCCTAGAAAAATACTAGGTATAATTTCGAGATACTGAGTAAGGCCGAACCAACCGGGAAACAAAGATCAACCCTTTCTTTTTGAGAGGAAAACTAGCAATTACAGTTGTTTTCTAGAGATATTTAAGGTCCAAGCTTGCAAGGTATTGCAATTGATATCGTTTCAATTGCAATGAGCATGTACTGCAAAACTCAGAGATAGCTTTTGTTTTTCGTTGCGTCAAATTGCAATACATCTCCGATCAAATATACGTTCAGAATGTCTCCTACTTTTAATGACGATTTGCTTTGATCCAGTACTCCAATACCATTAGCTTCTTTCAGCCAAGATGAATATTGGGCTTCAGTAGGTTTGACTATTTTTGCAAAATACTTGCCGTCGGCTCTTACTTCAACTCTCAAGCGCAAAAAATGCGTTATTCCCTCTCTTCCCTCAAAGTCACTTTCGAGTCTTGCTTTGATCGAATGAGGAAAAATTGCGGGAGAACCGGAGAGTTTCATAATTGCAGCTCGAGCAAAGACAAAGAAACTGACAATCATGGAAGTTGGAAAGCCGGGAAGCATGATGAACGGTTTCCCCTTGTACAAAGCTAGCCCCGTAGGACTCGAAGGTCGCATAGCTACACCGTGCACAAGCGTCTTTACACCTTTGATGGATTCCGCCGCCCTTGCCACAAAATCTCTCTCGCCGACTGAGGATCCAGCGGAAAGAATCAATGCATCAAAAGATAGTCCTTTCTTTATTTTCTTCCTTATTGTCTGAAAATCGTCTTTCGCTATTCCGAGGTCTATGGGAAGAGCACCGAGTTCCCTAGTCATTGACTCGATAAAAGGCCGATTGATATCGAGTGTCTTTTCGCCAGGATTCCTCGTCGAGGTGTTGATATCAACAAGTTCGTCGCCAGTTGAAAAGAATGCCACTCGAGGCCGTCGAAAAACTTGAATTCGTTTTGCTCCAATCAGTGCCAAGAGTGCTATATGATGGGGGTGAATTGTTGTCCCCCGCAAAAGAACAGCGGATCCTTTTTCAATGTCCTCCCCAGCATGAAGAATGTTATCACCTGCTCTAACTTCCTTTTTTATCACTAGAGCAGATCCATTTTCTTCCACTTCGGCATATTCTTTCATTACAACAGCATTTGCGCCAAAGGGAAGGAAGGACCCGGTTGCTACTTGGACAGCTTCTCCCCCGTTGACAGATCTTTTGACTTTCCTCCCAATTCTAACCTCTCCAATGATCCTAAATTTAGATCCAGGTGTCAATAGATCATTTATGACTTTGATCGCGTATCCATCACGCGTAGAGCGATCATATCTTGGAATATTCAATCTTGATTTGATGTCTACGCTAGAGACTCTGCCTAATGAGTTGGAAAGCTTTACTATCTCTGACCTCATTGGTGAAATTTCGCTTAGAAACCGATCTAGAGCATCTTTGACCGAAATGTGCTGTTGCGCCTTATCAACTCCATGATAATGAATGTGATCTTCCTCTTCTGATTGTTTCTCTATCTGTGCACTGTGCAATTTGTCAGACAACCACTATTTCGAATCGTTAAATTGTGCCGTTCTTTCCGGTTTCATTGGGCTTTCTTGTTCTCGCTTAGTGGGCTTGAACGTAATAAGAAGAAATGCGGACATTGCGATTATGCCGATAAGGACTGCGATGCTTTGTCCTAGCTTTTCGTTGGCTACCGCGCCGTCAATCATCAATAAGATGTAGGCGATTCTGGAATTCCAAGTATTTGTCCTAGCGAGTACTTTGATCGGGCCCTTACCTCTATATTTCAGGGAAACAACAAAAGCAGTTAGCACTATCAGAGCAACTACGAACCATCCGAGAAAATTTGAAAGCGGTACATGATAGAGCTGTGGAGTGGAAGGGCTTATCTCCCAAGTCCAATACGGGGGATTTAAGTTGGAAAACATAGGATCAATCATAAGATCCCACGCTACAGTCCCGAGAGATGACAGAATTATTGGAAGGATGAAGCTTCTAATCTTCATTCCCGAGAAATTAACACCTTTACCTATCCTATTTGTCGAGTACTTCGAAAGAGCCAAGCTGAATGTAATGTATGTAATTACAAACCAGGCTAAAGGAACAACCACCGGCACTCCGAGTACTTGCTCACCTAGGAGGCTAGAGTAGTAATATTTTCCAAACAGAAAACCCGTGCTCGTTCCAAGCACTTCAAAACCGAAACCAATTATCGAACTAATAACTAGAAACAAAATTGTTTTGCGTCCTCCCAACTCATAGAAACACTGAGCGAAAACAAACAGGAACAGCGTAAATGAGAGGGCGAAGTAAAAGTTGTAATTGGGTTGATAGTTAAAGATCAAACCGCCGATGATAAATGCAAGTACCAAACCGAAAACGAGCAAAAATGCGTGAACAACTAGCCTAGAGGAGCGCGAAGATCTCCCCTTCAAAGTTGGTTCAGAGTATCTTGTATCGGAGCCCGACATATCCAGTCCAGTCCGCCTATTCCTAAGAGTCTGTCTGTAGTTTTACTCGGTTCAGTGACTAGGAGTTAGACTACACGATGCATATATGCAAATGGCAATGATATTTTCCCTAAATCTAATCGCAAGATAGCCTTTGCGATTCCGTGAAAGACCGCAGAGTAACTTGAGACGAATATCTATGGAAGCGCCGCCGCCGAGCAAATCCCACGCCGGAGGGATCATAGCAATCTTTCTTTCTCTAGCAGTGGTCGTTATCATTGTGTTCTTTGCCCTCACAAACCTCTCATTTTTCAACAGTTTCTTCAATCTTTCAAACTCGCCGAAGACTGTCCCAGTTACGACGGTAGGAGGAACGAACCTTACGATTGGTTATCCTCCCAATAATTATAATGCCCTTGTCAACTACGCCTTGTCTCTCATAAATACCGACAGGGCGAAGTTCAATGCGTCCGCTGTTACTCTTAGTCCCATTCTATCCGCGCAAGAACATGCATATTCTATGTACGAATACGGTTACTTTAGCCACTGGGACGTGCAAGGATACAAACCATACATGCGCTATACGATCCTTAACGGGACCGGAGCAGTCGAGGAAAACGTTGCGTATGAATCTACCTCCGGATACTTGGGAACTTTTACCAACCTGCAAGCTGAGGAGAATGCAATTTCCACGTTGGAACACGACATGGTCTACAATGATTCCGCCTGTTGCCAAAACGGACATTTACTAAATATAATCAATCCTTATCATAACAGAGTATCTATCGGAATCATGTTCAGTAGTTCTGACTTTTATTTCGTAGAAGACTTTGAGAATTATTACATTAACCTGAACAGTTCCATTTTCACAGCCTCCAACGAAAATGTAGCTCTCAAAGGACCCACGACGACTTCGCTCAGCCCAGACAGTGTCATAATTTCATACGATCCATTGCCCACGCCGATCAATGCTTCAGTACTAAATTCGCAATATCAGAAACCGTACGATGAAGGCACTTTTCTAGGCGGCGTCATTCCTTGCGGAGCAGTCTGCACCACTCAATTCAGAGGACAGAACGCTATCACTGTCCGGCCTTCGAAATGGGACGTTACGAGCGGCTCTATTGACATAGTATTCTCATTACAACAGTTTATAGCTCAAGATGGAAGTGGTGTGTACACGATATATTTGACGCAAAACACCTTCGCCAGTAATTCTAATGAAACTGAAACTCTGACTAGTCTCTCAATCTTCATAGAGACTTAGTTATTTAGATTGAGCGGGGAAAACCCGCATCTAATAGGGTGTTACTGTAATATTACAGTAAATCTTATCAGACACTCTCACGATCGCTTTAGATGCTAGATCTAACTTGCTTTTGCCCATTTCGAAACAGAGGCAGTATCTTTCAAATCCTAGAGACCCCAAGTTTACGGATCAAGGATCAACATATCGAGGTACGCGAAATCAAATGTTCCACGGTACTTCATAAGTTAAACTTTGGAGCTTGTTCAACCGAATACACCATTAATCTATACAAGGGCTGCACTCACGATTGCTCTTACTGCTATGCACCCCTCTCTAGTTCATGACGAAAGGCAATGGGGAAGCTACGTGGACGTAAAAATCAATGCTCCTAGTGTTTTGGAGAAAGAACTAAAGGAAATAGAGAAAGACATAGTTTTTATTTCAAGCGCGTCAGATCCATATCAGTCAGTTGAAGCAAAATACAAGATAACGAGACAATGCTTGCAAGTTCTCGAAAGACATCGCATTCCAGTCCTTATTCTTTCGAGGTCTCCACTAGTATTACGAGACTTGGACATTCTGAGCAAATTTGAATGGGCGAGAGTCGGGTTTTCAATTTCCTCTCTATCCAATCAGTTTTTCGAGCCCGGCGTGCCTAAACTCGAAGTAAGGCTCAAGGCTCTCCAGAAGTTGAAGGAGGCAAAAATCAAGACTTGGGTATCTCTTGCTCCAATAGCTCCAACCATTAGGCTGACAAATTTCAAATGGCTCTTTGAAAAATTAAAGGACGTGGGAGTTTCTGCAATTTCGCTCGGCTTGCTACGTTTCATCGGTTATGAAGCATCGAGGAGAATGTTTGAAGAGAGAACAGGTATAGACTCAAATGTAGCTCTTGAAAATAGCGTTGAGATCATAGCTGAAGTTAGAGACCTAGCAGAACAGGTAGGACTCGATACGTCTTGCAGCTCTCTCGAATGGTTCCAAAGACAAGAAGAAAGAGAGAAGAGAGCCGAGTATAGTCGTATGGAATACTTCTTCAAAGATTGAGTACCGAGATACAAAGAGGAAGGAATCCCACAACAGCTTTGTTTTAGTAGCAAGAGGGGTTGTATCTAATCAACCAGTATTGTAGTCTTTATTCTCATTTGAACCCATTTATCTAATCGAGAAATTCAAAGGCAGGGCATTGAGAAATGCCGCCTGCACGCAATCCATCATTGCATGAGAAAACTGAAGACAAATTTACACGCCATTCTTGCATTAATCTTCCCTACTATGCATCTACAACAGAGTTTAAGGAAGATAATGACGACTCTTATTCTACAATGTCGCAAAGTACTGCTAATCTCATAGAGCAACGTGCTCAAACTCAGCAAGAACTTCACATCGTTGTGGTTTCTAATGATCCGACGAGAGTCTACCCCGCTGTGACGCTAGCTCTTGGTTCCTCAGCTATGGGAGCAAAAGCAAATCTCTACTTTACGATGCTAGGATTAGATGCGATCAGAACTGATGCCGGAGAAAGGATCAAGTTTCAAGGACTGCCTCCGATTGACAAGTACATCAAAGATGCGATCCAGGCCGGAGCCAAAGTCTCCGCCTGCGCGCCTTCAAGAGAAATGCTTGCCCAGTTTGGAATAACTGAATCAACGGTTTTGCCTGGAGTAGTGCTCGAGGATGTTGTTGGTTTTCTATCTAACGCTCTACCTGCAGCGAAATCGGGCGGCATAGTCCTCTTCGTCTAGGGATGCTCATTTTCTTTTGACCACTAGCGAGACAACTCAACTTCAAGAGCAAAAAATTCGTCTTGGTTCTAGATCGCTTGCTGAACTTTCAGCGACTAGAAGAATAGACACTAGAGGACTCGTTTGTCCGTATCCAGCGTTTGAGACAGCGAAGGGTGTTTCAGATGCCTCCTATGAGGATGTGATCGAGATAATCACTGATGATAGATACGTCGCTCTCAATTCCCTTCCCACTGTTTTGAAGTTAAGGGAATTTGATTATGTCGTTATCGAATCTGGCAAAGAAGAGAATTTCATTCTGAAGGCTAAAAGAAAAACACCTTAAAATTTCACCAGTGCCAAATTCACATCAAGAGCAAGACTTGCGAAATACACAAAACGCGAAGCGCTGAAAGAGTATTGCGGACCAGAAGAAGATGACTATTGTATCCGCACTTCCAAAATAGTTGCCCCAAGGGGGGGCCCTTTATCCATAGGAGGTGAATAGCGATAAGGGCATCGCAGAGAGAAGTTCTTGAGCTGATGTGAGATTCCTTTGCAATCTCCAAAGCACGGAGCCAAAATAATCGTATGACTCATATTTGTTGTACATCGATTCATTGTTCAAACCTCTCAAAGCAAGATTGATAGAATAATTTCAATTTCCAATTCTTTAAGTCGCTCGTGTATCCCAGCGTCGAAGCCAAAAGTACCGCTCCTTTCAGACCCATGATCATTCTCATGTTTTCCTCTTCCTACTGGTAGTACTCAGGCCAATATGGCCGGTAAATTTGCTGTCCGGTTGATGCGTTCGTGTTCTCTGGTCTTATGTCTTGCCAATTGTCTCCGTGGCGATACAGACCAATAAAGGGACTTCCCTGTTCCGGAGTATTCTGTAAGTACAGAATAAAGTTGGCAGAATTTTGAATTTCGGCCCAGTTAGAAGATATCGGACTAATGTCTTTAGAAACCTGAATTAAGTCCGTCGAGATCGCCGAAGCTTTTGCAAAAATTTTCCTTTACTTTTCTATTTGATTTAAAGCCTTGCCATAACTATCTTCCCGGTACCAGTGTTTAGCTATGCTTTCCGAGCCTCGAACGACCTTTCTCCAGCAAAGACCATGCAAGCGTTAAATCTTGGAAAATTCTACTTTCAACCTGAGCGAACAGGATAATCATGGACGATCTTTTTCTTTTAAAACTAGAGGAAATGAAAGAGCAAAAGCTCGCGATTGCTACGATTACAAAGACGATAGGCTCCACTTTGGGCAAGCCGGGATTCAAAATGGTCATCACTTCTAACGGTGATATTGTATATGGTACTCTTGGGGGCGGATGTCCCGAAGGGCCGATCGTGCGCGTGGGTCTTGAAGTGATAGAAACCCTGAAACCGCGTGTGGTGAGGGTTTTTTTAGAGGATGCAAAAACAGCGCTCGGAAAAATTTCAATTTCAGACAATGGAGATGAGGTACATGTGGAAACAAACTGCGGCGGAAATATGGAGATACTCATCGAGCCATATTCTCCGAGGCCGACGCTCATGGTCTTTGGAGATACTTTCAACAGCCCTCTCGAGAGAAATCTAGTTAATGTGGGAAAGGAAATAGGATTCAAAACCATAGAGCACAATCCCTTAGGAGCCTGTGGTCAGCCAGATCTTGCTACGACGAGCTTAGACATTGAATCAATCAAAGTTCCCGATGGGGCTTACGTAATCCTTGTAACTCGTGGTGTTAATGACGCTCCGCTTTTGAAACATCTATCAAAGTTCAATCTCAATTACATAGGAATGGTGGCAAGTGCCACAAGGTGGATTGCTACAAAGAAGGAACTTGAGGAGCTTGGAGTAAGTAGGTCATTCATTGAAAGGGTTCATGCCCCCGCGGGATTGGACATCAAATCCATACTCCTTGAGGAAATCGCGATAAGCATACTTGCTGAAATAATTGATATTCGCCGAAAAGTGGAATCAGCAAAGGCGTCCGAAATTACTCGAACCAAGTCTCGCTCGGACAATAAAGTCCTAAGCTCTAAGACAATGAGTTAGTTTTCCTCTTGATAATTTCCTGGTGCTTTGAGAGATACCTTTTTTTGAACTTCCTATCTCCAAAAGTACTAGGCTAAAATGATCGCCGCTCAAGAGATAGGCAAAATCAACGAACCAAAGATTCCACGTTTTTCTGAAAGTTATATGGACACTTCCGCGAATCCGCGAGAAGAATTTTACCGTTATTCATCAGGAGAATGGATTAGAACAAATGAGATTCCAGAAGACAAGTCACATTGGACGGCGTTTGACGAGCTACACGAATGGAATTTGTACCTTCTGAGAAGTATACTGGAAGAGGCTTCAAAGTCTTCGGAGCAGCGAGAATCGGTGAAGCAGCTTGTAGGACAATTTTTTCAGTCGGCAATGAATACACAGCGCATCGATGAGCTTGGCTTCAATCCTATTCTTAACGAGCTAATGGGAACTCAAAAAGTTGCAGAGGGGGAAGACTTTTCGCGCTTCTTAGCGGAGCTTCGGCTGGGTGGTGTTGAGACATTCTTCTCAACTTATTCTACAGCAGATAAGAAGAATAGTTCAATTTATGCGCTTTACCTAGATCAGGGCGGGCTCTCGCTCCCTGACAGAGAATACTATCTCTCAGATTCGTTTTCAGAAATCAGAAACGCATATCGAGACCATGTGATGCGCATGTTTATACTTCTTGGCGAAACCGAAGAAGAGAGCAAAAAACTATCTCAGAATGTGTTTAGTCTTGAAACAGAGCTTGCAAAGAACAGTCGTGCAAGGGCTGATCTTCGGGACGAGGAAAAGAACTACAACAAGATATCCTTGACAGATCTCTCGACAAGGCTCCCCTCTTTGCACATTCCCGTATTCCTTGAAAGTTTGGGCGTTCCTTTAATTGAAAATGTAGTGATCGGTCAGCCAGAGTTTCTTGATGCAGTTGGCAGGATAATTTCCGAGAAACCCATTGAGCAGTTGCGGACATATCTTCGTTGGCGGGTTCTTCACACGTATGCCCCTTATCTGCATTCGAGAGTGGAGAAGGAAGATTTTGATTTCTTCCGCCGAAAACTCGTTGGGCAGCAAGAGCCAGAGGCGCGTTGGAAGATTGCAACGACTGTGATTGATGAGTTCTTAGGGGAAGCTCTTGGAAAGCTCTATGTCGAGAAACACTTTCCTCCAGAGGCAAGAACGCGCATGGCTCTCATGGTTGACGATATCCGTGAAGTCTTTAGGGAAAGACTGAGTCGACTTCCTTGGATGACAGAAGCAACCAAAGAACAAGCGCTTGTGAAATTCGAAAAGTTTACTGTGAAGATTGGTTATCCGGATCATTTTCGCGACTATAGCTCTGTAGCTATTGATCCCGACGATTATGTTGGAAATGTCCGCCGTGCAGCGGAATTTGAAGTGCGTCGAAAGGCAAATCGAGTTGGCAAAGCCGTGGATAAATCCGAGTGGTACATGTCTCCCCCAACAGTCAATGCCTACTATTCCCCAACTGAAAACGAAATTGTTTTTCCGGCAGGCATTCTTCAGCCTCCCTACTTCGATGTCTCACTTGACGATGCGGTAAACTATGGTGGAATAGGAGGAGTTATCGCTCACGAAGTAACTCACGGATATGATGACCAAGGCAGAAAGTTCGATGCCCAAGGAAATCTTCGCGACTGGTGGACACCTGACGATGAGAAGGAGTTTGTATCAAGAGCTAGAGCAGTGGTTGAGCTTTATAGCTCTCAGGAACCGTTACCTGGAATGCACGTCAACGGCGAGCTGACCCTGGGCGAAAACATTGCGGACTTTGGAGGAGTTTCACTAGCATTCGAGGCGCTTCAGAGACGTCTAACTAAAGAGCCAGCAAAACGTGAAAAGATAAACGGACTAACACCTGAACAAAGGTTCTTTGTTGCCTGGGCTCAGATTTGGAGGGAGAACATACGTGAACAGGAATTGAGGCGGCGTCTTACGATAGATCCTCATTCTCCAAGTAGGTACAGGGGTACTCTTCCTGCGATTAACCATCCCGCATTTGACAAAGCATTTCCAACTACAATCGAAGGAAAGGAAACATCCAATCACAAGATTACAGTGTGGTAATATAGATTGCAGCGTGCATCATTTGACTGAGTGGAGTCCTTATCAAAAATAATGCGAAAGAAATGGCTAGAATTGCATACGGCTGAAAGCGCATAGTATTTTTCGACTGCAAGGAATTAAAAACGCATGCCCTTCTTAAAAGAATTAACACTAAGTAAGCGACTCTCCTATGAGTCATTATGCGATAACTTCAATCCATTTGTTCGGATTGTGCGCTAGTATTCAGCTCACCAGTAAGATCGGTTCGTGTTTGTTGATCAAGCTGGGACTTGTATTCCAGTCTTTGTCGGAGACTGATAGCGAGCGTTGGAAGCTTTCGTTAGAGCATCCATAGTCTCTTCGATGCTCAAAAGAGGCGTCGTCTTTATACCCCTAAGGCCGCCTGCTCCAAATGCTGCCAGTACAACTGCTGCTACATTTGCGTTGCTAGGGAATTCGGCGAGTAATACGACATCGTATTCTCCAAAAGCGAACCAGAAACCATGAAGCTTTCCACCTAGCCTTTCGATTACTGGTCTTATTTCTTCTGCTCTGTTTCTGGGATTCTTTACAAGTGAAGCAACACTTTCTGGTGTGTACGATACTTGGGTAAGATAGAATGGCATTTTTCTCAATTTCACCTCCTTTCCGTGGAAAAAGGCATCAATCTCGCGATGCGTTTTCCTATTTACAGCTTGCGAAAAACCAAGTAAAAGTCGGCGTTAACAATATGGAGAAACCCAATATTGTCCTGCTTCATCAAAAACAAGAAGGTAATTCTCCGATTCTTCTTCGATGCGTAACATCCTATGGAATGTCGGCGTGAAGGTCTAATCTCGGGTTCATTTGCATCTAATCGCTACCAAATCATACATAAGAATGTGCATTCGATTTATCCTGCTGAGCTTATTTTCTTGCATCGCTATCTAGTACGCTTGGAGAATTCCAAAGGTTATGCTCCAAAGGACACCATTTCACTTTTGATTCTGCTAAGAAAAAGCGCGGACGAGTTTGGCTCTGTCGTGAAAAACCTCCGAGTTACCGGTAACGCGATTGAATTTGACCTATACACTTTCGATTTTAAGAAAAAGGAGAACACGGTTGCAAAACTCGAAAAGGAATTCGGAAGAAGGGTGAGCGAGCGCGATCTAGAAAAAGAAGAAAGAGCTCTACCAGAAAAAATCGAAGTTCTAAGACAATCAATTGAACTGTTCAATGAGCAGAGGTATTGGGAATGTCATGAAACCCTCGAGCAGATATGGCGCCGAGAGCCCAAAGGCTCAGAGAAAGATGTCGAGCAGGGAATAATACTTACCGCGTCTGCTCTTGTTCACTTTCAAAAGAATGAAGATGATGTTTGCATTGGAATGATTCCAAAGGCACTTTCAAAACTCGCGAGCTGGTCCGAGAAGAGTTACTATATGATTGACGTTGAGAAACTCAAAGAAAGACTGAAGGAAATTGAGAGGACTCGCGTAATTAGCTCCTTCAAAATTTAGCGATTATTCTAGACTAGTCGCTTTTACTTCAATTGAATAGATCAAGAACGCCAACGAAAATCTAAACTCGAGGCGCCTTATAATTTTGGATTATTAGTGGATCGACTTGTGAATATCTTCCCAACAACAACATTGGTCCAATCTGCAGTTTGGACATTCTTGCGGGGATTTACTCTTCACGCATTCTTCGGGAGTGCAACCGCAGTCCGCACATTGCATCCTATTTGACCAATTCTTCATGTGATATAAGGAAGAGAAATGTCTTTTGGTCTGGTACCAAGCTCTCAGCAACTATATTGGGAAAAAGAAGATAGCCCTCTTTTGTACTCGACGATCAGTTTTTTTATCTCTTCAGTTTTAGGCCATTTGAAGTGAATCTAAATGAAAGTGTGTCCTTACTGTGGGTCTCAAAACAGCCAGTCTGACGCTGCTTACTGCTCATATTGTGGTTCTAGTCTAGCGGGCGCGAAAGATTCTATCTCTCCGCCTTCCCAACCTGGAAGGCCGGCCGCATCTCCAACCCCAATGCCGAGTTATCCTTCGAGT
>JARCRS010000204.1 GCA_029850555.1 archaeon | reverse complement strand
GAATATGGCCACGCCAAGAGTCCTCCTTGACACAAATATTGGCAGGTGCAGGAATTGTCGAGAACTTATATTCGGAAAAGGCGTCTCCACCAACTTTGCGTTTTCAAAGTCATGCTTTCCCTTTTATAGAAATAGTACCAGTTGAATTTCGCGCATGTACGCAAGAATTTGAAGATGAACAAACTTACCGTATCATTACTGAAAGGAATTTGGATTTACTCTCTAATCTTGTGGTTGTACATAGTCGCTGATAATTTGATTTACAACTTTGCCCATCAATACATGCCTCTCTCAAACTATGTGCCAATCCCGGAGGATTTAATCGCGGTTTTGGCGTTTGCAGTATCATTTCTTTCCTTCGTGGGCTGGGAATATTTGCGAAGACAATGATGAAATAGCTACCAAAGTTCGAGTGTACATTATTGTTTTCCGCTTCCGTTTTTACCTATCGTCAAAATGATGAGCTATTTCGTAATAACCGTATCTTCTTTTGAGAGCGATGAAGAGGAGTATGATTGTGAAGAGCGCAACGGAAACTGTGATTGGCAAAGTCTCTAGTCCAATAGGAGAAACGCCGAGAACTAGGCTGATCAATGTCACAAGAGCTAGACTCATCACAAACGAAAGCGCGTACTTGGTCAGGTCATCAAATGAGGATTTCTTCACGAAAAGCGCTTCCATCAAAGAGTAGCCTGGAAGGAACAGGACTAGAACGCTACCGAAAAAGTATCTGAGATACACGACTGGCCCGGAGAAAAAAGACAAGAGGTAAAGCGGAACAAATACTAGAGCAAGAGTGACAGCAATCGTTGCAATAGATCCCAAAAACCAGACTGAATTTGCGGAAACCATGTATTGAAGAAATGTTTCGCATTTTCTAGATTCAGATAATTCGATCAAACCTTCATCCTGAAGAGCCATTATTTCATGCGCTACTGCCTCTGTCTTGTAACCTCCCTCGATTGAAACATCATCCATCAAATCCTCGAGCTTCAAATCCCGGTCCATTCTTATGCTGTCGATAATTTTCTTTCGCAAGGAATTTTGCGCATAATCTTGTGTGTGAGGTATGATTTTCCCTCGCGTCATGAGATCTGCTTCATCGCGCAAGGCGTCAGATTTTCGATTACTCAATTCCCCGCTCTCCTTCTTGCTCTTCTCAGCTAGGGACCACGTTTAACCAGATTTGATCCCATACGCCAGTGTAGACAAAGGATCCGCCTGAGCTTGAAATTTTGTAGGACCAAAGCTCGAAAATTAGGCGCTCGTTAGTTCCGCTCTGGTTGATCGAAAGATTCATCGGAAAAACGTAAGTTTGGTTATTATTTAGCGAAGAATAATATTGCGCTATGACAGGTGCGTTTGCAGAAGTTGAGTTGCTAATTTGCGTGCTCTGATTTCCAATCTTCACTAGAATATTGTAGTACTGGGCTGTTCCTTTTTGGTTCACCAAGTATCCGTAAAGTGTGAAAGACTGATTTTGAAGCACGCTTGTGGGATAACCGCTGATCGTCTGATTCGGGCCTAAGATTCCCAGTTCAGAATATTTTTGCGTATTTGAGAAAGGAAAGAAAACTGGCTGCAGCGCGGCAAAGACGAGTATAATTGTTAGAAGAACTAGAGTCGCGAGAGCTATCTTTCGTTTCGCGCGCTTGTCCAGAAAAATGCCTTTCTGGGTCTCTGAGTTTTTGTCGCTATTTCGCATTTTTATTTTTCAGCTTCACAATATAGGATCGGTACGTTCGGACCCACCATTCTCGATAAAGAGTATCAGAAAAAATGTAGATCAAGCCTGCGCTTGATACAACCGTAACTGCGACACCAATTGACTCGAAAGTTTGAAGCGCGTGTACATTAATCCCTGCGCTAGAGACCGAAGGGACCTGATTGCTCACATTTTGAGCTATACTCTCTGCGGTAAGGAGATCGCTTGTCGCTTGCGCAGGGTTTGTAGAGTTCTCCGCATAGGCTTTGTTTACATATTGAGTCGCATTGTTTAGTTGATTGACAAGATTAGAAACATCGGCGTGATTTTGAACCTCTGAATGGTAAACAGAAGTGTAAGCACTTTGAATCGCAGTATTTGCAGCATTAAAGTCGCTTGAACTAGCAGCGGAAGAGCTTGGATATGAACCCGTAAGTGAGACAAAGATCAGAGCCGCTACTATAGTAGAAATTGCTACTATCCTAAAGCACGACGATGCCATATTTTCTAGTCAGTCCAATTCTGCGCTTTCTTCCTTTAAGGACAAATTTGCGCAGATAAGAAAGTGTTGTCTCCTTCTTCACAAGTATGCGCGTTCAGTCTAAGCGGATTCAACGAAAAAAGGGGCGAGAGTGTGCAAAATTTACGTTACCGCTGTCGCATTTTGTATCATACTTATCTCATCAACTTACTGTAACTAAGACAGTGTTCGAAATAACAGAAGCACCAGTTGCATCTGTAACTTGTAGCTCAAATGACCACGTTCCAGTTTGAGTAGAAGAGCTCGTCACAAAGTAGTAGCTTGAACTGGTAGCACCGGTTATTGGCACAAAAGTCGGGGAAAAGGGCGACTCCACTAGCCATTGGTATGTATAGGGTGAGGTACCCGTTGATACAGGCGTGGAAACCAAATATGATGTCTGTCCTGGAAGTAAGGTGGTCGAATTGGCTGAAATCGTTGGACTTGTTAGAGCAGGATTGACAGTGACTGTGTCACCTGGAGAACAGGCTGAGCTTCCAGATGAGTCCGTGACTAGGTAATAATACGTAGTCGTAGAGCTAGGTGAAGCTGTATAACTTGATGAAGTTTGACCGTGTATGCCGGGACCTGCGCAGCTGGGAGAGGTATACCACTGATAGCTGTACTGGAGTACTCCACCAGTCGGATTGGCCGTCAGCGTAATTGACTGCCCAGAGTCAATTGTAGGATTTGTTGGCGTGATTGCTCCGGCAGTTAGAGCAGGATTAACTAGAACAGTAGCGGCATTTGAAGCAACGGTCACGGCAGGCGTTGAACTATCCGTAACTTCAAGTTCGAATGACCAGGTCCCAGTTGAGAACAGAGCACCAGTTGTTGTGGACGGCGTCTCGCCCGCATTGCATGCAAACGAGGACCCGAGACTGCTGTAGCTGCTGCTCCCCGGACCTTCAACCAACCACTGGCACGTGTACGAAGGTATACCACCGCTGAACGAAGTGATTGTAACGAGGGTGCTGCCCTGTCCAGAGTCTATTGTAGTTGGATTCGCGGAGATAGTGGGTGCTACTAGTCCAACTGCTACAGAGATCTGCGTTGTGCCGAAACTTCCCACGTTGCTAGGATCTCCTCCATAGTTTGCGTTGACTGTCACGGAACCCGACGTTACTCCTGTAAAGGATACACTACAACTTCCCGATGTCAGGGTACATGAAGCTGCAGCGGGAGTTACGGAGCCGGATCCTGAAGTTGTAAAGCTTACACTGCCGCTTGGCGAAACTCCGCCTGAAACAGTGGCAGTGCAACTAGTGGAAGATCCT
>JARCRS010000203.1 GCA_029850555.1 archaeon | reverse complement strand
CTAGAATCAAGAAGGTGTTTTCCAACTGGGGAAAGTATCGAGTATCCAAAACCGCCAAAGATCTGAACAGCTCTATCCGAAGAGTCGTAAGCATTTCTCGATGCGATCAATTTCGCGGTAGCACTCTGTCGGTCAACAGCTCTAATTAGCTCTTGGTTCTTCGGGTCTTTGTCGAGCTCATCCTTCATCAAAGCAGCAATGTAAACTGGCCACCTTGAAGATTCGAGATTAGTTGCGATCTGCGCTAGGTGTTTCTGAATTAATTGATGCCTGCCGATTAGCTTTCCGTGCTGGGTTCGGTATTTTGCCCTATCTACGCAATTGTTGAGACAATCTTCCATGACACCTATACATCCAGAGGCGATACCTATCCTCCCATTGAGCAAAGCAGAATATGCTACAGAAAGCCCTTTTCCTAGCTTTCCCAGGAGCGCATCTTTCGGAATCTCCATATCATGAAATTCCAACAACGCGGTATCTGAAGTGAACAAGCCCAGCTTTTCGGATAGATGCATAGCCACTTCAAATCCGGCAGTTTTTGAATCAACAATGAATGCTGATATTGAATTGTCATCGGCTGATCTCGCAAAGACTACGATGTACCTAGCTATTGAACCATTTGATATTAGATATTTTGATCCATTCAAAACATACTTTCCATCTTTCGATACAAATAAGCTTGACATCGAACTAGGGTCGCTTCCAGCCTCTGGCTCTGTTAGAGCGTATGCAAGAATTGATTTGCCACTGGCGGCTTCGGGAAGAATACTCGACTTTTGTTCTTCCGTGCCCCATTGCTGAATTGTTAAACTGCCAAGAAATTGGTGTACGTCAACAAGCGTAACTATTCCCATCCCGAGCTGGCCAAACCTTTCCATTGCCAATGAGTGTACGAGAGAGCTTGCTCCATGACCACCGTACTTTTCTTCAATCGGCAAGCCCATGAGCGCGTGTTTTGCAAGGATAACTGGCCCTTGGTCATTGTATTTTCTTGCGATGTAGCATTCGTACTCTGACGTTACAAGGTCGTCGCAAGCCGAGTCAACCTTTCTTAAAAGATCAATTTCGTTCTGAGAAAGAAGTTTCATTTTTGTCATTCGTTTAATTGTGGCTTCAAACGTCGATTCCAAGTTCGAGATCACTCTATGATCCAAATCATCGAATTCTTGAAGGTTGCGACAGAAAAGAATCCTCCTGCTTCTAGAAGATTCCCCCAATTCGTTAAATCAATGTCACTAGATTTCTAAACGAAGAGAAAATGAGAGAACGAGAAGATTTCTCAAGCATTCCGGAAACTCGAGTGGAAGGCCCAGCACGCGGCAAGATATTTTTCATCTGAGCTGGGACAAGCTGAGGCCCGTAACAAAGGTGCTCCTGAAACTTTGGATCATTGCAATTGTTGCGGGAGTCATTGTTTACTTTTTGACCTAGTATGGAATCATTTGATCCCTAGGACGTATCGCAGACTCCCGAACGCTTTAATTGAGTTCTTGAATCATCTCCACAAGTAATGATTTCCGGCGTTGGTTCTGTTGCAGTACTTTCTAGAGATCCTAGGAAGCTGGCACGGTGGTACAGTGAAAAACTGGGGTTCGAGATACTCGGAGAAGCAGGGCACACGATCTACGTTAGACCAAAGGGAGCTCAAAACGTCCTGTTGCACATTTGTGGAAAATGTGACTCCTGGGAGAATGACAAACCAGGAGGGCGGACGGGGATATGGTTACACTGCGGAAAAGTCTCTATGAACAGGGACGCAAAAACTGGCCAGCTGCTTCCTTTCAGCGACCCAAGCGAGGTGGAAAAGACCTTTATGGAGCTGAAGGGAAGTGGTGTAGAATTTTCCGAGGAGCTGACGACGACTGATTGGGGCAAGTACGCCATCATGCGAGATCCGGAAGGAAACGAGTTCGAGATTGGATAGTGCCTGTAGCCTCTCTATTGTCAGATCCTAAATCTCGGCTCTTCTAAAAATACCAATCCAAAGTTTCGTTCTGACATGAATGATCCTATCCATCTTCGCGCACCGAGGACCGCAATCTATTCTAACTGTTCCTATGATGTCCTGAAGGCCGCTCAAGCCGCTATCCGCTCTTCCTGCCTTCTAGTTTCTTTACTGTGCACTTTGAGTCCAAATTCAGCTTTTGTTGGGAGTTTTACACCGCCGTCCGTCTTTACGAGAGCTCCCATTCCAACGAGCTCTGAAATTCTTCTAGAGCAGTTCCCCGAATCGATGACATATCCAAATTCTAAAGCTAACCAAATCTCTGCTATCAAGATTTGGTTCCAATATCTTTCATACTTAACAGACGAATCAGGCAACTACGTTTATCCCAATATGATCAGAATTACTGACTACGAGTGGAATCAGCGAATCGACGTTCAAACTCCTTTCAAGATAACGAAAGATGACGCTCCACTCAACAATGAGTTATTCGTTCCAATGCTAGAGCAATGGGACATTTGAGGCAAAGCTCTTTTCACTTCCCAAGCCGCTTCAGGTATGCGTATAGACGAATTATTGAATGTCAAAGTCGAAGATATTGATTTTTCAGTTCGTCCGACTCGGGTTAATTTTCCTAATCTAAATGCCAAGCGAAACAAAGGGAGGCCGACTCGATTCAGTGATGAAGCAACTTATTACTTGAAGCAGCACTTGGGTGAAAGAAAACACGGTTATGTTTTCGGAGCTGGAGATAACAGTCGAAGTATCAACGAGCCAATGAGTGAAGGAAACGCAATTCTCATTTTCTATACGGCTTGTCAAAATGTGAAGGACGAGAAGATTAGAACCGAGCTTACTCGACTAGATACGAATGAAAGGCACGTTTATCACCCTCACATGCTTCGAGCAATCTTTCGTTCAAAGATGGGGCCTGAAATTGGAGAGCATCGGACACTTTTCTTTATGGGACGCCTCAAAGCAGCTGAATATTCAAAACACACTCCTGAAGAAATTGATGCAGCCTATCTTAAAGGCATGAGTGCTGTTACTTTTCTCCAAGTCGAGAGTCTAAAACAAGCGGAAGAAATCAAGAATCTCGGACAAACCATAACCACTGTCAGCACTGTTCAAGGAGGCAAAGTAGATGAACTCGAGGCGAAGAAGGAATCATAAAAGTTCCTTCTCTCTTTTCTTTTTACGGGTATCATTCAAACAATCGCATCACTCTTGGGCTTTCAAATTTTGAGATCGTTTCTTTTGATATCATTCTTTCAAACAGGTTGGGTACTACTCTAATCACGCCTCAAACCTTGCGGCGGGCTCGATCAACGGGATCACCAAAACTCATAGTCGAATAGGACCCTAACTGAGCTTTCCTTCGACTTTTTTATTTATTCACGTTATATTGATATTTGTTCACTAGAGAATCTGAAAAAGCTTCTAGCAATTGAAAGATAGGCGTGTCAAATTCTTACAACTCTTCTCACAGTAGTTGGATTTCTAGGAATCATATTTGCTCTGTTGCCACCTGCCACTCTCCAAGCCAAAGAGCTGTTCGTTCTTCTAATTGTCATTTTCATGCTGTCTGCGCTATTCACGTATCGTAATTTGATTTTCGATAAACCAGTTGGAGAACCAAAGACGAAAGCTAGGATTGCTTACAGGAACTACTTTTGTTCTGTATTCTCGGACTAAATTCGGTTCCTTGGCTAGTTCAAGTCCCTCACTCTTAGGCAATTGAAAAATACGTGGGCTTTAATCCCACTGTGCACAGAGCTAGGACAGTAACGTCTTCATGCGTTCCGACCTAATAGGTCGAATATTTGGGAGCCCAGTGCTATATGAGTCTCTGAGATAGTAATTCCCGCACTTAGACCAGCTAATGTTCGCATGAAATTAAACTTACTGAAGCCCTCACACGGCAATATTCTTGAAACCGAAAAAACTGGAACGCC
>JARCRS010000202.1 GCA_029850555.1 archaeon | reverse complement strand
AAAAAACATCTTGATGAAAAGTGAATACGTCAATGATTCGAAGATAGTCAAACCTGAAATCGAAGCCAGCAATGGTGTCATACACATCATAGATCGTGTGCTGATTCCGTCATCGCCTTAGGAATAGAAGGTAAATTCCTCATCGTAAACTAAAGAAGAAGAATAGTGATCTCTTTGGGGCGTACTAACGCACCAAGGAGGGAATCTATCTTTTTTAGATTCGCGAGTTTTTTTTGAACGCGTCTTCTATTTTTTTCCTTCTCTCACGAGAGGAACTTGCAATTTCCATGCCTAGATTTTCATGAACTTTCTAAGTCAGATTACTTCGTCGTCACATTCTTTCTGACCTTTTTGTTTTCTGAAAACACTTCGGCGCTCATAATTTCCCGTTGGATAATCTCGTAAGCTCGGGGGCCATCCGACTTTTCCACTATAACTATCGTGTCCTCATCGATGTATGAATGAACGACGTTTATCCCCTGATGGTAAAGTAGTTCTGAGATAAAAAGAGGGAATCCGGGGTCCTTGCCTTGTGCATCTGAAGAAATGTGGATGGTCAGTCTTGAAAGCCCCGTCAATTCTCTAACTATGCCTTTCTTAAGGAACTCCTGGCGAAATAGCGACTTGTACTCTTTCTCATCTACAACGAGTTTGATCAAATTTGAGGATTTGAGAATATCAGGTGACTCATCAAGGCGTGAAGAGATATCGATTATTCTCTTGAGAATTTCAGGGAAATCTGATTTCTTCGGACGAATTGTGACATCTGCGACATCGCTTGTTAGTGTTATTGTTGCATCTTTTAGAGTGCTCACAGGCTGTTCGAGTCGACGACGTTCGTGTTCAAGGCTATCCGAGAATCTCTTTATTGCAACTACGAGCGTATTTACGGTGGTTCGCCTTCCGGTTATTTTTTCCACTTTGGGTTTGATAACTGTCGCCAAGGCATGATAATTGACGATCTTTTGTTTAAGACAGGCGTATACTGGTTGATTGTGGACGATTATTGAGCTTACGGCTGCCGGAACCGATGAACCCCTAGTACTCGTGGCCAATTTAAATCCGATACATTATGCTTGACTTGCGCAATATTTAATCGTTTTATCACATAGGTGTATATAGTACGTAATACCTATTACATACAGTGAATTTGAAAAATGCGAATCGAAGAACGCAAGAGGACGCCGCCGGGAAGGCAACAGTACAATAATTTTGTTGCTCGCAAGACTTTTGAGAAGAATAGCGCAAAACGAAAACCAGTGTTTTATCATGTGATACACTACGGTGTTGAGATTTAGATGGCGCAAGCATCTTATGCAACAACGACCGGCGGACAGCAGGTCATAATTCTAAAAGAAGGCACCTCGCAAAACCGAGGTAGAGAAGCTCAGAAGAACAATATCTGGGCCGCTAAAATGGTCTCGGAACTTGTCAAGACGACTCTGGGACCAAGGGGAATGGACAAGATGCTCGTCGATGGAATGGGCGATGTCACGATCACAAATGATGGCGCGACGATCCTAAAAGAAATTGATGTGCAACATCCAGCAGCAAAAATGCTAGTCGAAATGTCAAAGACCATAGACAACGAAGTGGGCGATGGAACTACCTCCGTAGTTGTTTTGACTGGCTCTCTTCTTCAAAATGCTGAAGAACTCGTCGACAAAGGCGTTCATCCAACGGTCATAGTGGAAGGATATAGGAAAAGCGCACGCCAAGCACTCGCTATTCTCGATGAAATTTCAATCAAGGTGACCCCTGACGATAGTGCTACTCTTGAAAAGATTGCAAGAACTAGCATGTCATCAAAGCTTGTATCAGGGGATAGCAACGAGCTCAGCGCGCTACTTGTGAAAGCACTACTCGAAGTGGCCGAAGAGACCCCGAAGGAAGGGTTCAAGGTGGATCTTGATAATGTGAAAGTCGAAAAGAAAGCAGGCGGTTCTCTCAAGGATACGAGCTTCGTCAAGGGAATTATCCTCGATAAGGAAGTAGTTCATTCAGGGATGCCAAAGCGCATTGAGAAAGCAAAGATTGCGCTCATCAACTCTCCTCTTGAAATAGAAAAGACCGAGTTTGATGCAAAGCTCGACATCAAGAATCCGTCGCAGATTCAGGAATTTCTCGACGAAGAGACAAAGATGTTGAAAGACATGGTGGACAAGATATCAGAGGTAGGCTCAAACGTACTAATCTGCCAGAAGGGAATCGACGATATGGCTCAGCACTATCTCGCGAAAGCTGGAATTTTGTCATTGAGAAGAGTAAAGGAATCAGACATGAGCAAACTTGCTCGAGCGACTGGCGCATCCATTGTTACTGGCGTAGAAAGCCTAACGAAAGCTGATCTTGGGTACGCAGGCCTGGTCGAAGAAAGGAAGATCGAAGAAGACAAGTGGACATTCGTTGAGGAATGCAAGAATCCGAAAGCAGTCACGGTGTTGATACGAGGCGGCACTCAGAGAGTAATCGATGAGGCGGAACGCTGCGTGCATGATGCCGTCATGGTAATCAAGGACGTTCTTGAAAAGCCGCGCATAGTTGGAGGAGGAGGCTCTGTTGAGCAAGAGCTGTCATCGCGCGTAATGGAATGGGCAAGCACCCTGCAGGGAAGAGAGCAGCTCGCTGCGGAGAAATTCGCTGAGGCACTAGAATCAATCCCAATAACTCTAGCCGAAAACGCAGGGTTTGATCCTCTGGATATCCGCGTCGAACTCCGGGAGAACCATAGCAACAAGAAGAGGATATGGTACGGTGTAAATGTACTGGGAGAAGGCGTAGTGGATCTATTCAAGCAAGACGTAATCGAACCGGCATCAGTAAAAGAACAGATAATAAAGTCTGCAACAGAGTGCGCATGCATGATTCTGCGCATTGATGACGTTATTGCAGGAGGAAGCAAAGGAAGTATGCCGCCAGGAAGTCAGGGTGGAATGCCCCCTATGCCGGAGTGAGAGAAGCCTCTCTTATCTTAAGATAAGACGACATAGATCATGTCGGAATCTCATAATTCAAGATGCAGAAGATGCGGCGCTGAGATAATCTGGGTCAGAGGTGATTCCATGAAGAACGGAATATTTTCATGGATTCCCTCGAATCTCAGCGGCTCTCGTCATGGATGTTCGCATTAACAATAGATGCTAGGTTTCTCTAAATGACTCTACTTCTACTATGCAAAAACCGCAAATGCGGGTTTAGACATGCCTCTGAACTGCAGATGGATCAGAAATCCTTTCGAACCGCAGTGATAGAGAATAATTCCGAAAAGTGTCCTAAATGCGAAAAGTACTCGCTATACAATAAACAAGATTATTTTTTCGGGTTTCTAAGTTCGAACTCCCAAAAAATTGGAATTGAATTAGGAACTATTTCTTCCGTGGCCGGTTGAGCCTAGACACTGCCCAAGTTATATGCTCCAAAGATATTTCGCCGTAGCCCTCACGCTTTAAAAGTTCCCTGACTTTGACCTTGGCCCCGTCGGGATTATCGGCTAGGATTTCAAAATCCCTTTCAGCGAGTGCTGAATCACCACCGCTCTGCATTCCGCCACGGTTGACTTGATGCGATTGTGCCTTTCGAAAGCTTGCCCTGACCCGAAACTTTCTCAAGACGTTTCTCCACTTATGTTCATTTTTCCGCGACTGCGAGAGTGCCATGCTCGATTATTCTGATTCCAGTTTCAGGAAATTTGTCCATTTGATTTGACGCTGATCTCTGTGCGTGGAGAAGATGATCCTTACACAATAGATATGTACGCTGCTCATTTGGAAGCGTGGGCCAGCTGTACTCTATCAAAATCCAATGTGTGGCTTTCTTTGGACACTCTTCATTAGATTGACATTTTGCCATGGTGGTTTTGTTACTAAGCATTCGAGGAATAAATGGCTTTCATGCTCAAAGGATCGCTATCAGTTCGTAAAGAGTTTTTTTAGTATGAGCTCTGAGTTTCTCTTTGTACTGCTGGACGCTAGATTTTTCCGGCCCAGTCAGCTTTTCTGAATCTAGCGCTTGGATGATCTTTTCGACTCTCTCCACTGTCTCTTGAATGTACGCTTTGGGATTTGTTCCTAACTCGTTCCTCAATGTTTCTTTGAGAGGCATTCTATCTAATAGTGGGATCCTAACCTCCTTTTGAAGATAACCAAGCGCTATTTTCGGCTAGCACCCGGGTCTTATCAAAACCCTATTTCGCTGTATGAAACTACACTGTCAACTATCATGTCCTTGACGATGTTAGGGTTTGTTCAAGAAAAAAGCGATGATTCAAGGAAACACGAAATGGCGCATTTTTTGCAACTTTCATATTTTTCCCAATCATATGTGTTATTTTCACTTCCTAATCCAGCGTAAGAAGCCCCTTCCGAGCGTTCGACAATAAGATAAGCAAAGTGGCTCAAGGGATTCTAGTTCGCTTTATTCTTTCTTGAATCTTACTTGCTTTGCAAAAAAGAAGAGAAAGTTCAGTTCCTTTCAGTTAGGTGTCTTTATCAAAATCAATCGTGTTGGAAGCTCTGCTAAATTGGACCTTGAATATTATGAGAAACAAGGAGCGCAATCATGGTTAGTTCGTCAGCTCTAAACGTTCAGTGATGTCTCTTGATTAAGGAAAAGAAAATTTTGCCCTATCTATTCTC
>JARCRS010000201.1 GCA_029850555.1 archaeon | reverse complement strand
TTGAGCCACATTGAGCGTGATTTTCATGCGCTTTTTGTTCCTTCGAGCCTTTTCGATCTGCCTATTGATCCTCTCCTTTCGAACTCTCTCCTCCAAGAAGCTTCTAGTCTCGTTCTGCCAGTCCACTTTGTCAAGTCGCTCAATTTCTTCCTTTAGCTTTTTTGATACCCTGACGCTGTATACACTTGACATGACTCTGATTAGAACAATCTCACATATAAAAATTGTTTACACTAATGTAAACATATTTCAAAAACCACTCATCCAAGAAAAGTCCAAAAATGAGGAAATTCAGGTTTGACGGAGCTTTCCCGTCCAAAAAGTAAGTTCGAAACATTTGTTGCCCATCAATCCAATCATAGAAACTCGTAAGAACTCAGTACCAGATCTCATCGTTGCCATTAGTGTAGATCAAACTTGAATGCTGGAACAGGTTATTGGACCAGTTTAAAGGAAGAGGGTTTCCGTACAACTGAATATTGTATCCGTCTAGGAGCATGATCTCGTCAGTGACAAGCGGAGTGTTTGATTCGTTTGTGGTTCCTTGAAGTAAGATTTGATAACCTTTCGCGACGCTCACATTAACTCCATAGTATTGATCATAGAGATAAAGTATCTTTGAATCTCCGCTGACAGACATATTTTGTATTGTGCTAGATTTTGTAAATGCCGCCGAAGAAATATCACTAGGAGTGTACCCCCACTGTCCACCCAGAAGATTTTGTCCTTGAGCAACTGCTGCGTATGTTTGATATGAACATAGTATTGCAATTATGAGAATAACTAGGACGACTGCTGATTTCTTTAGTGTGGAGAAATTTGTTAATGTCGCTAACTTCGCGGTTTCATTTTTCTCGACGAAGCTCGCAAGAGAAACTCCCGCAAAGACTGCTGCAGGAGCATAGATGAAAGTGAAAAGCCTGTAAATGAAACCCAACCCATCTGGAGTCCCAAACACGCTAAACCCAAAGAGACCTAGAGGAATAGCTATCCACACAGCGAGAAAAGAAAATTGATCCTTTGAAAGTAATCTGTGTGACAATTCGTAGCCGAACAATGCTAAGAGACCCACAAAGAGGTATGGGATCGCATCAAACACGATGCTAGGCGGAATCACAGGTTGAAATGGCACTATCGGAACTAGCGTACTTAAAGTCAGAAAAGCGAGAGCAACAGCCAGTATCAGCGCAGGTAATCTGATTGGAATCTCTTTGCTTAAAGTGAAGTAAAGAGAAACTGCAATCGAAAGAATCACGAAGGAAGAAAGGGACAAGATATCAGATAAGTTGACAGGAATCTCAAAACCGGGAAATGCGTAAACTAGATAGCTCCCGATCACAGCTAGTATTGAGATTGGCATAATTAAGAGTCGAAAATCAAAGCTCGCGCGCGAGCTACGAGAGAAACTTACTACTAACTGAGCGATCAGAACAGAGCCTGTAATAGTCGCAAGAATTAGGGCAAGCGCATAATGAGCCATTACTAGAGCAAGAGAAACAACAAAAAACAATCCAAGATTCCTGAAACTGAACTGTTTAATTGAAAAAGCAAGTAGCAAAATTCCAACCATGAAAAGCGGATAAGCAAAGGTCTCTTTTGTTACCGATGCCGTGAATATCGCGTCAAAGGAAGATGTCGTGAAAATTAAAGAGCCTATGAAAGCGGCAATTGTGCTTCCTGTTAATTTCTCTACGATAACAAAGAGGATAAGCGTCGAGAGAGCAGCAACAATTGGGATAACTATTGGCATGATCTCAATGGGCAATAAATTGAAAATCAACGAGCTCACTGCACCAAAGACGATGCTCCCCGGCCAGTAGACGTTGTACTGGTCTGCAAATGTTGCAGAGTTTCCTGCTAGCATGGTTGGTGTATTTGATAGAAGCTCTTGCGTATCCTTGAGGAGCGGCCAGCCGTCCGTACCCCAGGGCGCGCCGTGAAACAGAGTAGGATAGAGCCGTAGAATTATGGCGACTCCAAGCGTAATCGAGACTAGAAGTGTCCTGTGTTTTTTATTGCCATTGGGCATTGATTTTTTTGCTCTCTCGAACCAACTCAATGGAAAAATGTCTCAGGCTTCCAACAAGTGGAGGACGCTCTCCTCGACAGGCTTGATTCTTCATATTTGAAGTTACTTTCTAAGTGATACATCTTTTCGAAGTGTGCCTAGGTACGCGAAATGTTGTGTTTTTGGAAGCACTGAAGAGAAAACTCCCCTAGAGCCGGGTCCAAATAGTGCAGGCTTTTTCTGATTTTTCTTCGTATAGGGGAAGCCATTAAATAATGGGAATCCCATCTGAAATAGGGGAATACGGCAAAAGTTGCCTATTAGCGTGCGCCGTGTGGATCGACAAGGTAGAATTGCGTTGCCTAGAGATTGGCGGTCAAAAAGCCTCAAGGACGAACAAGAAGTGGTAATCACAGAGCATGATGATTTCTTGGTAATTCGGCCGCGTCGCAAGGTGAATCTCACCGAGTTTTTTGACTCAGTCGAGGTGGATGTCGATCCTAAGACCTTCGCAGACTATAGTTCATTGAAACAAGCCCTTCTGAAGTAGAAGTAGGACTGAGGGGCAAAAGGCTTTGAGATTCATAGACGCATCTGTCTTTCTATATGCTTACTTGAAACCTAAAAAGCGCATTCCAGTTGATATAGAGGTTTTGAAGAAGAACGCACGTAACATTGTAAGGAGAATAGAGAACCGAGAGGAGCAAGTTACTACTACTCTGATTCACATTTCTGAGATAGCCAATATCTTGGGATCCAGATCCAGCATTATCACAACCGCGGATATCATTTCCAGTTTACTAGATCTATCAAACCTGGATATCGTGGAGCCTTCCAAAGCTATGTACGAAACATCGATAGAGAGTTCGCGTTCATATAATGTGGGAATAAACGATGCTCTTGCACATATTGTGATGGAACGCGAAAATATTTCAGAAGTCTATAGCTTCGATGGCGACTTTGACAAATTCAAAGATGTGAAGAGAGTTACAGCTTGACAGAAAGACATGTCTGAAAATGAACCGGATCTGATCGTCGTCGATCCAAAGATATGTGCCGGAAAGCCGGTAGTCAGGGGGACGAGAGTCCCAGTAGAATACTTAGTTCATCTGCGCGAAAAGGCTACTCCTCGAAACGGATTGCGGAAGAGTTCGACCTCCATGAAGAACTCGTGAAGAATATCAGTGCTGGTGAAGTACAAGCGTAGATGTAATCCTCAGAGCAGGTGGTTAACGTCGTCAAACGATAACTTACCAGAACCCACCCTATTACGATCTTGGTCGATACGCCTGCGAGTGAGTGCCAGTGGAGATGAATGTTATTTTCCTCTTTGACACTCTGAAGACAATAACAAGGTTGGCGCGCACTCGATGACTCCAACTGCAGTAGTAAATTTTCCTTTCTAGATGATGAGCGAGTGCCCTAGGATCCTCAGAGGAAATGATATCCCTTATCGAGTCCCCTATGAGGTTTTTTTGGCCATAACCTAGCTCGCGGAATTTTCCCACAAATTCCTCTGAGTAGTTAACTTCCCAGGACAATCTCGATTCTCAGATCTTCTCGGCTAGTTTTTCTAGAAATTCTACTGGATCTTTGCCTTTAGGAACTTTGCTAACTCTTCCTTTTTTCATATCCCCCATTCCGCGTATGATGCTCTGCTCAAACTCTCTATCTAACATTAGGAAGACATTTGTGAGAATCTGATCCTTGGGTTGACCTTCTTTTGAGGCCCTTGAGACATAATCAATGATTTCAAGCAGTGTAGATGCCGAGATCTCGGCTGGCGGGAAAATAGCCTGCCGCAAAGCTTCCTCCACTACAAGACTTAGCGCTCCCTTTTTTCCGCCGTACTTCTCCCTCACTATTCGTCTGATCTCTTTCGCCAAGTCTTCATCGACATGGATTAGCAATTGAGCCATATCTTATCATATCATAGAATATTCATTAAAGGTTTACGTCATAACGCTCGCGCTCAGTCGCTTCTTTCCAATGGCAGTCAGGTGGTTAACGTCGTCAAACGATAACTTACCAGAACTCTTGTCGATTTGTGCTTTTGTACGAGGAACCGTTGTAATTTGTCTCTCCGATATTCTTTCTCCCCGAGCTTCAACCTTCGGAAGGTTCGCTTGTCAAGATGAACTTCTAGTCACACGGCATTCTTGCTCACGACCACAGGGTGAAGAAAGGAAAAGAGTTTTCAAATCTAGTACAAGAACACAGGCGGTGCGCTTTTTTGCAACAAGCTGACGAAAAACTCTCCCCCGGCAGATCTCAAAGCATTATACTTCTTTTGCTGGCGCGCGGAGAGTTTGGGGTTCTGAACGTCATCTTGCTCCTTTCAATCTACGGAGCGGCAATACTCACAATCCCACTAGTCTTGAGTTCGTTTTTCGAGCTTTCAGTTGCTTTTCTTTCGGTTCCAAACCAAAGTGCTTTTGCTTCACTTTTACTTTCAATCTATAATCAAACTCAAAATAGCTATTTTCTAGTAGTGATTTCTCTCTTTCTTGGTTTCGCACTTACTGCCTTCGTTTCTGGGATTTCTATTGGAAGAAAAATGAAGACAGTGGAGATAGATTTCACTCATCTTGGAGTGAGCCAAGCTGAAAGAAGGGCATCTATTGCCATCGCATTTATGCTAGTTTCACTTGCCTGCGCGTCTCTTTCCTTCGCATTCGGTTTCCTTTTTGCCTCAATTGCCCTGTATTCTGCATCGCTCTTGTTTCATGGTCCGTACCTTACTCCGGGCTTAAGCTTACAATTTTGGATTTATCTAATGTTGATTCCATTTATCTCATTCATTGCTCTAATCACAGGCTCGTCTCGGATTAAAAATAATTGAACGATTTGAATCTCTGCAAAAGGAAGTGATTGAGGCTCAAATGCACAGAAGGAGGAGGATAGACGCTTTCAAGATATTTCCGAGAAAAATACTTGTTGCCTATTTCCTTGGAGTCGTATTGATATTGGTAGCTAGTTCGCTCGTCGTAATGGTCGGACTGGCTCAGCTTTCAAGCGTGGATTACTCGATTACAAACAACAAGTCCCTCCCTATTTCGCTTGCCTCAGGCTCGCCCTTTACGAGCGGTATTGTAATTACCGAGCAAAATGTGAGGTCCATTTACACTAGCTCAGTTCCCGAGACAGTAGCTCAGGGTATCAACAATCTTCTCGCCAATTCATCATCTTCTCCCGCTTACCCAATGACAGTATCTCTTGCCAATGTGAATGGGAATAACCCAATTGTAGTAAGGGGCTTACCTTACGAGACGATTCAGAATTTCGTAGCTAGCACTCCTACAGGATTAGATCCTGAGGGGAACTGGACGCTTATCGGATCCAAAGCCGCCGAAGAACTCAATGCTCACGTTGGTAGCATACTTACAATACAATATCCGCTCTCCCTAGCAAACAGTTCATTTAGCGTGGTAGTAAAGGGAATTTATTCGCTTGGCAATGAAGGAGATTACGAAGCTTTGGTGCCGATAAAATTAGGGCAAGAAATCAACGGTCTACCAAGCGGTGTCGTCAATGCCATAGTTGCGCCCGCGAAAAATCTTTCAAATCTCGATATCCAATCTTTGGTTAGGTCAAACTATCTTGTAAAGCTAGATTATTCCGGAGCGCCCGGAAGTATTGATGTGGTCGATTCATCTGGTTATACACACAATGTCCTATCTGTATTGTCGAATTCGAGTTTCGCCCAAGGGACGTTCAACTTTTTAATTCCTTTTGGGTCTTACACTCTCGTTCTTGATCAAAATGGAATCAAAACTACTCTTTCTCAGTTCACCCCGAGCAAGAATGATACTACAATTCAAGCTTCATCAAAGGTTCAAACAGGATCCACACAATCTTTCTTGTATGTCAAAAATGATAGTTCTATCTCTTCAAGCAATTATCCAAAATTACTCAGTTCGCAAAACGAGACTATATCTCCTAAAAGTTACAACGAAACAACTGACTACTGGGTCTTTCAAGTAATCGAAGGATTGTATACCCTTGAGCTTACTAGCGGCGTGAATATTACAAAGCTCTTGATAATCGGAAACGCTACCTTTGACCCAGGCTCTAGTTTTTCAAACCTAAACTCGACATTGAATGTCTCAATTTCCTCTCCCGGCGAACTTTTGGGCTCATATTCAATTAATGTCGAGGACGCGAACAGCTCTGAGGTTATTTATTCAAGATCCACGTCGAGTACTTCGCTTTCTATTCCCGTGCAGTCAAATCATAACTATACTATCAGCGTAATTGATGCGAGGACAAACATACTGCTCCAAGATAATGTTTCAATTATAAAATCCGTTGAATCAGCAAGTTTCAACTTTCCCGCAATTCCATTTAGTCTTGGATCTGTGCCAGTTTCAGATTACTCCAGCCTTGGGATAGGATTACCTTCAAAGAGTGGCTCTTTTGATTTCTTGATAGGCGGAGCCGTGACATCCACGATAGGTTTGTTTGCAATTGTATTCGTGCTACTTTGCCTTGCGCTCATTGCTCTATCTAGACAGCTCCTAATTTCCTTGAAAAAAGAGATCAAAGCGCTTAAAGTGATCTCCCCTTCGAAATCTTCAATCAGATCAAGATTGAAATTGCCAATTTCCCTACTTTTGCTTGCAGCAGTGATTAGTACGCTTTTGATCTCCTTCGGTGTCTTTCAGTTCTTTGATTTTTCTAGTTCACTCACCTTTCTTGGGTACGGGCTGGAAGCGTATCCAGTGCTTTTCACCTTGCCTGTGATTGTTGCTCTTGCATTAGTCTCATATCTAAAAATTTCAATCTTGATGGATCGTGAAATATTTGGTGGTACTCGCAACAGAAGCTGAAGAAACCAAAAGCAAAGAGAGAGCGAGCCTTGCTATCTCTTTTGATTCGGTCTCTAAGAGATATTACAAAGACTTGGCTTTGCTCGACGAAGTGTCATTTGACTTACCCTATGGCGAACTACTTGCCATAATCGGTCCGAGCGGGTCGGGTAAAAGCACCATACTACAAATGGCGTCAGCATTACTTTCACCGGACGGCGGGAAGATAACAATCGACGGGGCGCAAATATTTCCTCGATCAAAGAAAAATGCTGCAAGAGAAGAAGATAGATTGAGAAGATCTCTCATATCATACATTCCTCAGGAGGATTTCCTTTTGGAATCGCTGACTGTCTTTGAAAACGTAGCTCTAGCACTGGATTTGTTCGAAGATAGTGACAATAGTGATCGAGATAAGAAAGTCAAGCATGCAATGGAAGAGGTCGGGATAGATCAACTCGGGGATAGGATGATCTATCAAATAAGCGCGGGCGAGCGTAGGCGCTGCGCAATATCGAGGGCACTAGTGAGGAATCCAAGAATTTTAATTGCTGACGAACCAACTGCGAGTTTAGACATCGAAAAGACAAATGAACTCATGAAGCTCCTAAAAAGTAAGCAGGACCAGGAGGAAAAAGAAGGAAGAAAGATGGCAATTCTTATCGCATCTCATGACGTAGTCGAGTTAGAACCATTTGCCGATAAGCTCTACGAAATACGAAATGCAACTCTTTCTCAAAGGAAGAGAGACGTCGTGGTCTAAAAAAATTGAGAGAATGGAGTCCAAATCTAGTTTCCCAATTCATCATTAGGGCGAGATGCTAAACCCATTCAGTATCTAAGGGAAAATAGCTTAATATAATCTAAGGAATAGGGATTGAAGAATAGCGACCTACCCTGCAAACTCAAAAGACCTCCTCCTCATTTGATAGCATAAAGGAAGAGAACGAAGAGGAAGAAGAAGTAGAACTAAAAGTTGTAGTTGGAATACCCGCGTACAACTCCGAGCGAGATCTCGGAAAGACTGTAAAACCGCTGCAGGGTCTTGTTGACGAGATCATTGTTTGCGATAACGGTTCTACTGATTCAACATCAAAGACTGCGAAAGCTCTCGGCTGCAAGATAGTTTCACTTCCCAGCCACCTTGACGATTCCGCTGCCTTACTTTCTTTATTCGAGACTGCCCTTGAAACCAAGGCCGACGTGCTCATAACTTTGCTACCCGGAACATTAGCAAAATCATCAGACATTGAGAGTCTCGCCGGAGAGATAGCGGCAGAAAATTCAGATGTTGTTGTCGGCACAAATCAATTTCTCGGTAGAATGGACATTGATGATTCTCCAATTAAGGCATACAGTAGAAAAGCGGTCTCCAAGTTGTCTTTTTCACACACAGCTAATCTAGGGACAGCGAGGGAGCTCGGACTGGAAGTTTCAAAGTGCCAAGTTTCATCCGGACCTAAAGTAACCTCCGTATCCCAAAGAAAGCCACCGCAAAATAGCGGGAAATCTGTTGCTGTTGGCGTTCGCACTCCTACGAGCATGTGGTCTTTTCTCTTTAGGAACATTTGGTTCTGGCGCACGGTAATGCTCGTCTCTGGCATGGTAATTTCTTGCTTATTGCTTGCATACTCTGTCATTTTCTGGTATACCTTCCAGCAGTTTGGCGGTACGACCTCTGAATTCCCTTGGCTTTGGCAGCGGGTTTACACGAATGCTGGGACTGTCAATATCGTCTTTGCCACCGGCCTTGCAGCCGCAATAGGTACTCTAATTGCAACTGAAGTAGTATTCTTCAAATGGGTCCTTCCCGAGTTACGTATCAAAATGGAGGTCTTTAGAATGAAATCTAAAGCCTCTCGCCAATCTGGCTGAAAAACGTAGCTTAATTCTCCCTCGGCACCTGGGGTTTCGCCTTTGATCGTGCCGCATGGCTCGAACTGTGAGTTTTAAATATGATCAAGCAACCTGCCTTGAGTCTAGAGAAAGCTTGTTGGCTTTCTCTCTCAATGAAACTAATGCGCGTGAAGAATTTTGAAACGGATGAGCTTTCTCGTAGTTACATGTCTCCTAATCATAATCCTATCTTGTGCATCCTTTGGTCTAAAGGCAGCTAATGCGGCGAGCTCATCAGATTTTGCAAGTGCAAACTCCGCGATAAATTCAGCGTTCATTGCAACTCATAATGCAGAGCAAAGCGGCGGAAATGTAACAGGTCTCATAGCAAAGCTCGAGATCTCGCTTGGCCTTGTTCAAAAGGCACAAGCTGAAAATGCGACAAACCCGTCTCAGGCGCTAGCGGATCTTTTGAACGCCACTCAAATTGCAAATCAAGTGTCGGCACAAGCTCCAGCCATCATGCAGGCGGGATCCTCCGCCCGGCAAACTCTGTACGGGGAATCGATAGGAAGCGCGGCTGCGATACTAGTTTTAGCCTCGCTCGTTTACATTTATGGCGGCCGAATTTATCACCTGATCTGGTTCTATCTTTACAGAAACCAAAATGTAAGGAGGTCTGAGAATAGTGGATAAAGAAACAAGCATTATTGCTCTTGCGATTATCACTATCCTCGCAGTCTTTGTTGCAGTTCAACCCATCATTCCATCAAACTCGGAACACTTTTCAGAGCTTGGAATATTAGGACCCCAACAAACCATTGCGAACTATCCGAGTAATATAACAAAGGGACAGGCATTCTCACTCTACGCTTATGTCGGAAATCACGAAGGAGGTGTCGAGTATTACCAAGTACTTGTGAAGCTCGTCATAAACACTAGTTACGTAATCTCAAATACGACATCGGCAAACGCCCCAATCATTTCAAGTTACTCCTACGTCTTGGATAATGGGAAGAACACAACACTACCAATGAATCTTTCTGTTAACCAAACCGGGACAAATCTTAGACTACTCTTTGAATTGTGGAGTTTTGACACTTCATCTTCTTCCTTTTCTTACACAGGACTAACTGATCAGTTATGGCTCAACGTAACAACCATTTGAGAGATTCAAAGAAGAGCGATGTGAGCTCCTCCACGGCGAAAATCAATGCCCTCTCTACGACGGGAAAAACTCTCGAAAAAGAGACGGCGAAGCAAAAAGTGCGAGGAATTGAGGAACTTGCTTTGGATAAAATCACACAAAACAACAATCTTAAGCTTGGCGCTCTTGTAGACGAATTAACGCAAGAGCTAGGATACAAACGTGATCGTGTTTTGAATAGACTAATGGAGCTTGAGGCAAAGAAGAAAATCGTAATTCAGGAAAAAACTCCGTATAGATCTTTCTTTAACTATGCCGTTTCGACGTACTCACTTTGGTTCTGGGGAGCAGCCATTGCAACTCTTTTTTCGCTAGTGCTGATTAGCGTGACAGGCGGAGTCGCTCTATACCTGAGATACGTCTTTGGAGGATTATTGATTCTGTTCCTTCCAGGTTATTCTCTGATCGAATTTCTGTATGCGAAAAAGAAAGAATTGGATGAACTAACTCGTATTGCGCTTTCAATTGGTCTCAGCCTTGCGATTGTCCCCTTGGTAGGACTAGTGCTAAATTACACCCCTTTTGGCATAAGACTAGTTCCTGTAGCGCTCTCGCTAGCATTGGTTACACTCATATTACTCGTCCTTGCCCTAAGAAAGAAACACTCGTATTACAAAGTCTCAAAGGACATCATCTGAGGAAAATAAGAGCGTTCGAAGTGCTTGGTAGATAGAAATACAATCATTGGAATCGATTTCCTCGTAGTCGGCGGAGCCTTATCGGCTCTTGGCTACACTCTTGCACAGAGCATCCCGATTGCGGCGATCGGATTTAACATTGCTATACTGGGAGCTTTGATCGTACTAATCGTGCCTGAGCCGATACCTCAGGATGCCTACAAAGCTCTCCTAGAGGATTCAGTCTCCAACATTGAATTGATCTTGGAGGAATCTCGGCTGGAACAGCGAGCCTATTTTATCCCGACAAATGAAAAACAGGTGAGAGCCTTCATTCCCGCTGCGCCTATTGTGCAGGGCGAGACTACATTCAACGGATCATCCAATCTTGAATTAGTTCAAGCCATTTCAAAGTCTCCCGGAAGATTTGTCACACATTACGGAGAGCAGACAGGTCTACTTTTGGTCCCGCCAGGGAACGAAATTGTTCGCCTCTCAAAAGTTCAACAGGGGGACGACCTAGAGGATTCGCTGCGTTCAGCCATCATAAATTTCTCTGACCTTGCTTCCTCTATCATGCTTTCAGAACAGGATGAACGAAATACGATTCTAAAGATCAATATTCAGGGCCCCAAATTCACTTCCGATTCTCCTTTCTTCAAAAGATGCTTAGGCTCTCCTCTTTGTTGCATAGCATGTTGTGTCGTCGCGACAGCTTCTGGAAAAGCGGTCAGGCTTGTGGATGAAATATCTGAACGAGATCTAACTCACATCACAATTCAGCTAATTGCATGAAATGAAATAATTGGGTTTGATTCTGATTCTTGGACTCTAGGCAGAAATTTGTACTTCTCTACGCGCTTGTATCGATGATTCCACTCAGTGTTTTCGCACTTCTGAACGTTACAGATATTGGAATATTTGCTAGCTCCTTTGTCATAATTTACTTTGTCCTAAGATTAGTTCTGAACCCAAGAATAAGGACGCGCGTAGATTACCTCAGCCTAGTTTTGCTAGGAATTTTCGTCTATTTTGTCTCTGAGCGAGTAATCGCCATACTTCATCCATAAGCAAGGGAAGTTACGAGAGAAAATGAGACATCAAACGCAGCTCATCATCGAATCTGCAGTTATAGGGGCAGTACTTCTAGGAATCGTTCTTGGAGGATCAATCTCCATCTCAGGTCTTCAATCATCATTTTCCGGACAAAACAACCCCAATGTTATACCATCACACTATAATTTAATGAACCTCGCACTATTTTACAATCAAACTCTAACTCAGATCTCCCAAAATTCATTCAAAAATGCATCCGCCGCAATTCAGGCGGCCTCTTTTCAAAATTATCCAAGTTACATAGCTGGAATTGCTGATCAAGCAAACGGTGAACTCGCTTCAATAAACTACTCTTTAACTACAGCATACTTTGATTTGAATGAAAGCAACTACTACATAACAACTGGGCTATACACCAACGCCAGTCAAAGTCTTTTAGTTGGTTGTTCGGCTATCCGTAGCGCAAACAGCACTTTCTCACAATTTCAAGGCCCCATCACAAATTCTTTGGGTCAGGCGGGCGTTCAAGTTTCATTATATTCAATTGGGGGGAACGAGCTAAAGTCTAGTATCATCACTTTTTCCAATCAGTGTAATTCTTATTCTCAAACCCTGGGACAAAGCTCAACCATTCTCAAAATCTCTTCTTCACAAGTACAAATCCTCACCGGAGGATTGCTCCAAGTTTCAGGAACTCTCTTGAGAAACGGAACGGGGGTTCCGAGCCAGAATATTTCGTTTTACGCCAACAGCACTTATTTCGGAAACATCAACTCAAAGTCAGGCGGTTCATTTAGTACAACGTTCGATATTCCATATCTCTACGGATCAACAGCAGCGATATGGGCAACTGTCAAGCAAAATTCTACATCGCAAGTCTTCGGGGCTTTGTCAAATACGCTATACTTGAAACTGCTCTACAATCAGACAATCATAGTCGTTGGGGATCCTCCCACAGTATATCCAACTTTCAGCTTTACGGTTCAGGGGCATGTATTAACAAAATCAGGATCTCCTTTGATCAACGTTCCTGTGAGAATAACTTCATTCAATTCCAACTTTACCTCCAATACCGATTCTAGTGGTCTCTTCACTCAAACGCTGACCGTTCCAGCAGACGCTACTGATGGGATCCATTACATCTACGCATCTTTTGCTCCTAGTGGAACCTACGGCCCGTCGCAGAATTTTACCTCAATTGAAGTTGCTCGAATCCCGCTTGAATTTTCGGTAAATCCATTCCTGTTCGCTTTTTCGGGTACAACTACATCAGTTTCCGGTAAACTGAGCTCAAATGGCTCCGCAGTATCAAATGCTATTGTCACAATTGAAACCCCCTGGGGAAATTATCATACTCTTTCGAACGCCGAGGGTAGTTACAATGTGAAAATACCAATTCCTCTTTTTTCACTTGTGACTTCTGGTTCGATTACTGTTATAGCTTCTCCAGAGCAGCCGTACATCGCTTCAAATTCATTGACTAAATCCATGGGAGTTTTCAATTCAATCGCGATAGGTGTCCCACTTTTACTCGCAGTCTTTGGAATCTACGAGATTCGAAATTTGGATCTCTTACCAAAGAGAAAAGCGAAGGGCAAGAAGATAGTAGAATCGAAAGATGATTCTAGGAAGCAAGCACTTGAGACTGAGATTAGTGAAATTAGCACAGCGCTTTTCAAAAGAAAAGCTAATCCAAAGATAATCACGCCTTACATTGAAGCATTGTCGCTTGCGTCGAGAAAATTTGGAATTGAATTTACAAAAAGTACTACGATCCAAGAGACTATTGAGCTTGTCAAGTCAGATAACAAGGGAGAAGGAAGCGCTCTCTTCGCAAAGATCGCCCTTACAGCAGAGGACTATCTTTACGGGAGAGAGAAAAGTAAAGTCGAAATTCAATTGGATGAACAACGCATCGCAGAGGCTCTTTCCGATCTAAAGAAACTGTGGAGTTAAATTTCGTTGCAAGGTACAAAGATTTTACTCAATTCAATTGTAGTCTCCTTCATAATCGCGATCATTCTTTTCCTTGCACTTGTTTCATTTGCTCCCGATTCCTCGCCTTACAGCACAAACAATTACGGCTGGAATGGTTTGCAGGAGCTGAATTCGAAATATCAACTTCAAGAAGTAAACTCGCTTTCAAGTATTCAAAATAGAAAAGGTAGTATAATGCTCGAAATGGCTCCTACAACATCCTTCTCAAATAGCTCAATAGAGCTTGCAAAAATATTTGTTCAAAATGGCGGAACTCTTGTTGTTGCAGACTCCACCACACTTTCAAACTCTTTACTTCAAGGGCTCGGCCTACACATCCAAATCGTTGGAAACATAGTAGAGGATCCTGTCTATAACTGGCAGTCAGAGACCCAGCCAACAGCTCCGATCAGCAGTTTCGGTAATCAAGGCCATAGTTTGCTATCTGGCGTTGTCGCGCTTGCATTCACGTTTCCAAGTTCTTTGACAATAACTTCACCGCTTTACGCTAACGCAATCGCGCTATCTAGTCCGAACAGTTTTGCCAAAACATCCTCAGGCTCACGTGCTGGCAGTGGTCCATTCCCTCTCATTGCATCTGAAAATTTGGGCGCAGGTCGCGTTATAGTAATTGGTGATTCTAACTTTTTCATAAATTCTGTTTGGACTCATGCGAACAATCAAGTGTTCGTAAACAACCTACTTGCAAACTCGACCGTCTATCTTGACACGTCTCAATGGCCTTCAAATTCTCAAGCTTCGGTACGATCTAGCCTCCTTTCAGCATATGCGTACTTAAGCTCCGTGCCGTACCGCTATGTCGTTGCGGCTCTTTTCATCGGCGCCTCGATAATTATTGTTCAAGCGATGACGGCAAGTAACATTTCTTCAAAAAAGACAAAGACGATTATTCAGACAAGAGCAAGTAGCTTTAACAAGGACATCATTGAGCGGGTACGAAGGGACAGGGAAAAATTTGGAACTACGCATGAGTGATCGCTTCATAGATGAGATCTCGAAAAGCGTCGTAGGACGTAAGGAGATCGTTGAGCTTCTTGTTGTGGCACTACTCAGCCAGGGGCACGTTCTCTTGGAGGGGAATCCGGGCTTGGGCAAAACCACGCTAGCAAAAGCCTTCGCCCAAACGATCGGTGGCGAGTTTAACCGTATCCAGATGACTCCGGACACATTGCCAGCCGATATTGTGGGAACGTATGTTTATGATCAAAAGAAAGGAACGTTCGAACTGCGCAAGGGTCCAATATTTGGCAATGTCATACTCGTTGACGAGCTAAACAGGGCAACGCCAAAAGCTCAATCTGCTTTACTCGAATCGATGCAGGAAAGACAGGTCAGCATTGAGAGAGAAACCATTCGCTTGAACGAGCCTTTCATCGTAATCGCAACACAGGTAGCTTTTGGATCAGCAGGAACCTATCCATTGAGCGAAGTCCAGTCAGATAGATTCGCATTCTCGGTTGAAATGAACTATCCTTCAATTGCAGATGAAAAGACAATTCTTTCAAGAATAGATCAGATTGAATCAAACAAGTGCGAGCGCGTTTTAACTTCTGACAACATAGTTTCAAGCATTGAGCGCGTGCGCGAGATCTACGTTTCTGACGCAGTAAAAGATTACACAGTTTCCCTTTCAAACTATCTTCGGAATTCAGATAAGGTAAAGACTCCACCGAGTACAAGAGCTTCAATTGCTCTTCACAAGGGGGCTCGGGCAAAGGCGTTTCTTGAAGGACGAGATCATACAATTCCAGATGACATCAAGTTCCTTGCCCCGTTTGTTTTCGAACACAGAATTTATCTGAAACCTGAAGCAATCACCGAGGATATCACATCTTCTAGCTTAATCTCGCAGATGCTAGCTGAGGTTCCAGTCCCAAAAGAGTAGTAGGACTTAAGGAGACAACTTTCTTCAAGTTGAAGCTAACTCAAAGAGGCAAACTTTCAGTTGCCATTTTAATCGGGCTCGCCTTTTCAGCCGTTTTATTTAGCGATATTATCATTTTCTTTCTTTTCGTCGGCACGCTGATTCTAGTTGATAGCGAACTAGCTTGGATGGCTGTAATCCTTTACCGGCCGAACAAATTTCTTGTCCTTAGCAAGGATTCAAAAGCTCGCGAGCAAGTAAATTCAAAGAACTCTGGGCTTTCAAAATCAGTACCTTTGGGAGAGGTCTCGGGTGATGATTTCTCTTTCACGATAAAAGCTAGGAGCAGTGTCACTCTTTCAACGTCGGATACTCCCTATCTCAAGCTCAATCCTACTCAATTTAAGAGAAATACAGACAAGAGCAAAGTCCATTTTGAATTCAGATCTCCATACACAGGAATTTATGAGGTCGATCATGTAAAAGCAAACGTCTTGGGGCCGCTTTGTCTCTTTGAAACCGATGTCAAGCTAAATCTGTCCTTGAATTACCGTGTGTATCCGAAGGTATACGACGTTGCTCTAACCAGCTCAAAGATTCTTGAGAAAGGGGGAATAGGCGAGACTCCCATAGAGTTTCCTGGAATAGGATCAGAGTTTTTTGATACGCGTGAGTATGTTTCAGGAGATGACATCCGACACGTCAACTGGAAGGCAACCGCCCGACTGGGAGAATTGATTGTAAACGATCGGGCAAAAGAGATTGGTGCAACTTACTATCTCGTTTTAGATTCAAATTCCCAAAGCTACTTTGATAGAGATAGACTTGCCACGACATTTCTTCAAATCGCAAACATTCTGACGATCCTGGGAGCAAACTTTGGATTCATCGTCCACGATGGAAATAAGATTAGTTCATTCAAAGAAATTGATAGGCCGTATACATCGCTTGAATTAGCTCGTAAGGCAGCTTTGGGCATCGCTGAAATAAGCCAGTTGAAGGTCATTGAAGAAAAGCTAGTCCCGCTTCCCAGTCATAGGATCAGAACGACTAGAGATCTTCTTTCAAAGCAAGGGCTTACTTTACTCTCCGAAATAGAGGGAATAGCTCAACAAGGGATGATATCTACCGTCGAGCAAAACAATGCGCTTTCAAATATAATGAATGTGATGAAAGACAACTCGTCAGAGCCTCCGACAATAGTTTACATCAGCGGTCTTTTTTCATCAATTGCTCCAATAATTGAGATCTCATCTGAATTAAAGCGCTCGTTTAATGCAGACTTTATCGTTGCGGTTCCAACAATGCCCTGGATCGTAGCTTTGGATGAAAATCAGGCGGCAAAGCTTTACGAAG
>JARCRS010000200.1 GCA_029850555.1 archaeon | reverse complement strand
GTGAAAGCCGGGCCGCTTAGTCAAGACCTTGATCCAAAAACAGTCATACTTTCTTTCCAAGACATTCAACCCGATATAGTAAGTCGAATTATTTCCGATTCAAAGCAGTGGTGTGACGATATGGGTTTCGTTTTCTTGGTGAATAAAGACTCAGTTCATTCACGCGTACTTCTTCAAAATGGCACAGTTGAAAAAGAAAGTGCCACCGTTATCTCGTTACTAGAGCTTTAATCAATGCACGTTCGAAAGACCAAGTCGCTGAAAGTGAAACACGAAAATGAACTCGTGGATCTGCACGGTAGAATCCAGATCTAGAGCAGAACGAAGCATCCAATGATCGGCATTCTACGTATAAATTATCTTTTTTGACCAATAAATTCGCTACAGGCGAGGATTTGATTGCTCTTCAGACGCCTCTTCGAATCTTATGCCACAATACTTGCATCGCCCCGACCCGTCAGAGAAATCATGCTGATGAGTTGATTGCGAGGCTTCAAGCTCTTCCAATTGTTTTGTTACACCTCCCTGTTTTCCGACATTTCTGATTTATTCTCTTGACTGATCGTTTCAGGGCGTGGTAGCCGCAAATCAAAGATCTCTGCAAGAGCGGGGCACCAAGTTGCATCTTTGAGATTTGCAAGCAAAAAATTCCGGTCAACTCTTCGATCACCTAACTTTGACTCGACATTCAGCTACCCCCAGAAAATTGTACACACTGGGCTCCTAAGCGGCCTCCTCGCTAACGAGATAACGTAAAGAAACGCAGCTCCTTATCTTCATTCATTCGTAGTCAAACCGACCTCACCGACGAGGCTGGCAGAGCAATGTAAAAGTATGCTCAATGGCAGTCTTGATAACTTGCGGGTCAGATAACAACGGTTTTTGAAGCTAGAGGTGCAGTCCCCAGATTCCGAAGTACGCAAGAACGACGATCACAAGAACGATAACTATTATGACGCCTATAGTTCCTATTCCAGCATTTTCGCTTCTCCTTTTTATTGAGAACATGATTTGTTACTACCTTTTTTCCTTATCCGTAATGGGTAGCACGTACTATAAAGGTCAACCACGCGATTCTTTGTATAGGATTGACACGAATATTCAGCCGCTTGGAAGAAATGGCTGAATTACCCAATGGTTCTCCGTTAACCCATTCGTTTCGCCAAAGATCCAATGAGAAGCTTTCCATTCGACCCAACTAAAATTTTTACATGCTTAGCTGCATCAGTGCTGCAGCCACGCCGGACATTGGAATGTGATTACGGCCCAATTTTTCGTTAGCTTGAGCGTGCTCGTTCTTCTCAACCTGAGACACATGGCACGTGGCTGTCTCTCAACTTTCTAAACGAAAGTACAATGTTCTAGTTTCCGTCGCTCTAGCTCGTAACCGAGAGATCAAAGCTATACTTGCATGATTTTTACAGCCGAACGACAGACATGTGATGGATTCCTTAGCGCATTGGGAAGTAAACAGACCGAGAAAGTGATTACGAGTAAAGCTTTGTGCGCAAAACCGCAAAACCAAAAAAATCATCCTGATCTGAGGAAGAGAACAGTCGTAAACAAAAAGTTTTTGTCTCAGTTGACAATTGGCAGGGAAGCGATGTTAGGTTCACTCTCTTTTGGGTGGCGTTGGTGCAGACCTCTCCGGGCATACGAGATCGCTGGCTCGAATATGAAGTCCTTTACAGTATCTCTCTTGGTCCATGAAAACAAGGAAGGTTCGGCATAGCAGGACAGAGCACATTTGTTGCAGCTTTCGTACTCTTGCCAATCGTATGTATTCCATAGCTCAGTGATGTTAAGCTCCCATACTGGTTTGCTAAAGTCACTCCCGTATTCTTGGAGAACATAGCAGGGCATCACTATTCTACCCTGAGGATTGATGTTTATCGTAAGCCAGGGCTTGCACGTCCATGGAACCCCGTGGTACCATGAATTTATTACAGATCTGAAGTAGTCCGCTGAATTTACTATTGGAGCACCGTCTTTCTTCATCTGAAGCAGTTTCGAAAGAGTATCGAGGAGCTTCTGACCATAGGGAGAAAGAGCTCCAGCCGTTGAGTAGTTGAAAGCCGGCTGAAAGTTTATTTTCACGCCTAAATTTTCTGCGAGGCTTACCATTTGTTCAGCCTCGTGAAAGTTTTCTCTTGTGATAGTTGAGCTAATAGCAACACTCAAGCCGTGTCGTTTTGCGGCTCTTATTCCCTCCACAGCATGGGCAAAAGAACCGGTGGCTCCCCTGAGTTTGTCGTGCAGAAATCCTATCCCATCCAAGGAAACAAAAAGAGACTCTAAGAAATTATCTATTTCACCAATTCTGCTTTTCAAAAGCCAGCCATTGGTGACTAACGCAGTATGGAACCTTTCATGAGATTCCTTGAGTATAGCAGGCAGATCTTTCCTCAGAAGCGGCTCTCCTCCTTCAAAACCATAGAACAAAACACCTGCGTTAGCGAGTGAGTCCATAATCTTGACCTCCTCTTCGATGCTCAGTAGTTTTTCGTCGGGCCTTTTCCAAAAGGGGCACATATCACATGTGAGATTGCATTTGTAGAGTAACTTGTGCCCCGCTAAGAGGGGAACCTTCTTTCCATTTCTGGTCTTAAGAGCTCTTTTGATTCCCCTCAGGATGACTGGTTTCATTACAGCCAAAGTGAGCGCCTAAGGTGTAGAGACTATTGACCTAATATTTATACGAAATTTTCAGGCGGCATTCTCCGATTTTTTCGAACATGCTGTGTTGTTTTTGTGTTGCTAGGATTGTCAGCATGCAATATGCGATGAGTAACCTGGATATATTTTCTCGACATGTTTTCTCCTTTTCCTCGATGTGGAAAAAATACATCGTCACTTTGTATTACAAATGCCCTGACAAAAAGATTTTAGGAGAGAAGTCCTTTTCTGAATAGCAAGAGAATGTTCTTCTAAGATGCTAACAAATGAAATTGTAGGGCTGGAAGTACTCGGGTCGAACGGATTCAAGCTTGGAAAGATACGAGACACCGAATTCGACGTTAATACTTGGAAATTAAACTCCATTGAAGTTCAGTTGGAGAAAGATGTCGCAGAAGAACACGACTTGAGACACCGCTTCAGAAAGACCAGAGTTCTGATCAACGTAGACCACGTTCAGGGCGTCGGAGACAGTGTAATTCTGAAAGGGTCAAAAGAGGATCTCTTGAAGCTCATTGCTTCAGCTACTTCCACTGTTCCCGAAGAGCAAAATCAGCAGCAGATACCAGAAGCGATTGCTGAAGCATCGCCCGAGGCCTAACCATCCAATTCTATGAAGAGCTAAAAGATTCTCTTCTCCACGAGCTTCAACCAGTCAGCCATCTTGCTTTGCACTCCTCGAGGAAATAGTCGTCACTGTTAGATTTGACACGGGGATCTACTTTGGCTAGAGACACGTTTTCTTTATCTGAGCGAACGAATCAGGCTTGAAGGAAAGGGCAAAATGAATTTCACCACGCACGTAATGTTTGGGGTATTGATAGCAGCTGTATTCTTTGGCGAGCCACGCATAATCTTGTTAGTCGGAATCGGTTCCGCGATTCCTGACTTGGATAGAGAATACGGTTTCTTGAGCAAAGAGTCGTTTCGCAATCGGCAAGTTCATCGTGCGCTGCTTCATAATTTCCTGTTTTTCGGGTTGCTATATCTGATCAATCCCTTCCTCGCTTTAGGAGCTTTTCTACATACACTCCTTGACGCACTGACTACGGCAAGAGACAGAGGTGTTGAATGGCTCTTCCCATTTTCGCGGCTAGTCAAAAGAGCCGTATACGATAACGAAGGGAATAGATTGGAGCTAGATCCCAAACAAAAAATATACTTCCTTCAAAATGAGATACACATCTTGACAAAGAAAACAACAAAGGACTTGAAACCAAGTGGGCCGCTACTGCCATGGAGGAGAACCTATGGGCCTGCATTATCGGGAAGATTGCTTGATCTAGGAATCTTTGTGGGATCTCTCGGCCTCACTCTTATGCTTGTACTTTTTTCAGCTCTTGGACTTTACAAGTTTATCGACTTGACGATCCGTCCAATCGACCTTTCTTTTGACCTCCCGGTCGCGATTGGTGCATTTGGGATCATACTGAACTTTATTGGAGGAGAGGTGGACCGAAAGCATCTAGCGAAACACTTCAAACCAGATCCAATTTACAAGGCTCTGTTCTACCTATCTATTGCAGTCATGATACTCGCGGTAGTTCTGGGAGGAATAATGAATCCACAAAGTGTTATCTTGACGATAAACAAGATCCCGTACATAGCGGCGGGTATTGCGATAGTTTTGTTTGTCTCTTTTGTCGTGTTGAAGGCTAATTCTTCAAAACCTCTTCCTACGGATAATGATAAGGAGCCTCCCATAATTTGATGCGAAGAAAAACACTTTTTCCTACATTTTTTGTGGATAGCGTGGATTTGTTTGCGTTAGAGAAAAAAGAAAACGCGGTTTCACAATACGAAGGGAACAAGAGTCCTTCTCACTCAGAAGGCAGTCAAGAGAGCGCTCTACTCAAGCGATAAGATGTGCTAGTAGCCACTCTAAGAGATTATAGAAACGCACAAACACTATCAAACGACTGATTTAGTGTCTTTATTTTATCGGTTTTACCGCTTCTTTTCTCTTCAGCACAGCAAGTGTTTCTTCTGGTATGTGATTCTTCCTACCTATGACTTGTATGATCTCGCTCCAAATCAATTCCTTGACTCCAGGCATGGCCTTCACTTCTTCGATTAGGTTGACAAGTTCATCATTACTTCGGACAAATACTTCTACCCTCAAGTCAATGGTAAACTGTCCTATTGTTCTTGCTACGTAAGCAACCTGATCGCGTTTTAGCAGCTTTTTTCCTATGGACATCGTACGTCCGCCCACCGTAGCGATTAGAAATTCTATTTGTCTCCAGCCATATTTCTCCAAGGTTGACGAGTAACTTATTGCCAAGTATTCCCTTCCCCAATCTTTGGGTGTAGGATGAGTGGCGCTCTGAGAAATTCCTAATTTCTCTGATAATAGCCGAGCAGCTATTTCAGCACGCGTAGCAAGAAGTTCCTTGACTATTTCCGCGTCATGTTTCGAGAGTGAAGTGACCATAAATTGAGGTTAGATACGGGCTACTTATACCATTATACGCGACCAATCTTACATCTAATAACACTACGGATAGTCTTCATCAGAATTATGGCATTCAGGAGAATCAGGGTGTAAAATATTCAAAGAATTAGCCCAATTTCGGACAAAGAATAATAACGACATGATTTCTTGAACTGAGTACCGGTGTTAGAAAATGGTATACGTATTGGACGAGGGATCGGAATTTGATGCGCCGCTAGAAAGAATCTGGAAGTACTTGCAAGCGGAAGATGAGCACGAACACAGGGCGATCAAGAGAATCAGTGTTGAGATGCAAGGCGAAAATACAGTCGTAGTGGAGAACGAAGTTACAATGGAAAACCTGCCTCCAGTGAGGAACAAAATCAAGATGACAATGTTTCCACCTTTCGGTTTCGTGCAGGAATATATTGATGGACCCATGGCTGGCTCAAAGGCATTCCAATACTACACTCCCAAGGGGAATAAGACAGGTGTCACAGTTGTTGGAAACTTTGTAGGAATGGGAATGGACGACGACTCTGTGAAACGGGCAGTGTTGCAACTCCTAGGTCTCGCTTTCAATGAGGACAACGAAAATCTGAAGAAACTACTAACAGTCACAATGTAAAATGTGAAGTAGAATGGAAAGAGAGAATCCGATTTTCTCTCTCCATTTGACTTTTTTCTATGGATCTGATTGATAAAAGACTCGAAGGGTTAGTTTTGGATTGCTCTAAATTTCATTTTTCCTTAAGCAAGTCTTGACATTCTGTCGATTAGGCCTCGGATATTCTCAGATTGCTCTGCGATTTTCTTTTTGCCTAAAGGATCAGAAGAGGCTTTTAGCTCTTCAAAATAAGAAACGTACGAATTTATCTCTCGAAGCATGTCTTCGATCGATTGAGGTCTGGATCTCCTAGGACCGAAAGTCGGCCACTCCCCAATCTCACTGTCCCCCTTTTGCGTCAGCTCATACTTCCCATCCTCTCTTTTCTTGATCAGGCCCTCTTTTGAGAGCTGCTCAAGAACTGGGTAAACAGAGCCTGGCGAGGGCCTCCACCAGCCGTGAGTTGTAATTTCGATCTCATCCATGATTTCGACTCCATTTCTTGGCGAGGAAGAAAGCATCGATAGAATCAACATCCGTAACCCTCGCTTTTGGTGCATCATGAATCGAAATGGCCACATCTGAAATTAGATCTCAAAGCCTTTCATAGTGCTCTTTCAATTAAGAATATCGGCTCTCCGATATCGGATGTCCGATATACGTATATGCGAGCCCATTTCGTACAATCCTTAGGATCTGGGAAAGAATTGAATACCACATACGACGGAAGCCGTCATCGAATACATCTCTTTCGTTGGGTAATAGTCGGACTCCTTGCTTTGCTAGTGGTGGGAAGTCTCGCATTCTGGGGGATAGCCCTCGCAACTGGTCACGCGCCATTTTTCTTCTATAGACCATTTGGATTCTTCTTTTTCCCGTTCGGTTTCCTGTTCTTCTTTATCTTCGTGTTCTTCATAATTCGATTAGCATTCTGGGGCAGCTGGTGGGGCTGGCGTGGGCACTATCATGGTTACTACTGGGGAGACGCTAAGGAAGTTCTAAGGCAAAGGTATGCTCGCGGAGAAATCATGAAAGAGCAGTTCGACCAGATGATGCGCGATCTAGACGAGCACAAGTAAGCTCGATTCTTAAATCAGGAAATATCACCTCGGTGGTTCTTGATTTTGTCAAAAAATAGCTTAGTAGTTTAGGCACGCACAAATTTAGGCGTAAAAGGCATGGTTTTTGGTGATTTAATTCATTACTAAGGGTTACTCTGCATCTTTCTCGCAGTAAATCGTCAATATTTGAACGCTAGATTTTCATAAGGCCATCTGGTCGGGTCTTGAGGCCGGCCTTGCCAAATAGAAGAAAGACCAACGCAAAGAGAGGCCCGTTGCGCTAATTTGAAAGTGCTTGTGGCTGATGATGACGATGACCTTCGCACAATGTACTGCCAAGTTCTAAAGAGTAGAGGACTTGCAGTTATTAGCGCAAGGGATGGTAGTGATGCAGTTTCAAAATTCATCAATGAAAGACCAGAGATTGTGATGCTAGACCATAACATGCCTAGATACAGCGGCCTACAGGCAGCTTCAGAGATTTTGGCACTGAGACCATCAACCAAAGTGATTATGTTAACTGCGGCTAGTGAAGTCCTAAGAGAGGCTGAAGCATGTGGGGTCGATATGTTCTTAGTGAAACCAATATCAGCAAAGACGTTAATACAATCTATCTCCGCGCTATCAAATTTGCGACCGTCGTGCCAAATCGTTCCCACTTAAGCGCATTTTCTGCTTGGAATACGCGAACTTAATATTACAGCTCTTTCTTTTGTCTTGCTATCTCTAAGATTGGGAAGATTTCTACTTTCTTAGAGCTCTTTCTTAGCTCTTGTCCGTTTGCGCTTAGCTATTTCTTGATCCACAAGAGAAAGTTTAGCGTTTAGATTTGATTCGTAATTTTCATATTTTCCATGCGCAGGTTTACCCGCTCTCTTTCTCTTTCTAACAATCTCGAGTTTGCGCTCTAAAAAAGCTTGGTCAGCATTCAGGGCCCATTGTGGAGTATCTCCAAGGTCTGTTGAGTTTCTGAGCCGACGAGTTTTGGATTTCTTTGATGCCTTAGTAGACATACGAAATCACAAGTTGTGGTCTAAGAAATGGTGTATTAATACCTCTCTAGGAAATATAAGCAATTACTTTGGAATTAACTATAGTAGCTAGAGTTTGGCAAATGTGCTCAGAAAATCGAACTCAACCACGCTCAAAAATCTCGATTTTGCATAAGTCTAGAGTAGAATAATGTATGGAGATTTTTCTTCCTTCAACGGAATTTATAAAGTGAGTAAGAATCAGGAAAGGTCTTGACTTTGTAACAAGGGAAACTACTTTTGCCAAATTATCTTTCCAATTGCACCAAGTCTAGCGCTCCCCAAGCATCCAACTTTAAGGTCGAGTGAGAGGCCTTCTGAATTTTGACTAAGCAAAGACAAAGCCGCCTACTTCTCAAAAATAAGAGAATCTGCTACCGCGCTCCTAGGACT
>JARCRS010000199.1 GCA_029850555.1 archaeon | reverse complement strand
GATGTAAGCAGCGTCTGCTTCTGCGTCGTATTCAATCGTATATTTTCTCATGTTATGGCACTTACAGATTTCTCTCTCATGTTAGCGAATAGGCCCCTTATATCTTTGCACTCTTGGAATGTTAGAGAATAGGCTGTTTTGAGGTGGTTATCTTTTTGCGCCATCGTATCTCTTGCCACGCGCGGAGCTTGGTTTCTTCTCGTCATCCAATATCCATTCAGAATCATTAGTGCCCCGATTAGTAGCATGGCGCCACCTAATGCAAACCGATCTGTAAATCCCATCATAGGAGGACTCATTCCTTCAAACATGAACAAACCGTAACCGATCATTATAGCTCCAAAAAGTGCCATCAACGAACCCATAACTCGCATCTTTTTCATTCCAAGGCTTGAGACGCCTAAAGCTCCCGTTGCTAGAATCAGTCCTCCAAGTACAAAGAGAGAACTGATCCATGCCAACTCCTGAGTGTTGTAAGAGTAAATCACAGTCATACTGCCAGCAGATGAGGTCATCGTGGATGACAAGATCAAAGAGGCGGAGATAAAGTCGCTAATCGCCCCTGCTATACTCAAGCCAAGACCAGAATAAAAAACTCGACCTTTGTTCAATGCGATACCCGCTCAAACTGAATTTTCGTAGAGAATTCCCCACGTTCCTTCTGTAGGAACATTGTCCAGATTTTCCAAACCACCTTCTGACTTTACTATTTTGTCCCAATTGCGCTTCAAGTCATCTATGTTGTATTTTTCATATATGAGACCTACCTCAGACCATGAATCACTTGGCACGAGTTCTCCATTACCGAGCAGGCTATGAATTGCCTCGGAGGTTCCTGTTTGTCCCAAATATCTTTTGTAAACAATCATTTCGTCCCTGAGCACACAAAGATAAACTGACTCCAAAATCTCAGGCCTTCCTATGTATTGCGTCCGACTTGTGTTTGAAAGACGGCAGCTCCACATAACTCTTCTGTCGGACCCGTAAGTGCTTCGTCATCTAGCAATGATTTGAGAGAACCAGTCGCTGGCTTCCGAGGTTGAGCAGTTTGTCCACCGACCAGTGGTCGTCTACGCGTTTACAGTGAACGCCCCTGCGCCATGTCCGTCAAAAATAAGGAAAGTCAGAAACATGATACGCTTCAATATTGTGCCGATTGTTTCTGAGTTTGCTTATGAAATCTTCATCGTCTAGTGAAACCAAAATCGCCCCGCTGCCTATTGCGGTGCCGAGATACAGAGCGTCTATTGAATAGATCCGATATTCCGAACACAAGGAATAGGAGGAAAGACAAAAAGACCGATCACAGACAAAAAGTAATTCCGAATGCACAAGTCTGTCAAGCTTTTCGCCAAATTCTTGTGCTTCAGGTGTTCCAATCCGCCTTGCAACTGTCCCGCATACTTCCTCATAGACTATGCTCGGCTCTGATAGAATGAAGCTCTCAGGTATCAACTTCAGGAGATCCAAGCATCGCTTGCGATAGGGTTCGTCCGCTTTTGCAGATCCGACAAAAATATTAGAATCCAGAGTGAGAACTCTTTTGGTTTCACTCATGTTTTCTTGACGCTCTAAATTCTTCTAGAACTGTGGGACGATCGTGCCATTTCTTAGAGACTTTATTTGCTAGTGCAATGAATTCCGTTACGCCCTGCTTCATTTCCGAAATCTCCTTCTTGGTCAAGGTGACTCTACGATCTGACTCTGAGAGTTTATCCAGAAGTTCGGCCCACGTGTCACAATCGAGCTCAACTTTGAGCTTTTTGAGACGTTTTAGTGCGTCTTCCGAGACGCCTTTCACAAGAATCGTTGGCATTTAGGATTATCTGGAATATCTAGAATATATGGCTTGCCAAATGTAGGCTTGACACTTCCTGAACCTATTCAGCTTCAATTGTTATCTGCCCGTGAAACGAACGTATTACTTTTCTGATTTACAGCAATGCCCAATCAATGACATTCAAAGGCATATATGGAAAACATCCATCCGAAAACAGGAAGATCTTCTGAAGACTTCTGGAAACTTGCCAAGAAGACGGTTTTGTCAAGCGTGGCAAGATTGTTGCAAAGCGTGTTGACATGCAGTTCTGGCTCAAATCAAAAGAGATAAGATTAGGGCACATGCACACAAACTTTGTCATAGTGTATCTGTGTCTGAGATCCAAAGATCCTAAAGTCAGTGCACTGATGAAAAAGTGAACTCTTAGCACAGGATATAGAGATTTTTCAAAATGAGGAAGAACGAGACAAAAGCACAGGCTTATGATGCTTAAAGACGTCCCTCCACCCTCAATCTCTGAGGATTGAAATTTGTTGTCATGTGGAATAGAATAGTAGCAATTTCAAAAGTATTCCAATGGGAATCTTTCAGTCATCTAGATTTAGATTCTAGTCCCTCTTGAGTTCTCTTGGTTTAGTTATCACCACATATTAGTCTCTAAACAAAATGTTATCAATATGTAGTGATAACCCGAAATTCGTGGTAACGATAGTAAGAAGAAATGTCAAGGGAGGTACATATTACTACCTTGAGCACTCCATAAGGCGACGGGGAATGGTAACCAAGAAGTCAAAGTACTTAGGTCGAGCAATCCCAAAGAACATTGATACGATCAAAAAGCAATTCGTATACGAGATAAATAAAGAAAAGTGGTTCGAGGCTTTCGACAAAATCAAGCTCAATTACGCCCGCGAACTCAAAATAGTTCCCAAAACAGCATTTGAAAAATCGCTGAGGGAATTCTCAGTCAGGTTCACTTACGACACTCAAAGAATAGAGGGGTCGACACTGAGTTTAAGAGAAACAGCGCAACTGTTGGAGGACGGCATCTCTCCAAACGGGAAACCTATCTCCGACATCAGGGAAGCTGAGGCACACCAAAGAGTATTTTTGGAGATGCTTCGATACGAGAAAGATCTATCCCTTGGGCTAATACTATACTGGCATAAGGAACTCTTCGAAGCAACGAAACCTGACATAGCTCGGCAAATAAGAAAACACGGAGTGAGAATTGCAGGAAGCAAATTCATACCTCCGTCTCCGGTCGAATTGCAACGACTGATTAGAGAGTTCTTTAGCTGGTATAATGGAAGCAAAAAATCAAAAACTCATCCCGTAGAGCTTGCAGCTTTAGTCCATCTAAAATTCGTCACGATTCATCCGTTCACTGATGGGAATGGAAGAGTAAGCAGATTGATGATGAATTTTGTCCTAAACAAACAGGGATATCCAATGCTAAATATAGAGTATGCGAGTAGACTTGGTTACTATAATGCTCTTGAGAGATCGCAACTTCAAGATAACGGAAACCCTTTCTGCCAGTGGTTCTTCAGAAATTATCTCAAAGAAACAAAGAACTACCTTTGAATAATCTTGGTAAACGCCCTACATGGGCTCCCTTGGGAGCAGCCGAAAGTGCCCTCGCTTTCGGTCGATTTTACTTTCATTATTTGTAAGCGTCGATTTACGTGACTTGTGCTACCTTTCTAGGTCGTGCTCCATCTTTAGATGAAAGAGGAATATCTCTTCGTCTTTGGAACCTTTATCGTCTAGTTCGGCATTTTTAAGCGCGAATTCACACAAAACGCAAGGACGTAGATTTTCTCTACGCTCAGATCCATTCGAAAAGTTTCCCTTGTCGGCCGGTTTGATCCAGTCTCCTCTGATCAATGTATCATCATCCTGTCGCCACTCGTGAGAGTTGCTTACTAATTAAAAAGAAGATTGCGAGAAAATTATGGATCCAGAATCCTTTAAACAAGCGAAACTCGATACCCTTGCCTTACTATTCCTTCTTGCTCGACAAGCGAATATATGCCAGCACATCCATTGTGCTTTTTTTGAATGATTTCAAGGACTATTGGAGAAGATTTCGAAGTGAGCGGATCAAGAGTTGGAATGACGCAACGAGAATCCTTTTTGACAACTTTGATTCTTGCGGTTTCTCCAATCTGAAACGTGCTTCCAACAAGTGAATCTTCGTAGAATGGGGTTCTTTCTTCAAATTCGACGTAGAGATTTGCTCGAAAGCGTCTATGATCTAGGTCAAGCAAAGTTTCTTTGCTAAGCGATCTTACGGTATCAAGACCTATGAGGGATATTGGTTTTGAATCAAAGCAGTGTGATTGCCTGTCGTATCTTAGACTTAGTTTGTACCCATACTTTCGTTCAAGATAGTCTTTGAATTCAACGTCTGTAAGCGAGAAGAGTCTTCCATCTGGACATTTGACTTGAATCGTGCCACATTCGGTGAAACTGGGAATGTAGAGTAGCATTTCGTGAGCCTGTCTAGCGGTCATCCACGGGAAGGTTTTGTTCTTGCTATTGACATCGATGAATGCGTATGTCCTGTCTCCTTCGATACCACTAGATTCTATTCGAGCCTGTTCGAGATCCTCGCCTTTCATACTCTTGACTGGATATCTGCGAATGTACTTCACATGACCCAGTAGCTTCAATTTTTAGTTGTCCATCCTTCATCATTTTGCATATTTGGTATTCAGTATTTCTCCCAAAAAGCGTCCAGTGCGTACTGAGTGCCTGTGATGAACGACTATGTTTTAGACGAAACTCTCACACTATTTGGATAGAGCTTTGAAAATCAGTGGGAGAGAGACATCATACCTATATTGTATGTTCAAATGGCCGTCGTCGAACTCCTCGTAATGATGTTTTATCCCCATTTTGCTTAGCTTTGAATGCAAAATCCGAGTGCCCCAGACCAAATTGAACTCATCTTTAGTACCGCAATCAATGTAGATGAATTTGAGTTTCTTCAAATTATCCCTGTACTTTCCGACCATGCGAACTGGATCCCACTTTTGCCATCTCCTCCAGACATCTTCTCTTAATTCTCCGGTTTCGAGGTCAAAGGGAAGGTCTACTCCTAGCTCTTTTGATATTGGATTCGGAGAGTAATGAGCGGCCATAGCAAACGTATTGAGTGCTTCATGGAACTTGCCTCTTCTCTTCTCAGGATGCGCCCAGAAATTTTCAAGCCACTTCTTTGGTCCTCCTGCCTCTTTGAATGCCTCTAGCGCCTTTGGAAAATCATTTAGGTAGCAGTACTCAAAAGCAGAATCACCTGAATGATCAGTAGGGCACTAAAGACTTTTGGATGTCGCATCCCAAGCACAATCGAGCCGTATCCGCCGGATGATTTCCCCCAGACTGCTTTTGAAGCGACGTTGTACTCTTTCTCGATAAAGGGGACGATTTCGTCAGTGATATAGTCCTCATATCTTCCCGTTGCCGACGAATTGATGTATTGATTTCCCCCAAAGCGAGTGAAACAATCTACCATCACGATTATCATTGGGCCACACTTTCCGCTTGAAATTAGGCGGTCCATTCGTCTGTTGAGGGGTTCGATCAAAGGATCTGCATTGAACACCATTTTCCCAGTTCCAGTGAAACCAACTACGCCAAACACAGTAACGTATCCCTTTGAGTTGCTTTTCGAATAATTTGAAGGGAGATAGACAGTAATGTCCCGGATGTAGGGATCTTTGAGCGGATTAGATTTCAGGACTGTGCTTTCAAATCTATGTGTTACCACACTGCCCGTTTTGCTTTTGATTGGCAATTTTCGAGAAGACTCCTTTGGGGATCTTTTAGCGACTACACATTTTATGGTTCAGTTAAGTTAAGGGACATGAACTAGGCGGCTGTGAAAATGCATGTCTTCAGCGTCAGAGAAACTGTCAGCCTCTAAGCTCAATACCAAGCTGACGGAAAAATGAAAGACTATCATAATAATCACGCTGCTCTGCAATTAGTCCGTCATTGTTTAATCGTAAGAATCCTAAGAATGGTACTCTATATGACTTGTTCGTAGGTTGAATATTTCCACGCGGCGTTTCGAGGACAGCGGTGAATGTAGCTGAATCCAAGGCTTCGAACGCTGCCGAATCTCCCTGAACTAATACATTTTTGATTTGTATTTGTTCGTTGGGAAACGCTTTGAATACTGATTCGACTACCTTTCGGAGTGCATCTTTTCCATTTATCTCTTGACGTACCGGATTCCAATACTGGACATGAGGATCGTATAATGCAAATAGGGTATCGATATCATGCTTGTTTATTGACTCCACTGCTTTACTGATCAAGTCTTCAGCTCTGGTCATTGAAGTTTGCTCACTGTGACGCGGTACAAAAATGTTAGGAATTTGGATTCTAACTATCGCTACATGAGAAAAACGCTATTTCAAGTCTCTTAACTTAGCAGAATCTGCTAGATCCAAGATATGATTATATTCATTCGGCGTGGCAACTCTACCTTAACATGGATGCCCCTGAAATTAGATACGCAAAGAGCGGGGAAGTGCATGTTGCATACCAAGTTGTTGGAGACGGACCACTTGACTTAATCTATGGTTTGCCATCGATTACCCACCTTGCTGTTTGGTGGGAAGAACCACAATACACAAAATTTTGGCTTGACGTTTCTTCATTCGCACGAGTGATTCTGTTTGACAAGCGCGGAGTTGGTCTTTCTGACCGGGATGTGGGCATACCTACACTCGAAGAGAGAATGGATGACTTTAGGGCGGTTATGGATGCAGAAGGATCTAGGAAAGCGGTCTTGGTTGGAGTTTCCGAGTCAGCAGCCATGAGTATATTATTCGCTGCCGCTCATCCAGAAAGAACCCTTGGATTGATATTGGTCGGGGGCTCTGCAAGGGAGTTATATGCACCGGATTATCCATGGGGTTACACTCTTGAGGATTCCGAAAAGGAAATCCGCAAATTTCAAGACGAATGGGGCAAGCCCAGTCTAACTGATGGATGGGCAGCCGGGATCGCTCCTAGCAAGGCAAACGACCCTGAGTTCAAACGCTGGTGGGCCCGTCTCGTCACTTTCGGTGGTTCGCCGTCATCCGCATCTGCTCTAATCAGAATGAACAGGGAGATTGACGTCAGATCTGTTCTACCTACGATCCACGTACCAACACTTGTTCTCGCTGGAAGATCAGGTACCGACATTGAACAAGGTAAGTACATCGCTGAAAGGATTCCTGGAGCGCAGTTCGTCGAACTTTCTGCCCGTGATCATTATTTTGTGGTTGATCCCGAGGGGACGAGGGCGGTAATTCATTCCATACGCGACTTTATGAAGCAAGTCTCGCCTGACATGACTAGTGTACCGCAACCTTTGGAATCTGAGCGAGTTCTAACAACCGTACTTTTTACTGACATCGTGGAATCTACTCGCAGAGCGACTGAACTAGGTGACCTTGCTTGGAGTAAGCTACTTAATGAATACCAAGAGAAAGCAAGAACAGATCTCGCCAGATATAAGGGTCGCCTGATAAAGTCGACAGGTGATGGCTTGCTCGCGATATTTGACGGTCCAACTCGCGCAGTAAGGTGCGCCTGCGCTCTTCGTGATGAGGCTCGCACTTTAGGACTAGAAACTCGAGCTGGATTACATTCTGGCGAGTGCCTGCTAAGAGAAGGCGATGTTGAAGGCATCGCTGTGCACATCGCAGCTAGAGTGAATGAATTAGCGGAAGATGGCGATGTGCTCGTGTCTGGAACAGTACGGGATCTTTCCGCCGGCTCTGAAGTAAAGTTTGTAGATCGAGGGATGCACACGCTCAAGGGCGTCGCAGGTGAGTGGCGCACTTTCGCCGTAGAGAACACTTGATTGATTGTTCAAAAACCTCAAGAAATTGTCTTCTATCTTTGGTCAGCTTTCGATTATCGTAGAGAAAAGGGTAGGCCGTGGGAATGGTAACCTTTAGAGCAACAGATGTCAGGTTTCGAAGTACAACGCTGAAATCGGCGAGATCTTGCTTGTGCTAAATCTAAAGAGAAGGAAGATGGCTCGTAGCTTAGCTGGAAACAGTTAGGGCTCTTCGTTTGATGGTACATTATTTTTAGAGCTGACATTGGTAGAAAAGTTATTCAAAGTCACGGTATCGCGTTGTCTATCGATTGCGCGAAAGAATTGAGGAGATCCGCCGGTGCAAGATGTAATGCTTGATCAGATCCTAACTGACCTAACCTGATCCTATACATGGTGCTTTATCCGCTTGTTATCCTCGTTCTTAGAAGCAATTCTCTCATCATCGGATCAGTAATGCCAGTGCGACCAAGTTTATTTGTTTGCAATTTTGATCAAGCTCGTTTTACTAACCATTCTTGGTCCTAGCAAGGCCGGCAGCCGTACACTTCACATGCGTTCAGAGATTCGATAAATGCTTTCGGATTACAGTTAGAGCATAAAGCATATCGAACTCCTGAGCAAAATGGAGTATTGAATCCTTTCACAAGACAATCAAGAAGGAGTTTGTTTGGCCGTCAGGATTTTCAGAACTACCAAGAGGTGGATGCAGACATCGGCAGTGCATTCATCAATTACAACAAGTACTAGATACATTCGTCGCTGGGCTACTTCACTCCATAGGAGTTTCTGGAACTCTGGTTTGCCGATGATAGTGAGAAAAAAGTGGAGACGGTATTAAATGTTGCATGGAAGCGAAAACCAACAATCAGAAAAGGGGACGACGCAGCAATCTATTATGAATCATAAGGGCATATTGTAGCGCCTCTTTTTTCGGTAGTTACTGTCTCTCCTCCGCCCTCAGGTGGAAGAAGTTGAATCTCTGATCTGTCCGCTACCAAGTATGAAGTATTTCGTGGTCGTTAAATGCTCAACGCTCATTGGTCCTCTGGCATGCATCTTTTGTGTACTGACGCCGATCTCTGCCCCTAGTCCGAATTGGTTGCCGTCTGTGAAACGAGTGGAAGCGTTCCAGTAAACTGCCGCAGAATCCACTTCTCTTATGAATCGTCGCGCTTTCTCAAAGTCCGTTGTGATGATAGATTCTGAGTGCTTTGTCCCATACTTGCTTATGTGAGCAATAGCATCATCCAAGTCTTTCACGATTTTCACACCCATTATGAGATCTAGGTACTCTGTGTACCAGTCCTCTT
>JARCRS010000198.1 GCA_029850555.1 archaeon | reverse complement strand
GCCCTAACTAAAGCTCTTGAGAGTATTGGGGCCAAAGGAGAACATGTTGGATGCGAACTCGGACTTACAATGGGGCTAATGGATCAGATCAAAAACGTTTTCGGCGCATATTGCGGCTTCCTCCCAGTAAGCGAGGAGATCTCAAGTCTAAGATTGATCAAGGATCAAGAAGAGATTAATTCAATCAAAGACTCTGCAAGCAAGCTTTCAAGAGGCTACAAAGCTATTCCTGACATTATTGAAGAGGATAGAACCGAGGTCGAGATAGCGATTAAAATAATGAAGAAGCTCTTAGCAAAAGGAATAAAGTGCCCGGACTTTCCTCTTGTTCAATCTGGACGAAATTCCGCGATCCCGCACTCGGAAGCCGGTTCAAGGAAGATACGAAAAGGAGACATGGTCGTAGTTGACATAAGTGCCACAAATGATGATGGGTATTTCGCCGATTTTACCCGCACGTATGTGGTTGGGAAACCTTCTCGAAAGCAGGCCGAAGTTTACGAAAAAGTCAAACAGGCCCAGGCTAACGCTTTGAGCGTCTCGCTTTTGGGAAAGGAAGCTCAGGATGTAGATACTGCGGCAAGGTCTTCAATTGAGCACTCTGGCTATGGTCAATTTTTCATTCATAGGACAGGTCACGGGCTAGGCCTAGAGGTCCACGAGGAGCCGTTTATGAAACAAGGCAACAAAGCCAAACTAGAAAATGGAATGGTCTTTACGGTCGAGCCAGGAATATACCTTCCTGGCAATTTTGGAGTCAGGATCGAAGATAATATCATAATTGAAAATGAAACTCAGAATGTAACGTCCTTGTCTCACGAACTTGTTGAAATTTAAATTAGGACTATCTCGACTCTTTTGTTCTCTTTACCTTTGTTTTCGGTCTTCGAGATTTTGATTCTCCCAATTTCCCCAGTTCTTGAAACGTGGGTTCCGCCATCAAGCTGGGCATCGAAGCCTACAATGTCTACAATTCTCAGTTTGTCAGTACCTTTTGGAAGTAGATCGGCGCTCAGTCTGTAAAGGTCAGACCTCTTCAATGCTTCTTCTCTATCGAGCCATAAGGTTTTGACTTCTCTATTGTCCTCAACAACTTTGTTCATTTCTTCCTCGATTAATGCTTGCTTTTCCTTGTCAAGATCAGCAAGCGATAGATCTAGCCTCGCTCGATCCGCATAGATCTGTCCTCCTGTGATCCGAGCGTTGAATTTTAGGAAGACAACCCCTGAAAGTATGTGTAGAGCAGTGTGATGGCGCATATGTTTGTATCTTAGGTCCCAATCTATCACACCGTGAACTCTCTTGCCTACGAGTGCTGATCTCCGATCTTCGGGTATCTCGGCTCCAATGTGATGGAGGACTTTTCCTTCACTCTTCGTAGATTCAACGACGTCAAAAATAACGCCATCTTCGAGAATAAGCTTCCCCCGATCAGATGGCTGACCGCCACCTCTTGCGTACATTGCTGTCCGATCAAGAACAAGGGTTTTTGCATCGGGAACTTCAACTACTCCCGCGTCAAATTCTTTGAGATAGTGATCCGACAGGTAGAGTAATTCAGTCAAGGTAACTTCCCTCTAGATAGCATGATCACTTTTCACTTTATCCATGACATGCCTTGACTCCAGCAACGCAAATATAGTGTGCGGCAGCAACTTTTTCAAAAATCTCCAAGGGCAGATGAATTAGTTTTGAGTTTGGGATTAGGCGTTGAACCTAATAAATACAAAATGATCTCTTACAATCAGCTTACGCCAGAGGAAGTCTTGAAGACAAATTATCCATTAGAGAAACTCATCTTTTGGGATATTACGTCGAGCTTGCCGGGAAAGTCAACAACCGACGCTCCGCACATTACTGTCTATTGGTACGGTCCACATATTTCGTCAGACAAGGGCTACGTGATAAGGATGAAGAGCGTGAAGATTGATCCAAAGTATTCTGAACCCATTCAAAATGTGATTTCTTCCAAAGTAGGCGGAGAAGTATCACAAAAGGAGGGAGCTACTGAATTCAAGAGTTTCACGATGAAAATTTCTTACAATTCAATAGCCGATCTTGGGAACTCGATAAGAACAATAGGTAAACTCTCGACCGAGATTACACTCGAATTTGGAATGGTCACAAAGGAAGAAAAAGCCAATTCTACTTTGCCCAAGGCAAAGATTCTTGGCGAGAAGCCCTTGCAGGAATAAAGTCAGACTTTCTCTGTTTCGCAATATGCATATTGCTATAGTTGCATCATGAGATAGCGCGAAGCATTCAGGACTACTGTTGTACTCTAGATCCTCTCTTTGACTGCAATGAGGCTATATTAAAGGTCTGAAACAAAGGACCTGTGTTTAACTCATTTTTCTCGCCAATTTGTGAAAGACTAATCACAACTTAGAGTATGTCGAGGTTGTCGTTTTGCTTTTTGTTCCTTTCGTAACAACAAACGGAATGATTTCAATCTTGGAATACTTGTTTTGCTTGATCTGTTTTTTTCTCTCCTCGTCAATCTTCGAAGCACTCATCATCAACGCCTTCTTTTCTTTTCTCGATATATTGGTTAGCAATTTCTTAGTGGCATCTTCTAGGCTTCTACTACCGTGCAAACGATTCATTTCTACGTTCCCGTACGGAGGAAGAGTTTTATTTGTCATGCAATAACTCCAAACGTCAACCTCTTGGAGACCATTCTTTAAGAACAAAGAAGCCGCTTTAGGGCCGAATTCTAGGTCGGCTTCGGAATCACTTTCGATTTTCTTGTAGATATCCGACTCTTTTTGGACGCTTGAAAATTCACTGATATTCTTGAAATCAGGTTCAACACAGGAGCAAATTCCTCTAAATCTGCTTACACGAATCATTTCACCTAGGACTTCGTCTTTGTGTTTGACATTCATTAGGAGTCTTCTGCATGTAACAATGTCAAACGTACCATCTTTGAAAGGAAGTGCTTGCGCATCCGCGATCACAAATTCAGTTCTTCGCTTGAACCCTTTTCTTGCAGATAGTATTCTTGATTTGTCGTAGTCGATTCCTATTGTATTGCTTGTCCCCGTTAGTTGTCGCATAAGTGTCCTCATCCAAAACCCACTTCCACAACCAACGTCAAGCAACAAGTCGCATTTCCCCAGATGCAAGAAATCATCTATGATTTTGTCAAGTCGTCTGTCCCATAGAGGATCTTCTTCTTTTCCGTTCTTAGTCACTCAATTAACCACCTATCTACTGTAAAACAAGTTTCGAGAATGAAAAGTCGAATATAAGGCGACAATACGATCCCCATGATCGAGAATAATTGTTTCTGCGTAATAACCTCTTCTCGATTTAAGAAGTCGAGTCAAATGTACATGAGTCAACTCTGAGCCCAAAAACCGCAACAAGTTACGAGTTCTGGAAGAACATGCTGTCGAATGAACTCTTTGCAATGGCTTTGATTAAGCCTTGCCCTAATGCCCTAAGCAGACGAAAATCTGCCAAAAATGCAGGTCTACACGCTCATAAGGACATGAAATCATTGCAATATTATGCCGAAACGGTGCTCATTTCGGCAGCAGCGTGGCGTGGCGACGGGGATTCGCCCAAGACTCACAACTTGTGAGTTCCAAATATGAGTAGGTCACGTGAGCGACCAATATATTCCGAGGGCTAGTTTTTTTCTTCGATAGCGAAATGCAATCCGAATTAACCATTCAAAGTGAAGAAAAGGAAGATAAAATTAGTTTCAAGCAAGAGAGATCTAACAGAAAATTTCGTTTTCTTTCTTTGCTAAGCAAGAAATTGAGCAGGACATCCGCTGAAGTTTCCTTCTGGCCTAGTCCGGAATCAAGAGAACGCG
>JARCRS010000197.1 GCA_029850555.1 archaeon | reverse complement strand
GTGACAACCGCGATAAGTTTCTCCTTTAGCTGATCAGGTTCGTATTTTGCTCCAACCCCCGCAATACATTGTTTTTCTGTTCCATTGATGTCTAATTTCAGTTTGAGTAGCCGGGCAGAATTTGTAACACGCGTCACTTCTTTCACCTTGGCTATCCTAATGTCAATTTTTTGAAACTCTTCGAAAGTCACTTCATTTGCTTGCGGAGTGGATTCTGCTTCTTCTGAAGTATTTGATTGGATTGGTTCTGACAACTTGATTTCACTTCTAAGACAAGTTGGATTTAATTCTTCTTTGACCCTATTTCGAGCTTCGTAAGCTTTCAAGCTTCTGTTTTAGTTCCTTGGCTGAAGTCTTTTGGAATATGGGCTTGATGTCTTTGGTAACTATCGGAAGCTCGTTTTCGATACTCACGTCATCCCAAGAAGGCACTCCGCCATGATCTTTGAAAAGACCAGATTGGCTGATAATTTTCTCTACCGTTCCAGGAATTATCGGAGATAGTTCCGAGCAAGATATTTTGAGAGTAGTCAACGCGACGTAGAGAATTTCAAGCGCCTTGTTCTTATCGCTCTTCACGACCTTCCATGGCTCGGTGGCGCTAAGAAACGCGTTTGCTTTTGCAACCTGCTCCAGTGCTGAACGACAAGCGCTTTGCAGTTCCGTAGATAAGTACTCAGCTTTAATCTTCTCATGTCTTTCCCTTATGTCATTGATTTCCTTTGAGAAGTGATTTGTCGTTTCATCGATCGTCAGATTGAAACTATTGTCTGAGAATCTAGCCACTCCAACGAGCGTTCTATTCACAAAGTTTCCGATTGTGTCATTCAAGTCGTTGTTGATTTTCTCGGCAAGGGAATCCCAGCCAAAATTGATATCTCCGGACTCAGGGCGAAGAGCAATTAGAGCATAGCGCCAATAATCAGCTGGCAGGATCTCAAGTGCTTCATCAATCCAAATGCCTACCCTTCTACTTTTAGAGAATTTTTGTCCTTCAAAGAGAAGGAATTCTGTTGAACTGATGAGACTAGGCTCATTGTAGTTTTTGCCAGATGCGTGAAGTAAAGCCGGAAGAATGATTGCGTGGAAAGGGATGTTGTCTTTGCCTATGAAGAAAGAAGTCTTTGATCCTGGTTCGAGCCAAAACTCTGCCCATTTTTGTGGTTCTCCCCTTCGCTCAAAGTATTCGCGAGTTGCTGAAGGATAACCGAGTATGGCTTCCATCCAGACATAAATTGTCTTAGTCTCTGCTCCTGGAAATGGGGCCTTGATTCCCCACTCGGAATCCCTTGTTATGGAACGTGGTCTTAATCCTTCCTTGAGCCATCCTTTGGAAAAACGGATAACGTTCGAAGAAAGCTCTGCATGATCCAAAATATCGGAAATATACTGAGAGAGTTTGGGCAGATCGAAAAACCATTGTTTTGTATCTCGTAGCTCAGTTCTAGTTCCACAGATAACGCAGTTGGCATTTACCAATTTGTCGGCATCTAGGATTCTCCCGCAGCTATCGCATTGGTCGCCTCGGGCATGCTCATACCCGCAGTAGGGGCAAGTCCCTTCGACAAATCTGTCTGGAAGAAAGCGCTTATCTTTAGGGCAGTAATTTATTCGCTCGGTTCTTGTAAATATATACGAGTCGTTAGAATAAATCTGCGAGTAGAGTTCTCTGACATATTCTTTGTGTACAGGAGATTCTGTACGCGTGTAGTTGTCATAGGAAATATTCCAGAGTTTGAACAGACGAGATATTCTTGCATGATTTTCATCAGCCAGCTGTCGCACTGGAATATTTCTTTTCAAAGCTTCGACTTCAAGGGGTGTCCCGTGTTCATCCGAACCCGAAACAAAAACGACAGAGTTCTCCGTAAGCCGAAGAAAACGTGCGAACACATCTGCAGAAAGTACTGATCCGATCAAGTTTCCAAGATGGGGAACATCTGATGAGTATGGCCAAGCAGAGGTTACAACCCATCTAGTCAGTTTTGATCAAACCTCTGGGTCACATAAACAAAGATGAAAGGAAAACAGCGAAGTAACAATGAAGCTAAAGTCGTGTTTGAAAAGAGTTTTTGTCTCGATCTCCTAATCTCGCTAGCTGAAACTTACCTGATTCTAGTTTGCTTATAACCATATGCCCAGATCGCCATTCAGAGTGGAACTTGATTCGAACCGAGAAAATCCTAGTCCAGACAAAAGGAGAGAATGACATCGTCAATGTCACCGATATTGTTCGCGCTAAGCTCGCAAAGTCGAAAGGCAGAGACGGTTTTATGATACTGTTTCTTCAATCGACAACCTCTGCCCTTACCATTATGGAATTTGAAGACGGCCTTCGCATTGATATTCCAAGGGCTATGAGTAGAATCGTTCCGAAATCAATAGAATATGAGCACGAGAGGGCCTATCACGATGGAAACGGACATTCGCATGTAAAGGCATCTATGATCGGAGCAGATCTTGTTTTACCTTTCAAAGACGGAGAACTCCTTCTCGGGACATGGCAACAGATTGCTGTCCTCGAATTTGATGTAAGACCCAGAGAGCGCTCCCTAATAGTCCAGATAATCACCGAATGAAGCTAGTCGCGTATCTTTTTTGTCTGATATTCAATTCGTCAATCCTTAGATTGAATGAGGAGAGGGCAAACTTGGCAACCTGCTCGTCGATTTCTTGCGGAAATGGCACAACTTTCGCATGCTCCTTTTTCAATTCCTCTCTATGTCTAGCAAGGTAATGAATCGCAAGTAGTTGATTTGCAAATGAAAGTTGCATAACTTCTGGAGGATGCCCATCCGCGGCAACAAGATTGACTACCCGGCCTTCGCAGAGGAGAAAAATGGACTTGCGCGAGATAGTGTACTCGGTTATATTTCTATTGACATTACGTTGACTATGCGACACTTTTTTAAGATCGCGCACATTGATTTCTTTGTCGAAGTGGCCGCAATTTCCAAGAATCGCGCCATTTCGCATCTTTTTGAAGTGCTCTTTCGATAGCACATCTGTCTGGCCGGTACATGTGAGAAATATATCTCCGTCACTTACTACTTCCTTCATTTTCCCCACTTTGTAACCGTCAAGATGTGCTTCAAGAGCCGCGATAGGATCTACCTCGGTGACGATGACGCGAGCGCCCATTCCCCTAGCACGCTCCGCAACTCCCTTCCCTACCCAGCCGTATCCTGAAACAACCACGACCTTCCCCGCCACGAGAAGCCCTGTGGCCCTTACTAAGCCGTCCAACGAACTCTGACCTGTTCCGTACTTGTTATCAAAGAAATGTTTTGTCCGGGCTTCGTTGACTGCGATGACTGGATATCGAAGGCGTCCTTCCTTTTCGAGCGATCTCAAGCGAGTTGTCCCTGATGTAGTTTCATCTGTTCCTCCGAAACAAGAGCGACTATCAACACGTGAATAGGCAACGTGCAGCTCGCCACCGTCGTCTATGATCATTTGGGGAGAGGATCTCGCCAGCGATTCAATAGCAGACAGATACTCTTCTTCGCTTCCAAAACCCCGGCCGTGGACGTTTACGCCAATCGAAGACAGATAGGCAGCAATCGAATCCTTTGTAGACAGTGGGTTTGCGGCGACCAAGTCGATATTCATTCCTAGGGATTGAAACGCATCTATCAAAACTGCAGTTTCTTTTGAAATATGAAGACAAACTCCCAGTCGGATCCCACTTAAGGTATCTTTTCCTCCAGATTTTGTTACATAGCTCTTCGCAAGAGATAGAGCTGGCATGTTTCGCTTTGCCCATTGAAACTGCTTCCTCCCTTCATCAATGAGCTCACTTGAAAGATCAGATAGCATTTTCTAGCACTGCAAAGATTACTTGGATAAGTCAGAAGCAATCTCGGAAACAGCAGAGGAAATGTTTTCCCTGAGGTTTTGGAGATTAATAGTTTGAACGGCGCCATCTCGAACGAGGATGCGTCCATCAACTAGGACGTCTTGCACATCTCTTGAACGAGCGGAGTAAGCGATGTAGTTGAACGCATCATAGAATGGCATCGCTGAGATGCTCGAAAGATCTAGCAGAACTATGTCCGCTCGTGCTCCTTCAAATATGCTTCCTATCTGAGCCTCTTGGTGGAGCGATTTTGCGCCGCCAGCAGTAGCAAGCATGATCGATTCTTTCGAGCTAAGTTGCGTCGTGTCACCCTTAAGTCCCTTAGCTAGAAGCGATGCCATTTTTGTCGTCTCGAACATGTCAACAGTATTGTTTGAGGCAGGACCATCGGTCCCCAAGCTTACAACAATTCCTTCTGAAATTGCTCTTGGGAGATCTGCTACTCCGACGCCGACTTTTAGATTCGAGATAGGGCAGGAAGCGATAGATGCTCGGCTTTCTCTAAAAGCGAAATAATCATCTTCAGTAAGATGGATAGAATGCGCACAGATCGTATCCGAATTCAAAACACCCAACGAATATAGGTAACTTACGACTCCGCGTTTTGTATCGACATTATACCTTGATCTTATTTCCTCGGCTTCGGCGTTTGATTCTGCTACATGCAATGTATTGAGAATTGGATAATCTTTGCCATACTTTTCGTTCAATTTTCTTCTCAAAGCTTCGATGTTCTTCAACAATTCAGGACTGCAGCTGTAGGGAGCATGAGGGGAAGTAGCAATTCGTATGCGACCCTCATCCTTGCCATGAAAATGAGCAGCTAGATCTTCGGTCGCCTTAAGTCCCTTTTCACCAGTCCAGTCGAATATTCCGTGAGAAATCACTCCACGCAACCCTATTGCATTTAGGGCAGATGCTTCGCTGCCTGTTGAATCATAAATGTAATTGGAATTGATCGTGGTTGTTCCAGAAAGCAATGCTTCCGTCGCACCCAATGCGGCACCAATCTCAATTTGCCAAGGCTTCAATTTGGCTTCTATTGGCCATACTTTATCGCGTAGCCAATTGAAAAGTGGGAGATCTTCAGCCATTCCTCTTAGTAGGGCCATGGCAATATGAGAATGGTTGTTTATGAATCCAGGCATTACCAGACAGTTACTCGCGTCGAGGTCAAGTTCCCAGGATCCCTGCGACCTTTTGATCGCAGTCTTGTCCCCGATTGCAACTATCTTTCTGTCGGAGACCAGGATAGATTTTTCTTGGATAATTCCTTTCGAACCTAAAATTATCCGTGCATTTTCAATAAGTATCTTTCTTGGTTTGTCAAGAGCTCGAAAACATGTTTGATTCGATGTCATTGTGAGGATTCCTCGGTAAGGCCGTCATCGCGGATTCTGGTTCAGCGAGTCTTCTGATCGACTCTGCGAAGATGTTGTCGTATTTAAAATCGTGTGAACATTGTTTCAATCTTATGGCGAAAAGCCATATACCTCAGAATCAAATATGACGGGACAGGACACCGAAAAAAGCGAGCTTACCATGGATTCAAGAGACAATACAGGCGCGGGAACGCAATACATTGCGCGTACAATTAAATGGCAACAGCATATTCTTGTCAACATTTGTGACGAAGAACTTCTCGGCACAACTGTCAAGAACGGCGAGGTCGATATGGCGATTTCTCGCGAATACTTTGGTAGCGACAAGGTGAACGAGGCGGAAGCGATTAACCTTGTGAGAAGCTCTAGTATCGTAAATTTAGCGGGATCTCGGATCGTATCAAAAGTCGTGGATGCCAACCTCGCTTCTGAAAGGGCCGTAAAACAAGTGGGCGACGTTTGCTTTCTAATGATTTACAAGTTCTAAAATTACACCGGCTCTTCGCTTTAGGATCTAAAAGGGATAATTTTGGTAAAGTATGTTAGGGAGCGCGAGGAAAGAGAATTTGAACGCGCGCATCGCAACGCCGAAAGGATAGATAAGCGCGATAGGGTAATTCTGAAGAACGAGGAAGAAAGAAGCGTTTTCGAAGAAGTGTTCGATAGACGAACATTGATGACGCTTTACGCGCTAGCGAACAAAGGAGCGTTTTCATATCTCAACGGTGTCGTCAGCTCTGGCAAGGAGGCGCGAGTCTATTGGGGCGTAACTAACCAGAAAACTGACCTCGCTGTTAAAATTTATCTCACTTCTTCTTCAGATTTCAAAAAAAGATCACAGTACATATTAGGTGATCCAAGGTTTAATCGGTTTAGCAGTGACAGCAGAAGCGTAGCAGAGCTTTGGGCGAGGAAAGAATTCACAAATCTTCAGCAAGCTTTTGACGCGGGTGTGAGAGTTCCAAGGCCAGAGGCATTTCTTGGAAATGTTCTCGTTATGGAGTTCATTGGAGAAGGCGGAATCCCCTCTCCCCTACTTACCAATGTGAAAGTGTCGAGGAAAGATTACGTTTCAGTAGTGAAAGCTATGAATATTCTTTACAAGAAGGCAGAGCTAGTCCACGCTGACCTTTCGGAGTATAATGTATTCAAACTACATGACGAAATAATCATCTTTGACTTTGGATCAGCCGTCTCAACCAAGCATCCGCTTGCAAAGCAATTTCTTGAAAGAGATGTGCAAAACATAAATCATTTTTTCGAAAAAAAAGGCATAAAGGTTACACCGAAGGAGAAGATTCTCTCACAGATAGCTGAACAAAAGCGCGAAAAAAGTGAAAGCTACTTTGACGAGCAGTAGTCCAATTGTTTCTTCCCAAGGCCTGAAGATACCTCTCGAGCGCGTTGGTGTCTTGGTGGGAAAGGAAGGAATTGTAAAGAGTGAAATCGAAAAGAGATGCAACGTAACGCTCGATGTAAACGGAGAGACAGGTGACGTTCAAATATCGTACGACCTTGGAAGCCTTGCAGAAGGAGATCCTTTCAGGGCCCAAGAAATAATTACTGCGATCGCAAGAGGATTTTCACCTCAGCGCGCGTTCATTTTATTCGAAGAAGGAAAGACTCTTTCCACAATCGACCTTCGTCAATATTCCGGAAAATCAGAGAATTCTCTCGCCAGAATCAAAGCGCGCCTAATTGGTTCGGATGGTAAGGCGAGGAAACTTATCGAACAATTATCAGGAACGCAGGTTTCCATTTATGGTCATACTGTTTCCATAATTGGAGATACTGAAAAATCGAAAGTAGCGGAGAGTGCTTTACTTAAAATTGCCTCTGGCGGAACTCATAAAGCTGCGTACCAGATGCTTCAAAAGTATAGGTCGAAACAAAAATTAGAACGTCTCCAGCTCTGGGAATCGCAGAAACCTCCAGAAGAAAGAGAGTATTAGCTTTAAGATCAACAAATTTAATGGAACAGTTTATTACCTGTCCTCTTCCAACTTTGGTCTCAAGTCCCTTTTCGCTTGATTTTTGAAATTGTAATTGGGAATTTAGTCTGAGGTTCCGTAAAAAGTGGTAGCTAGCAGTTCACAAAAAGTAACTTACTCTGAAATTTCGCCATCCGAATTTTTCTACAGGAACAGAGACCTTGCCGGTTTTAGCAATCCGTCCAGAGCTCTTTACACCTCAGTTAGAGAGCTAGTCGAAAACAGTCTCGATGCCTGTGAGCAAGCTTCGATTTTACCTGACGTAGAATGCAAGATCGAAACCGGCCAAGAAATCAATAAATCGGGAGACCAACTGCAATTCATCCTCACAATCTCAGACAACGGGCCAGGTATTGAAGCCAAGCACCTTCCTAATGCGTTCGGGCGTGTTTTCTACGGTTCAAAGTATAAGCTAAAGCAATCGCGTGGAATGTTCGGCATGGGAGGCACTATGGCGATACTTTATGCTCAAATTACTACAAACAAGCCTGTCACAATTTCATCTTGCTTCGATGGTAAGACCATTCACACGCTCGACATGCTCATTGACATCCAGGAGAACAAACCTGTCATACTGAGACACAAAACCGAAGATTCAGAAGGCAAGACTGGAACGAGTGTAAAGCTCACTTTGATGGGGGACTACCTCAGAGCCGCTCAAAAGATCCAAGATTATTTCAAGCAGACAGCTGTCGTAACCCCTTATGCTAACATAAGTTTGATCGATCCGGATGGCAAAGTCACGAAGTATGAAAGAGCTACTCAGGCTACCCCTCCGCCTCCTACCGAAACAAAACCTCATCCCTATGGAATCGATGTAGAGGCGCTTCGGCGTTTGATAAAACTGTCACAAGATCAAACATTGTCAAAATTCATGACCACGAACTTTCATCGCGTTGGAGACAAAACAGCAGAGAAGTTTCTTACTTTTGCGGGCTTTGATAAAAGTTCTAAACCAAAGTCGCTCTCAAACGAAGACGTGGTCAAATTTGTAAACGCGTTGCACCAATTTGAAGAATTCCTTCCGCCTGATGCTTCTTGTCTATCTCCCTTGGGAGAAGAAATAATGAACGCCGGGATAATGAAAGAGTTACAACCCGAATTTGTTGCAATGTCGATCCGACCGCCTTCAGCATACTCTGGATTCCCTTTCATTGTTGAGGTCGGAATAGCTTATGGCGGAAAACAGATTCCCCAAGGAATCAGATTACTTCGTTTCGCAAATAGGATTCCACTTCTATATGATGAAGCAAATGACGTTGCCTTCAAGGTCGTCAACGATGAAATCGATTGGAAACGATATAGAATCCCTCAGGACGCCCCCATCGCAATAATCACCCATGTTTGTTCGACGAAGGTTCCTTACAAGACTGTGGGAAAGGAATACCTTGCGGATAGACCAGAGTTAGAGCGTGAGCTCAAGAACGCAAGCAGAGACATTCTGAGGAAACTTTCCACTTTTCTTGCTCGCAAGGGCTCTATGGAGTTCCAGAAAAAGCGTTTGAATATCTACGGAAAGTACTTGCCGTTGATTGCGAGATTCTCGACTGAGCTAGCTGGCCAGAAAAAATACCCGGACTACAAGATGCTCCTCAAGAGTCAGCAAGTCGAGGAAGTGCAGCAAGTTACGGAACAGGAACCAGCTCAAACCGAAGTTCCTCCTATTCCTGATTCCTCAGGAGAAACACAGCTTTCACTCGATGCTTCGATCGAAGAATCGGAAAAGGTCGCCGACGAATCAGGCCCAGCGGGGAAAACCAGGTCTAAGAATAAACTAGTAAGTGATGACGATGACGAGGTAGTGGGAAACAATGCCGACTAGCAGCAAGAGCAAAAAAGAGGCAAAGAGGCTAGCAGCTGAACGCCGAGCAGAATTGCTCGCACAGCTCAAAGATCTGGGAGACAAAGCTTACACCGATCTTAACGCGGGCCAGTTTCCCCAATTTACCTTTCCCAGTAGATCTGTTAGTAACATTGTTTATGATTCTAAGCTGAAGCAATACATCCTTGGAAAAACAAACGTCAAGCGGTCATCTGGAAACATAAAGCACATCAGACCATTCACACAGCTACTTTGGTTAGCATTCTTTGCTGACAAATTAGTTCATCAGGGGAAAACGAGTACCCTTCGAGATGTCTACTACTCCTCTCAAGCCTACAACATGGAGTTTGTAGACCAGGCAGAATCGGACGAAATAATTACTGATCTAGAAGCAGTCCTCTCGAGAGCTAGAGAGCAGCTCAAGATCTATCCAGAAGAACGTAGCGCCATCTTCGGCGACTTGACAATTGAATACACGGTGCCGGGATACGAAGGAAATAGGCTCAATCTCTCTTCACACCCTGACGGCTATCTGATAGGGCCTTCTCTAAGCACGGCAGAATTCGTTGATACGTCAGCCGAAATGATCATCGCAGTGGAGAAGGGTGGCATCTTCACGAGATTTGTTGAAGAGAAGGTTCACAAGAGATACAAAGCCATTCTAATCGACACTGCTGGTCAACCCCCTAGGTCGACAAGATACATGTTAAGGCGGCTGAATAAGGAGCTGAACCTGCCTGTTTACATTATGAGTGACGGGGATGTCTATGGAGAGCATATCGCGATGGTCATAATTTCGGGATCTGCAAATGCGGCGCATCTTCGAGATTTGACCGTACCAACAGCAAAGTGGGTTGGAGTCTGGGCATCAGACGTGGTACGCTACAAGCTACCGACTGATCCAATGACCGAGGCCGACATAAAGAGAGCCCAAGAGCTGAAGAAAGATCCTAGGTACACGGGAGGCGTCTGGCAGAGAGAACTGGATATTTTCCTCAAGATTAAGAGGAAGAGCGAGCTTGAAGCGTTTTCAAAATACGGTCTGACCTTTATAGTCGACAACTACTTGAAGGAAAAGATGCAGGAAGCAAAATCTCTCTGATTTCAAGAGACTGCAGAAAGTATTCAATATGGGCGCTGGCTCGTGCCTCTCTGAAGTCGGCTATCAATTGCTCTAGGCATCGTATATTCAAGACTTATTCGTATACAAAAATGTGATCAGCTGGTTAAGCTATCTAAAGGCTAAAAGCAACGCGTTGTTCCCTTTTCGGCCTTTTGTCTAAGAAAATCGCGTGAATTGCAGAAGAGTTTGTTTTACACAAAAAGTGTTTATACCTTCTGCAGAGAAGCAAATTAAGAATTGTCGCAGTCTGTCCAAAAGACTCAACAGCGCATTGATGCAATGCTACGAGTCCTTGCCTTAGTGTGCATTATCGTGGGTGCTCTATTCTTTTACTTCGCAATCCAGGCTGCTTTGATCCCTCAACTTGTGCCGATATTCTACTTCATGGGCGCTCTCCTTATTTTTGTGGGGGGAGTCATTCTGATCGTTCGCTTTGAGTGAAGCGAACCAAAAGCTCATCAATGTCTTTTCGCGAGCATAAATGCAGGGGATTCTGATCAAACCAATATGGCAAAAGGTAAGAAGCAAGCCCGATCGAAGGCGAAAAAGGCGCTGAGATCAAAAGGGCTTCGCAGATCGAGTTCAAAAACGAAGACTAGCTCAAAGAGCAGATCGGCTGCTTTCCTACGTTCGGAAATTAGTGGTATCAAAGTTGCTATTCTTGGAATCGGAAATGTGGCAAGTTGTTTTGTGCAGTCGATCTATGCAAAAGAACTGAAAGGTATGTGGCACGAGAAAATTGGGAATTACAGAAGAAACGATATCAAGATTGTTGGGGCGTTTGACATTGACAAGCGAAAGGTTGGTAGAGATCTAGCAGATGCGATTTTCTCCGAACCGAACGTCAGCCCAAAGTTTTCGGCAGTGCCTAAAACAGGAATCATAGTTCAAGCAGGAATCGTAAATCACGAAGTTCCTAGACATCTGACGAGTCAAACGATCGATGCGTCAGATTTTAGAGACCAGTTGAAAGTGACGGGGGCAAATATTGTTCTAAACTTGATCCCTTCAGGGATGGCTGACACAAGCTTTGACTACGCTGAAGCAGCCTTGAAAGCCGGCTGCAGTTTCATTAATGCGACGCCTGAATCGATTGCAAGCGATAGTTCTCTTAGTGCCAAGTTTGAAGCATCTAAGCTTGTGCTTGTGGGCGACGATTTGCTTAGTCAATTCGGGGGCACAGCATTTCATAAGGGGATACTTGATTTCATGAATAGTCGAGGCTTGAGAATAGAGAAAAGTTACCAACTCGATGTCGGAGGAGGGAGCGAGACCCTTAACACGATAAGTGAGCCGATAAAACTCGAAAAGAGAGACATCAAGACTGAATCAATATCGGAGGAGCTTCCTTACAAATTCGAAACAGTTGCGGGCACGACAGATTATGTAGATTATATGGGAAATAACCGAACAAGCTACTTCTGGATTCAGGCAAAATCTTTCTTTGATTCGGATGTGAAAATAGATGTGTACTTACGAACAAATGATGCTGCAAACGCTGGCAATGTGCTCATTGATGTAATTCGGGCTGTCGCAAGGGCAAGACAAAAGGGAAGATTCGGTTCGCCTAAAGAAATCTGCGATTATGGCTTCAAAAAACTTCGAAAGCCCGCTCTCCTACGAAAAGCACACGAAGAATTTCTGAGCCAGTATAGCTGATTCGGAGCAAATCTCGATCCAAGGCTGGCTCCAAAGTTTAAAGCCAAGGAATTCAGAGTACAGAACGCAATGACAAAGAAGCGAAAGAGCCGAGGAAGATCAAAGGGCGGCAAAGGAAGTTCTGATACAGTTCAATGTAGTAATTGCGGAAGGGAGGTTCCGCGCGATAAGGCTAAGAAAATGACCACCAGAGTCAGTCTCGTCGAGCCCATGCTTGCTCGGGAGCTCAGAGCAGCCGGGGCATACATCGCTGCTCCTAAGACTATCAGGTATTACTGTGTCTCGTGCGCCGTGCATTACGGAATGGTCAAGGTAAGGGCTAAAGCCGACAGACGACTGACTTACTAAATCAAATAAAGCGCCCATTAGGGCGCTTCACTAACGCAGTGTATCCTTGTTCTTTTGCTTGATCATTCGCATCATGAAGGCGTATCTCTGAACGAAAGTGATTGCAGCGAGAATTAGAATTATGTAAACTGCAATCCATACATATCCAGCTAACGAAAATACTATTAGAACAAGCAGCCTCTCTGCTCGCTCTCCTACCCCGATTCCGGACATTGTCATTCCAAGCGACTCCCCTTTTGCTCGAACATAGCTCACAAGCAACGAGAAACCAAGTGTCAAAAGTACAATTGCGGGATTCAGTCCATAACCGGCGTAGATAATTCCTGCAAAAATTGCAATTTCCGAAATCCTATCCAAACTAGAGTCATTGAAAGAGCCAAGCATGGAGACTTTGCCTGTTGTTCTGGCGACGGCGCCATCTAGAATGTCTAGAACGCCCGAACCGATTATCGAAAGAGCAGCAAGATACTGTTGAGCAGGTTTGTACGCGAAAAGAAACCCCGCGAGTAAAGCCAGGAGGAAGCCGCATGCTGTTAGAAAGTTTGGAGTTACGCCGACTTTTCCGAGAGAACTACCTATCTGATCCATTATCGGCCGAATCCGATCTCTTATTTGATTTAGGACCATTGGGTTTCCCTTGGGTTATGTCGTTGTATTCGACCCCGAACCGGGGTTCTTTATAGATTGCAAGAGCTCTCGCCCAAATTGGACTACGAAAGATTAAAGTTACTATCATTCGAGCCTCTCACCGAGTTTCTCTTGGGCAAGGTTGGGAAAGGTGTCAACTGTTCCGTTTCCGGCTGTAATAACTCTGCAGAGCGCTCCATAAGTAGAAACCAATTGGGCGGTAGTGGGCTTAACGTGTCTGGGGACCGCAGGGCCTTTCTTTGTCACGAACATTACAAGGTCTGGAAGAAAGCAACTAAGAAAGATAGAGACCTAGATCGGGCAAGATTTGGTTAGTACCTCAACTCAACGCGTTTCAAAGGAACTCTTGCTTGAGAGAAAGAATCTTGCATTGGAACGCAAAGACTGTGTTTCAGATGTCTTAGTTGCGGGACACATTGTTATCGACGAAATAATTGACTATGCCGGTCAGAGGGCACCACGTAAATCTCTGGGGGGTCCTGTTTCCTATTCAACGATCGCTCTTTCAAGCCTGGGATTTAGCTCTGAAGCAATAACAAAGATCGGTGAAGATTTTCCCACCCAATACTCGAATTTACTTGCAAACAAAGCGGGAATCCAAATTGATAGGTTCAAGATTAGAAACGAAAAGACAACCTCTTTCAGGATTGACCGATCAGTTGATCCAAGACGTATGCGGCTTCTCGCAAAATGTAAAGATCTTTCAAGCATGGATTTTGCGTTTAATTCCCATGCCGGATCAAACTTGACGCGAGCAAAGACACTTGTCGTTAACACTGTTGCAGGCGAGATTTCACTGTCTTTGCTTGACAGAATTACCAAGGACTTCGATCATGTCTTCGTAGACTCTCAGGGATTTGTACGCAGATTTTCAAAAACGGGTGAGGTTGAATTGCATTCGGGCCTAGATATTTCTGCACTCTCACACGTAGATTTTCTGAAGGCAGATAGAAACGAGCTTACTGCATGGACTGGGCTGAAGGATTTTGAAGCATCACTAAAGCAAACAGCGAGATTTGCTAGCTATACTATAGTTACGTCAGGACCGGGCTATGCAGAGATTTACGAAGGGCAGAAACGGAGATGGCGTACCAGACCTCTAGACGTAAGAATAGCCGACACAACAGGTGCGGGCGACATTTTTCTAGCGGTTTTCGCGGCGTCGTTGAGCAAAACAGATAGTATTCATAGGGCCCTTGCGAATTCTTGTTGCGCAGCTAGTTTAGCTCTCGAGAGAACTGGAATCGAAAAAGCCATTCTCGACAAGCAAAAAATGGAAACTGAGACCTCTAAGGTTGAGGTTCTATCATACTAATCCTTTTTTTGCCGTAACTTATCAGCGAGACTAACAAACTTGCCATGTTCTTCCACCGAAATCGAGGTAGAAACACTAACACGAAGCCCCACCGCCCTTAGGAATTGTAGCAATTCTCCGCCAGAAATCGTTGTCACTTTTCTCTGTTTGATAAGATCTGCTAGTCTGGGAACTAGGATTCTCATCTCATTGGGATAACTTGATTCAGCTGACGCGAGTACCTCATCGCCTCTTTCGATTAGAGATTTAAGTAATATTTGTCGATCAGTTGGAGGAGCAGGTTTCTTAGTCTCCTTTTGAGATTCTCTAGCGGAGGCGATGCTCGCTCGTTTTCTAATCTCAAGCATTCGTTTTGCATTGAGCATTTTGAGCGAGGCGTCTTCCGAGGTTTCTTTTTCATTGGTTTCGGGCGTCATTATTCTATCACAAATAGCGTTGTCTGGCTTTACTTCATTACACATCTTTTCAGCTCAGTTTTTTAGCCTTGCTGAATTGATCGAAGTAGATCAAATGATAGAATCCCCCCTGATCTCGATAGCGATTCCGGATTCGCTTTTCGCTGACGAGGATACTTTGCGAGGGAAGACTATCAAGGCAGGGCAGATCGCTCGGGCGGTCTCGATCTTCGGCATTGAGCGAATCTACATTTATCGGGATCAAAGTAAGAACTACGACAGAGAATATGAAACTGCAAAACAGATTTTTCAATATGCGGAGACTCCTCAGTACCTTAGGAGGCAATTGATATCGAAAAAAAGTGATCTCGAGTATGTGGGTCTCTTACCACCCCTGAAGATACCCCATCACATGAAGGAATCCAAGGTGGTAGTAGGAGAAGCAAGAGAAGCAGTTCTGACGCTTCAGAATGGAGAGCTACGCGCTGACGTAGGTTCTAAAGAACTCGCTACTTATGAAGGGAAAGGCCAGTCTGGTCAGAGGGTGACGGTCAAAATAATTTCTGAAAAACCGATCAAAGCGCTACAAATCCAAGCTCCCGAAGATACTTACTGGGGATACGAAGTTCGCAGAGCCCCTAACCTAGCGCGTTTTCTACGAAGCGCTGCTTTTGAGCTAGTGATTCTGACCAGTAGATTAGGTGAAAATATTCTCCAAAAATGGCCGGAGCTCTCTTCAAGATCGCAATCCGCTGAAAGAACTTTGCTATGTTTTGGCTCTCCTGACGCAGGCGTCGATAAAATGCTTAGGCAGGACAATGCTTCGGTTCGTGACTTTCCAAAAGCGATGTACTTGAATTTCTTTCCCTTCCAAAAGGTTGCAACAGTGAGACTGGAAGAAGCGGTTATTGGATGTCTTTCAATAATGAATCTCGTTTCTCGTCTGCAGACGTGAGCAATTCCGAATCTCTCCCAGAGCTTCCGAATTCTGAGCTTTGTCCATGTTAGTTATCTCCCAAAGTTTTTCCATTACGCCCTAATTGTCAAGCACTGTCCTCTTTATGTTCTCAGGGGTAAGGGCTCGCTCGAGATTAAGAAACAATACACCGTTGTCTCTTTTTTCTGCCATTCATTCCTTTACACGGCAGCTCTCCATGTGTTGCGCAGCGGGGTGTTATTTTCCTGCGGTAACGCAATTTCTTTTGATGGTCCATTCGTCTTCCTTTATGCGCGAAACGAGGCTAATCTTGACAACGCAATAGCAAATTGTTACTATTTTGTATATGCCGTTTCATAGATACGTCGAAAATCTCGTGATCAGATATTCGAGTCCTCCTTCCCGCCTCTCTTGGTCTTTCCAAGAAAATCTGATCTGATGTTTCGTGTGCAACCCAAAATGTGTGATTGCCTGAACATTCTGAGTGTCCTAGGAGCAGAGATGAAAGTAACAGACGTCCTCTAAACGCTTAAAAAGCAATTAGATAACAATCGCTTAGTACGGCGGTTCTTCATGGGTCACAGAAAACATAATGCGCCTAGGAGAGGCTCTCTTGCCTTTTACCCAAGAGCAAGACACCAGGTCTTCATTCCCCATGTCAGAAACTGGACGAACAAAGTGGAACGTCCCACGATTTCAGGATTTCCGGCTTTTAAGGCAGGAATGGTTCAAGCTATCACAATTGACGATAGAGAGCGGACACCGAATTTCGGTAGACCAATGTTCAGCTCTGCGACAGTCCTCGCGTCTCCTCCTGTAACAGTTTGCGCCTTCAGAGCTTACGGAGAAAAGCAAGGTAGAAAATTTGTAGTTGCAGATGTATTTGCTGAAAATCTAGATGAAGTCCTTCGTGAGAGAATCGGTTGTCTGAAGAACACGAATGCTGAACACAAGACTGAGGCACTGAGCAAACAACTCGGCAACGTAACGGCATTTGCAGCTCTTATCGCAGTCAACCCTAGCGAAGCAGGACTGTCGAACACTATTCCCCAGATTCAGGAAGTTTATGTTGCCGGAGGAGATAAGAAGGGTCAACTGGAATACCTCAAAAGCGTCCTCGGTAAGCAAGTGAAATGCTCGGACCTTTTCAAGGCTGGCGGTTATGTCGATGCAATTGCGGTAACGAAAGGGAAGGGGTTCGAAGGACCAGTCACTAGATTCGGTGTAAAGAGAAAACAGCACAAGTCTAGGAAAAGTGTTAGGGCTGTAGGAGTCATTAGCCCATGGCACCCAGCAACTGTGATGTATACTGTACCTAGAGCGGGACAGATGGGATTCCATCAACGAGTCATGAAGAACAACAGGATTCTGGCTATTGGTACTGGTCCCCAGGGTGCTTTGACTCCAGCTGGAGGCTACCTTCATTTTGGCGAAATAAAGAGTGATTATATTATCGTGCGGGGATCTGTCCCCGGTCCGACTAAGAGGCTCGTTGATTTGCGGATGCCAATTTATCCAAGGAGACAAAAAGTTACTCCTCCAAGAATAGTCGAGCTGAATTCCGGCGGGTCAGTAATCCAGGTCTCGCAAACGCAACCTGTTTCTCCAACAAAATAAAACCAATACAAGAGGCGATTTTGTTTTGAGCTCAAAATCATCGGTTAAGATTTTGGATTTAGAGGGAAAGGAAACCGAAAGCCTTGAGCTGCCTCGAGTTTTTGCAATGCCGATTAGAGAAGAGGTAATCGGCAGAGCGTTCGTGGCCCTAGATTCTCATCGAAAACAACCTCAAGGGCGCGATCCTCTTGCTGGCGAAAGGACAACGGCAGAAACCTCCAATCCTCCGACTGGGAGAGGAATTTCTAGGATACCGAGAGTCAAGGGAGAGAGATATTCGAAATCAGGAATGGCAGGCGGAGTTGCTTCCACTGTCCATGGGCGTCTGCCCTTTCCGCCCAGGTCTGAGAAAGTGATATGGAAAGAGCTTAACAAGAAGGAGAGGAGGCTTGCACTAGCTTCCGCAATTGCCGCTACAGCTGATAAGGATCTGGTTTCAAAACACGGGCACATTTTTTCAGCAGAATTACCCATTGTCGTCTCGGACGAAATGGAAAAAGTTGTCAAAGTCAGAGAACTGAAGAAATTCCTAACAGCAATAGGAGCTGAAAGAGAGCTCGACAGAGTTAGCGCTCGCAGGAAGAAACTCAATCCAAACATCTCTCGTCTAAAGAGGACAGGCTCGGGACCGCTTTTTGTAGTGTCTGATAATTCGAATCTGAATGCTGTGCTTAAATCAATGCCTGGAGTCTCTGTCGTAAAAGGTTCTGATTTGTCGGTTTTGGATTTAGCGCCGGGTTCTTCTCCAGGACGTCTGACAATATGGACAAAGAGTTCCCTCGCAGCTTTGCCAAAGCAAGTTCTTGAGACAGGTGAAAAATATGCGAGCTGAAGATGCTCTCGAAGTAGTGCTTCGTCCGTATGTAACGGAAAAGACATTTGATTTATTGGAAAGACAAAACAAGATTGTATTTCTTGTTAATGGGAAAGCCTCAAAGAACAAAATCAAGCAAGCAGTAGAGACATTGTACGACGTCAAGGTTCAATCGGTCAATACTTCCATTACTATTACAGGCAAAAAGGCGTACGTAAGACTCGCCCCGGAGAGTCTTGCAAGTGACTTGGCTTCTAAACTCGGACTGGTGTAAGAGAAACTTGGGTAAAAGAATTCTTCAAAGGCATAGAGGTAAAGGTGGGTTACAGTACAGGGCGCCGTCAAAAGGGAGATTTGCTGTGGTCGGTTATCCGTTCCTTTCAAGCGATGAAACATTTGAAGCTAAAGTCATAAACATTGTACATGAGCGAGGACGCGAGTATCCTCTCGCTCAAGTAGATATTGCAGGGAAGAGGTTCTATATTCCGGCAGTGCTCGGCACAACTGTTGGTGGAACTATCCAAATTGGACCTCAGGCTACCGTCGCCTCTGGAAACATCCTTCCTCTTACAAACATTCCCGAAGGCACCTCAGTTTGTAACATTGAACGCTACAAAGGTGATGGAGGCAGATTAGTTCGCAACGCAGGAGGCGCTGCGACTTTGTTCGCAAACTCTCCCAGTGGGTCTGTAGTTCGCCTTCCTTCAGGAAAATCAATCACTCTTCCACCTGGATGCAGAGCTTCAGTTGGCGTAGTTAGCGGATCGGGAAGAACTGAAAAACCATTTTTGAGAGCCGGTCCAAGATTTCATTTAAAGAAGTCAAAAGGCAAAATGTACCCCAGAATGCGAGGAATCGCGATGGCAGCTGTTTACCATCCATTCGGTGGCGGAAGGCATCAGCATCCGGGTAAATCTACATCTACATCGCGTAACGCTCCACCAGGCCGTAAAGTGGGATTAATTGCGCCAAGGAAGACGGGTCGAAAGAGACTGCGCAGCGAAGTCGTTTCAAGGTAAAGTGTTAAAGAATTGGCAAGAGAATTCAAGTATCGTGGCTATACATTAGAGCAGCTCCAAGGAATGTCATTTGAATCATTCCTCAATCTTCTTCCTTCACGTCAAAGGAGAACTCTCAACCGGGGAATCTCGGATGAGAAAAAGAAACTGATCGAACAAAGCAGGCAAGCGAAAGACGGTAAGTTGAAGGGGCAGATCAGAACGCATGCAAGGGACATGGTAATTCTGCCATACATGGCGGGATTGAGCTTGCTCGTTCACTCAGGAAAGGAATTTGTTCAGCTCGAGATCAAGCCAGAGATGATAGGGCACTATCTCGGCGAGTATGTTATAACGAACAAAAAAGTTCAACATGGAACACCCGGTATTGGAGCTTCCCGATCTAGCCTTTACGTCCCGCTAAAGTAAAGAATTCAAGTTAGAATCAAAGATAGGTTTTTATTCACATCTCGCAAAACGAAAAGTTCTACAAGTGTTTTCATCAAATTGCCTCTCTTCAGGTATAGCTTCCAGAGATATGACCCTCTTCTTCACATCAAAGCTAGTGGAAGGGAGGTCGATGTCTCCGCTAAAGCCGCAAGAGAGGTTTGCGTTGCGATAAACGGTAAACTAGTGAAGGACGCCAAGACATATCTCGAGCAGGTAGAGTCAAGAGAACAATCAGTTCCCTTTAGGCGTTACAAGCGAGGGGGTGCTCACCGTTCAGAGTCACCAGGCTTTCATGTTGGGGCTTATCCAGTGAAAGCAGCTAAAGAGGCCCTGAATGTCCTGAGTAATCTTGAAGCAAATGCAGAGTTCAAGGGTCTCGACCTAGACCGATTGAAAATTATTCATGCCGCAGCTCAACGCGGAAGACAAATCAAGGCCTATACGCCTCGAGCTCAGGGTCGCTCTTCTCCCTCGTTTAACACACTTGTCCATATTGAGCTCGTAGCGACAGAGGCATAGAATCATGTCCTCCGCTACCATAACTACGACTCGGAAAGTGATGAACAAGTTCTCGAGGAACTCTGAGATTGATGAATTCCTCGAGCAGCAATTGAGGGATTCAGGGTATGGCGGCGTTGATATTATGACTTCGCCTGTTGGAACAAGGATCACTCTCTATGTGCAAAGGCCGGGCCTTGTTATCGGAAGGCGCGGAATGGGGATCAGGGATCTTACGGAGAAAATGGAAAAGAAGTTCAATCTCCCAAACCCACAGATCTCGGTTGTCGAAGAAACTACTCCTGAATTAAATCCTCGAATAATGGCTAACAGAATCGCACAGACTGTTCAGAGAGGTACAGCTTTTAGGCGTGCGGCGATATGGACATTGAATTCAATGATGAACGCGGGTGCAATGGGTGCCGAAATTGTGATCGCTGGAAAACTTCGTAGTGAGAGAGCTCATTTTGAGAAATATGTTGCGGGCGTAGTACCAAAGAGCGGAGACACTGCTGATAAAATGGTAAGGCATGCTACAACCGACGTTCTTTTGAAAATGGGTTTGTACGGTGTGCAGGTAAAAATAGCAATTAAGAATGCAATTCCTCCAGATATTGAACTGAAGGAAAAACTTGAAGCAAAAGCGCAGACAGCAGAGCCCACTGAGCAAGGGACTCAAAGCGTTTCGCAGGGCGCAGCAGAACAAGCCCAAATGATATCACAATCAGCTCCGAATGAAACTCCAAGGTCCTCGAGACGCCAGTTCTCGAGCAAAAAGGAGGAAAAGGTAACAAATGAAACGACTTAAGACTGATGAGCTCTCGAAGCTTTCTCGAACCGATCTCATAACGAGATTAAATGACCTGCGCTCCGAGCTTTCGACCTTGCGATCAAAAGCTGCGCGAGGAACTCTGAAGAAAGAATTAGGCGAGATCAAAACAGTTAGAAGGAATATTGCACGTATTAACACGGCAATAAGGATAGAGAGAATAGCATCCAATTCACAAACAGGCAACCAAACAAAACAAAGTGAAAGTCAAGAATCAAAAATTTAGGATATTCAAAAGTGGAGCGAGTTTGATCTAAAATTGTTTAGTAGAATATTAATTGGCGAGAAGATCAGGATCATTCAATCGTCGGATCCGACTCTCATCCAAAGATCAGGGATGATCATCGATGAGACAAGAAATATCCTTAAGATAGCTGACGATGCACAAAAACCTGTTTCGATTCCAAAGTCATCTTCAATTTTCGAGCTCGAGTTCGAGGGCAAGAGAATTGTTCTTCCGGGAAGAGAGATTGTAGGCACACCTCAAGAAAGAATTCATAAGGTTTGATCGG
>JARCRS010000196.1 GCA_029850555.1 archaeon | reverse complement strand
GATCCTCTCACTGTTTGCGTCACCAAAATCCCAAAAGACGACAATCATGATTTCTACCTTTGGCGAGGTTTGAAAGTCCAAGCGCAGTGCCCTGAGTGTCAACTGACTGACTACTATTCTAACGAAACCACAGCTTACGAGATGCTTTCAATGCATATGGCTAACGAGCATAGCTACGAACATAGCAGGCTCTCAAACAAATTCGAAAGAGCTCGCTGGAGAAATGATTTCACTTCTATGAAGAATAACTGGGTTTAAAATTTCAATGCTGCATCAGGGAGATTTTACTAAGATCGAGCCTCTGATACACGACCTAGCATTATACTTCAAACTTTGTAAGAGTTGCAAAAAACCAATTGAGGACGAGAACTTCGCGTATTGTGATGAGTGCTTCAAACGAATGAGAGATCTTCAAGAAAAGATTTTCTTCAATCAAGGAGCTAACTAAACTATGTATGCATCTCCAAGTTATTATTCTCCAATTTATCCTACCGAGTCTTCGAAGACAACATCTTCTACTACAACTTCTGCTATAACTACTACTGGAGCTAATCCTCTTTCAAATACATACCAGCAACAACAACAGCGAGCGGTGGCTCAACAACGTGCTTCAGCTGCAGCTCAGGCTCTAAGAGCTCAAGAGATAGCAGCAAGGGAGAATCTTGCTCCAGTGCCGTTTCTACAATATCAACAACAAAGACGGGAACAACAACAAAGACAAGAGCTGCTTGATCAGCTAACAGTTTCTAGACCAGCACCAGCTTACAATCCTGTATCCCGAGTCGTAAGTCCAGCTAGAGTAGCTCCAGCTTCAGTTCCAGCTCTTTCAAATTCAAGAATGGTGTCAGCTTATGAAAATCAATCTCGATTCAATCGTGAGACTAATTCTGCTATAACTCCTCAAAATGGTTATCTAAAGCCTCTTTCTCCGACTCAAACTGTATCGCAACCGACTGTTAAGGTTCTTGGTCCAGCTCCAGCTCCAACTTCTGCTTCAGCTCCCGTTGCTACTCGTAAAGCTTATGCGACAGCAGGCCGTGGGTATAATCCTAACCTAGTAAGTGGTTCTCCAGTAGGCTCAATCGTTGGTGATTTATCAACGATATCCAAAGACGTTCAAAATGGCTTCGAGAACTACGTCCAAAAGCCTGTAGCTAATACTGCTTCATTTCTAAACAAACAAGGACAGTCAAATATCTCTCGGGGATATTCTTCTCGTAATTTTGCTCAATACGAATTAGGCGTTGCACAGGATTGGGCTGCGGGATTCGCACAATCTCTTGCTTTTGGTTTAGGAAAAGTCGGTAAAGTCAATACGAATCCTTATTCTGCGCTTGGGTTCATCGGAGGTGAAGGAGCTCAGCTTATTGGAGCTGGTCAAGGATATTCTGCGTTAAGAGGAGCTGCTGGACTTGGTGCTGAATCAGCTCTTGCGGGACGAAGTCTTCTTGCTGCTAGAACTGCTTTCGGAGCAGCTAGTTTTGGAGGAGCTTCAGCTGGCTTAGCTTATCTCAATCGTAGTAATCCAAGTCAAATCCTCGAAAGTGGTTTAATTGGAACAGGACTTGGAGCTGGAGCTGAATTAGGTGCTGAATTTCTCCCAAAGATAGCTTCTAGAGTCGATAGTAAATTCGACATCAGTGGTCGTATAGACAATCTCAAATACAAACTTGGCGATTATCCTTATCGTTTAGGCCTGCGAACTCCCAAAGTTGAAGGTGAAGGTGAATTTGAACAACTCACTTCAGCTTCAGCTTCAGCTCCCGCCTCAGCTCCCAAACCTTCCAAACTTTACGATAGAGAGTTCAACGTAGATCGAACTGTTCCAATTCGAAAGAATCTCTCCCCATCAAATCGTGGTTGGGAAAACGCCAGCGACTTCTTCGAGAATGTAGATAGAATTGCTCCTCGTTATACTGAATCAGCTCCGTCGCGAGAAGGCACAGTTACAGTTCAGCGCGTCAGAGAGGCAGATAATCTTCTGCAAAACGCTCCTCCTCTCAAGGGCTACGAAACTGGAGTTCAAGAAAATCCTCTCTGGAGTAATCAGGGAGAATCTTTAGACGATCAGGTAGCTCATGCTAAGGAAAACATTAGAGGAATGTCAAAGAGAAATCTTTTCGTTGCTCCTCCTAGATTCACTCCAACTCTGGGGGGCAAGCAACCTACAGCTTCAGCTTCTAAACAAAGAAATCCTGATCTCATCACGCCACTTACAACTCCATATCAAACTCAAACTCCTAATGTAGATACTTCTACCGTTCCAACCTCTTCGACTTCGACTACTCCAAAACCTTCTACGGATATCTTCACAGTTCCTAGCTTAGATTATGCGTACGCACAAGATCAACAAGCTCTTCAAGATCAAGCGAATGGTTCTCAATTTGCTCCATTCCCACTATTCTTCGCTCCAGGACAACAGACTCCAACACGCAAGAATTACACTCGCAAACAATACGGCCAAGGCCTAAATCGAAATACATTGAATCTAAATCCGTTTGGTCTGGGAAATAGGAAGAGTAAATCCAAGCAGAAATCTACAAAGATTCCTGATTACAAGAGACTACTGTTTGGCTGCTCCTTCCTGCCTTCCTAAGTTTCAATTCATCCAGAGCATCGAAGCCAATTGTTTCATTCTGAACATTTCAATTTGAGATTTATAAAAAGAATGGCTATTCAAGTCCACTGTCGCTTTTTAGTGGACTCTTCTGCACAGTTGTGAGTCAGGCGAGATACCACAAGACTATATATCGCAAAACCAGACACATCAGGGCAATGGTTGTCGATCTTAAGGATCGCGTTCAGTCGCTAGACCGAGCGTTACTTTTTCTCTCTTCGTTTCTTTCATTTGGATTCTCTACGTTGCTTGCCCTCATACTAAAACCAAGTATTTCGCAGCTAGCTCTTTTGATACCCGCTCTTCTTATGTCTGTAATACTTCCTTTGTACGTAGGCTACATGAGAGGTTCAATAGAGCAATCGGACTCTATGATGGAACGCGCCAGAGGATGGGTCTATCTAATCTTTGGCACTAGCTCCTACGCTCTGACGATGATAATGGTTCCCTTTGCGTTTACACCAAATCATGCTCCTCCGTATATTGCGGGAATCCTGTTTGGAGCGTGGCTAATACTTGTTTACTTTACCTATCGCTTCGTAAAATGGTTCTACAAAGTGACTGGCTTTACCAACATACCCATTCGGGATAAAATTGGAATTATAGCTACAACAGGTGCCAGCTCTTCCGCAATGCTTGGGTTCGAATCAATAGCAGCAGTTGTAATTGGCAAAGCAATTTACTTGAATAATGCGCCATTTGTATACAATGAATTCACTGCATCTATCGTGTCAGTGTTTTTTGCGATAATTCCTTTCTACTTGTTTATAGTTTTGGAGATTAACTGCCATCATTCTCTTGGGAGAGCGCAAGGCGTCTTTGAACGTTTAACACTGCGATCTAAAGTGCGCAAGGATCCACATCCAAATCCACGAGCCATATGGTTTGAGAACGTTGCTAATATGGCAATTTCAGCAGCTTATTGTGGACTAGGAAGACCGCGATTTATCTGGTGGCCTTGCTCTGCAATGGTTCTGATCCTAATTGGATCTGGTTTTGCTGCGTCAAATCTGATCTCTGGTTCAATAATAATGGGGATTGCCTCCTTCATTCTCTATCTATCGCTTATTCCCTACGTCAGAAGAGCCTATTCAAGTACCAATTTAACTTCCCAACATATTGCTATCCCCAAGGAAGCGACTCTGTTGCCTCCTAAAGAATAATACGAAACTTTTTCTGTAAAGCTGACCAATATTGGACGAGGAGACAGAGCGCGAAACGGGTGAAGCTATTTCCTCCTTCATGACGCAGAAGAATCTCATCGAGCTTGCTGATCTGAATTTGAAATTCTCTAAGCTCAAATAATGTCCCAAGAAAGGCAGAAAGAGATACCAAAAATATGAAGCCGCTCCGTATCTTAGGGATCATTCTTGCAGTCGTGGGTCTTATTGTCCTTGTAGCAGGACTTGTCACACCATGCGCTACAAACGTCTTTTCACAGGCCCTATATGGTGCTCCGTCATGCAGTAGCACGGAAGGCATAGGAGTTTTTGGTTTCATTCTTATGATAGTTGGAACAATATTGGAATTGGCTAGTGGAAAAGGGAACAAAGTAAAAGTCGAGCAACCAGTTCAAACTTTCGTGCAGGCTCCAGGCACTCAAGTGCAACAAATACAATCTTCGTTTTGTCGCAATTGTGGTACGCGATTAGTTGCAGCGTCACGATACTGCAATAATTGTGGGACTCAAACATAACCGCGAGATCAGCAGAACGCAACGGTCTGTTCACCATCGTTTCTTCCTTCGTATCTTCTCTTTTCAAGAGCCTTCGATCGATGTTGATATCCCAAGACATAAGCCAAGATGATACTTAATATTGTGATTCCCACTTCGGTGTAAGGTTGAGGAACTTTCAAAGTAGAACTGTTATAGGACATAGTAGACTTCTCTGTTAGATTGAAAATAGGAATGTTGAGTTGGTTACTGTTATCAAAGAAGCCGAAATAATATTTCCCTGTCGTGTTGATCAAAATGTTAATTGGAAAGACGGTCTCACTTTTGCTCCCGATAAAGTCTACGTTGGTGCCAGAAAAATAGTCGTATGATGATGGCTGGATAGCTTTGTCGCTCCATGTATTGAACTGCGATGTCTCTAATACGTACAGTGAGTAACCACTGGAAGAGGTCTGACCGTCGAATGTTATGTTTCCTATAAGAGAGTCTCCAGCAGTAAGGAATGAGCTAGTTGTGTAAGCACGCGGAGCGTAATCTTGGATACCAATCGTTGCATCTACCACTTTCACGGGGTTGTAATTGGGTCTTGTCGCTGTAACGGGATATGAAAGAAATCCCACTGTAGTAAGAATGAGAATTGACGCAACGAGTACTAAATCTATTCGTCGAATTAGAATGGAGCTCAATACAATTTTCTATCACAAGGAGGAAAATGTAACACTTTTGGGCAGTTTCTATCTCAATTCCAAGGCATCAATGGCTTGTACTCCAGCAGTTTTCATCTGACAGATATGATTAATGTAGACTACGGATGCCAAGCATATTTTCCACTGTTTGGCAGAAATCTATCTTGATCAGGAGTAGGACTAGATGGTAAGAGATCCAAGAAGCATCCTAACGCAACTACAAAATAGTCAATCTCAGATACCCTTGCTCCAGAAAGTTCTTGAAATCAGTTCAGCTTCATTTTTCTTCAAAGCATCAGAAGATCGTAAAGATTCTGTTTGCAACAGCATTTTTTGCAGTTTTCATATACTCGTTAAGCGTCACTACAGGACTCTTTACAAAAAATAGAATTGTGGTCTACAATATTGAGACTCTCATTATTTCATTTGTGATTGCCGACCTGATCATGGACTTTGTGCTCACCAAGAAGAACGGCAGACAGAGATTACGATATCATTTAGAAGAACCATTCTTCGATGGCAGAGAATTTGCTATTGTTGGGTACTTTACTGGAA
>JARCRS010000195.1 GCA_029850555.1 archaeon | reverse complement strand
TTCTATTTTCAGTGCTTTGGAGAATCCAGAGTTGAGACTTGGAAGTCACGCTATCGTGATTCGTCTCAGCTTACAGTCGCGCAGAGAATGCGGGCTTCACAGCTTAAGAAATTTATTTTCTGGCACCTATCTTTGATAGCTAACTTCACCTTTCTCGAATCTAGATTGTACTTGCGACTAACTCCATCTATTCTTCTAACTGAAGATGGACAAAGAACGATCTTTGGAAGCAAAGAGGGGACAGTGATTACAAGACTCACTTACAATCGATATAACGCTACATTTCTGAATAATTTGCTCTTTTGGGTTTCAAGAATCTCTGGAGGGGCCGAGACAATGCAACTTGCTCATGGAAAGGTCATAGTTGCAGCAAGATTAACTGAGATGAAGATAGATGCAGGCATACTCGCAGATAGGCCAACGTCTGAAGAATTCCAAGAAGAACCGATTATTGAAATCTCCGGAGAGAAATGATGCCACAACAATTCACAACCAAATTTCTGGAAGAACCCGATTTGGTTTTTGGTGGACAAAGAGAAGAGAAAGATCCTAAACTTGGTTTAAAATATCTTGGTCCCTATCACTATTCAGAAGAGAAGGAACCGTCTCCCGGTTTGATAAAAGTTGGGATAATAGGTGACAGTACAACTCTAACACTTTCCAAAACAATGCTTGAGGTTTTTAGGTCACCGATAACTAGTCCGAGCAAGAACAAATGGCTCTATCCAGACTTTCCTGGCTTCAACAATGGCACTCCTATCAAGTGTGATTTCTCGGTTTCTCAAAATTGGGAAATAATTCTGAAAGAAAGCGAAATAAAAAGAGTTTTGAATATTTCAGACAGCGTAAACAGGAGGATCGCTGCAGGAGTCAACCTGTTTAGGGATGCAGTTCGAGTAATAAGTTCCGAAGACGACACTCCACATGTCATTGTCTGCGCTTTACCTCACGATATTGAGGAGTTTTGTGGAATCTCGGAAAAGACTCGAGGAGCCAAACGTCCCAAATTTACAGCTCTTGAAAGAATAAGAGCGGATCTTAAAGCACAACATCAAGGGTTTCTAGAGGCTTGGGGCATAGGATTAGAGGAGGAACTAAGAGAGGAAGAGGACTTGGATCTTGATTTCCATAATGCTCTTAAAGGTAAAATCATGGAATTTGGCATTCCTGTTCAGGTTCTTAGAGAGTCCAGCCTCAGGGGAATGCTTCACTTTGGGGAACCGGGAGTCAAAGTAACTCAAGAGCCAGCTACCTTCGCTTGGAACTTAGCGACCGAACTTTACTACAAGTCCAACGGCAAACCATGGAGGCTTGCCAAATTACGGCAGGATACATGCTATGTGGGGATTTCGTTCTTTCACAACAAATTGAATCCCGATCAGGACGTTCAAACTTCGATGGCCCAGGTCTTCACTCACAACGGGGAGGGCATCGTTCTGCGTGGCACCGATGTTACAACAGATGAAAGAACTAAACAAGTGCATATGTCCGAGAGACAAACCTTCACGCTCATCAGTGAATCACTGCGCATGTATTTTGACCGTGCAAAGCGCAATCCTTCGCGTGTTGTGATTCACAAGACAAGCGAGTTTTCAGAAGCTGAAAAGAAAGGAGTCGAGAAAGCAGTAGGTGAATACTCGAAAGATATGATTACCATTAGGCGCGACCATACATTCAGATTCCTACGAAGCGGAAGCTATCCTGTTCTCAGAGGAACAATGATCTCTCTATCGGAGAACAAATGCTTCCTATATACTTCTGGATATATCCCAAGAATAAGGACTTATCCAGGAAATCGAATCCCAGAACCTTTGATGATTAGCAAGATTGGTGACTCCGAACTGTTGGAAACCTGCAAAGAGATAATGGGACTTACGAAACTGAATTGGAATACAACTTCCTTTGCAACCGCACTACCTATCACGCTAGAGTTCTCGCGCCGTGTGGGGAATATTTTGTCTGAGCTTGACGAAGAAGCGAAATTGCAAAATCACTACCGATTCTACATGTAGGTAGCACAATTTCAACTTATTCCACCAGATATTTTGAAAATCACCATGAAGGTACGCTAATCAATGCTTCATCATAATTTCGCACGAAGGACGATGCTGTACTTTCCGACGACAGGGTCTAGGTATAGCGACGTGAAAACGTCGAGTCATGTCGATTGCGGGACTTTGCAATAAATCCATAACAGCGATAAATGGTTCTACCAGTCTGTCGATAGCGGATCCTTTCGACATAATCTCAGGCTGTTCTTTGCTCTTTATTTGAACACTGTGAAACAGAGGGGAATTTATCTCGATTTCATAGCTATAACTTGGGGGAAATACTCGAATACTAGTGCTTACCTAAGCAGATGCCATGATGGACATAATGCCATCTAACCTACCGTTTCCGACGACGACAACTGGTTTCGTCGTAGCGATGGGTGTCTTTACCGTTATGACACTCCTCGTAAGAAGAGCCACGAGATCTAGATGGTCTTGGATGCCTGCGTTGGTAATGGGGTTAGTAGCAGGTTCAATAATTCACTAACAAATCTACAATCGGCCTCGACTTCTGGCACATTTCCGAGTGTACTTCATCGATCCCGTTGGCTCGGAAAAAATCATTGCCATGTATTTGCGGATCTCTGTAAATTTTAGCTGCTCCGTTTAGTTAAGCATGATTTCTGACCGATCGGCCTAAGGCCGGGAGCCCGCTCTCCTTCTCTTGTGATCACGTTTGGAAAGAGAACGTACTCCGCAGGTGATAGTGTACTTCGCTGTATATCTGGTCTTCGAGGGATTGTCATTTCGGGCATGTGCAAGAGCCATAGAACCATTTGTGAAGAGAACTCACAAAGCAGTGTGGGACTGGTACCAAGATATTGGCTCGAACAAAAGCTTTCACAAATTGTTTAGATTAGGAAGAGAGCGTGTCAGAATATTCGCTGTAGACGAGACGGTAATTACCATAGCTGGGATGCAGGCGTTCTTGTTCATAGCATACGAACCATTCGAAGACAGGATTCTAGGACTGCAATTCGCATGGACAGCGAATTCTATTGCCGTGGAGAGATTCCTAGATGATCTTACAAGGAAGTACGGTCATCATCCTGTTTGGACAGATGGTGCAGAATGGTACTCCCTTGCATGCCAGTCTATGAATCTCAGGCATCATGTATACGAGCATGGCACGTGGCTGTGGGAGGTCATGGAGAGAGCTGTTCAGAGACTAAAGGATCGCACTGAATCATTCGATGATCTGTTTCCATGCAGGAACCAAGGAAGTAAGTGTCGATTCGCACATATCAACAACTGGATCAATGTGTTCTGGCTCCACAATCAGCCGATGTACCACTCGTTCATCAAGGCTATCAAGAATGTCCTTATCTAAACAGAGCAAATTTTAGCCTTCAATACCTTTATCTCATAGTTCGGCCCATAAGGCCAAAATGCGAAATCGTTCTAGGTCAACGGTTGTTAAGGTAGCAGTCGTCCCTTTTCTCTTTCTCGTTGTTCTTATCGTAGCCTACCTACCTTATTTTCTGATTCAAAACAATCCCTTTTGGTCGATCGTTCAGAGCGGATTATTCGCTTGGGATGATTTTCTGGGACTAGGACCTCTTGTGGGAGATTCGATCGCGCTCTTCGGTATGTTTCTAATCACAGGATTCTTGCTAGTATTCGCTGTGATGTCCTTTAGAAAAGACCTATTGCCGCAAGGCGACAAGAGTAAGAACTGAATAGTCAAAATACTTCAAGCGGCTCCGAAGGCGACAGCTTTCCGATTAATCGTATAGTCCGACAAAGATTCTAACAATGCATATGAAGAAGGTATTCAAGCGGATAAAACCAAGCATCGACGAGTTCGTTTTTGATTTACTTCTGAGCGAAATCGTTTCTTATTTGTATCTTGAATTCCGAGTAAATGATGTTATCGGGCATGACCTTTCGAAGACAGTGTGTTTAGTGCTTCAAAGAGAAACTGGCGTTTACGCAGCGTTTTTCTCATTTCTTTGGCCGAAGCTAAGAGAATTGTTGGCTGTTCTCGAGCCAAAGCTTCCGAAAATTATTGGGCATGGAATAAAGGCCGAATTTTTGGAATTTTTATTGAGGGAGATATCCGGAAAAACTATCTCTCGAGAGTTTGTCTC
>JARCRS010000194.1 GCA_029850555.1 archaeon | reverse complement strand
TGTTATCACCATTCAAGGATCCTACTATAACGTACGGTCTCGCGACCTACCAGTTATGTTTGATCGGAGTCCTAGTATTCACAATTCTGCGATCTCGAAAGCGTGGAATGTACAATGTGAGTAACCAAGGACAAAACTGGTGGCCCTCAATCCTCAAGGTTATTTTCTCGTGGACGGAGACAGGTCAACTACTACCTCAATCAACGAAGCAGTTCGGGTTCTATGAAAACGCTGCAACAAGAGGGATCAATGCGGAAGGCTATTTACCTGTGCGCAAATATCGTAGATCCAATGCTGTCAAGCGGCAAACTGAACGGACAGGTCGGCAGCGCAAGGCGAGAGCTACGAAGGCGAGCAAAGATTCTAAGGATATCTTAAACCAAGCTAGCGAGAAGAAGGATTCGCAGCAAAAACGAAAGAAACGGGCAAGTAAGAAAGTGCGAAAAGATATCCAATGATGCAACTAACGAAACGAATGAAGTACACTCGAAAGAAAAGAGAGGATCATAAAATTCAGATCGAACTCTCTTATTCGATCTGGTGCTCTAAAATGTTCTCTGGGCTGACCTCTGAGAGAACCTCTGCCCGCACTTCTACAAAGTGTAGTTGATAGAGATAGGTTGTAGCGAGCTTCCAGTATTCTGAACAGCAACCGTACCACCTCGGTATAGAGTCGCACTAAAAGTCGTTGCATTATTGCAGTTTGCTGCGCAAGAAGCAGTTATGCTGATCATTTCACCGCTGTAAAGGGGCGTTTGGGGCGTTGAGGTGTAAGTATAATTAGTGTTAAACGAGCCGGCAAAATCTATAGTTGGAGACTTTATGGCGTAACTGATTAGAGAGCTGCTGTTCTGGTTTTGGAAGAAAACAGTAACGTTGCTCTCAAGAGGATACTCTGTCAATGTTGACGTGCTAACTGATGTTAGCGTCGTAACTGATGTTGTAGTCCCACCAATCCCAGTTACTGTTATAGTGGAGACTACGAGTTGAGTTGTTACAGATGTGACAATGACGGTAGAAACATGCTCCGATAGTGATGCAATTTCAGATTGATATGAGGAAATCTGCCCATTGATAGGTGCTACGGTAACGTAATATGAACTAAACGCAGCTGCAATGATAGTAAAAACTACTACAATACCGACCAGACCGGCATTAACCATGTGGGCCAGAGCCATAGAATACGCTTTTGCGCTTTTCGGTTAGGTGAATAGCGGGAGGATTGTAAGACGTAGCCAAACTGTTCAGCTCCTTTGAGATCGAAGCAGAATTTGCCGCGGGCCTTCGTATTACGAAGGATTGAAGTCTCCACGAGTGTTTCTCCAAGTGTAATTACCAAAAATCGTGTATCGATTGTTTTTTGGCCTAATTCCTGCTGCTGATATCATGTTCCTACCTTCATGCGTACGATTTGTTCATAATTTTCTTCGCAAATACCAAAAAGGCTCTGCCCAATCTCTTCAAAACCAGGCTCAAAGGGTTTGAAAACTTACGGACAAGTCCTTCTGTACAGAAGATTCGTCCGCTCAAAACAGGGGACGTCTTCACTCATGGTAGTTCTTGTTTTATCCGCGATAACACTGCTTGCGTTTGGCGCAGCTCTAACATATCTTTATCCTTCTGAAGCTCCACTCCAGAAAAGCGGAGCGGCCTCGGGCCTTCCTCCGCCCTTAGATTCAAAATCTACTTCAAGCTCAAGCAGCACCACGTCATACACAGCAGGCGCAGTCTCGTCGTCAACAAGTGTTTCGAGTGTCTCCACGCAAACCTACGAGTCGTACCAGCCACCAAAAAGTGACACAATTCTTTTGAAAAACCCGTGTCGCTGGTGGTGTGTATCTAACAAGTATGACTGGTATGTGATGAACGACTCTGCACTATTCGGGGTACCTGATCCAATGATCATAAAGGCTCAAATTGCCCTAGAGTCAAGTTTCGATCCCAACGCAACCTCGAGACTCACAAATTCAATTTGCGGTGGAAATGTCGACTATGGCCTCATGCAAGTAAATCCTAACTGCAATAATGTGAATGCTTCCGAGCTCTTCATTCCATCCTACAATCTATATTGGGGCATCAGATTCTGGGCTAATGATTATTTGTATTTGCAGCAAATCTGGGGAAGCTCTTGCAATAAAAGCATGCTAATATCTGGCGTTTTAGAGTTATACAATGGTGGCTCTACTTTTATTGGAAGTACTTGCGGCTCCTTTCCCAAAGGAATGAATTACATCGGTCTTGTCTCAGAATATTACTATCCTTTCGCTCAAAATGCGAATTATATTCCAATCACACAACTGCCAAACGACACGTCTACGAGTGGTAATAACTAATTGCGATACCCTGGATTTACAAAAATCCCGTCAAGGCCCTTTTTTTCGTTCTCAGCAGAAACTATCCAAGTGAGTCTACTTCCTACGTATCTTCATGAGAATTCTTTTTTCACCTTTCTCTAACAAGTCAAAGTATCCTTTTCCAATTTTTGACTCGAAGAAATTCCCAAGAACATTATCAAACGTTGCAATAGTATCTATCCCAAGCGATCTGGACAAGACAATCTGTGACGAATCGGCGAGACTAAGAAAATCAGTTGAGCTTTGAATTGTAAGCTTCATTGATTCGGATAAGATATCTTCAGTTACGAAGAGGATTCGAAATTTATTTTGAGTCAGAAAATCATGAAGAGATTTTATTCCTTCATGTATTCTCCTTTGAAGAAGCAGCGTCGTAGTCTCCAAAATAACATAGTCCAATACGTTTGGAGATCCAAATTTACCCTTTAGAACCCTCAACATTATCGCTTTTGAATCGAGATTACGGTTGTCGCTAGTGTCCACTAAAGCATACAGTACCCCCGTATCTAAGAGAATTGCTAAGGGAAACTTTCACCTTTCGATGCTTTCCTCTTCGGAAAGAACCTTGTCTACATTCTCGGACGTATCCTTGTATCCGCTTTTTTCTTGTTTCAATTTAAGAAGGGAATCGATGTTTCCATGGTACTTGTCGACTTTTTCTTCGGCCGTCTCTATTGCAAAGTCAAGAGTCCGTGAAAGATTCCAACCTGTAAGCATAGCAACTTTCTCGAGTCTTGTTTTGGTTTTCTTTGATAATCTTACAGTTGTAGTTTTAGACATTTGTAACATGTAGCTATAGCTACAC
>JARCRS010000193.1 GCA_029850555.1 archaeon | reverse complement strand
GAATCTCTCGTTGTCGCTGAAGGCGTCGGCAATAGCTCAGCTTGTGCTTTTTCTTGCGATATCCCTTACGACGAAGGATAGCATGACAAAGCTGACAAGTGCTGGTATTTTTGAAATAACCGTCGGGCTGGTATGGCGTGTAAGAATATTGCTCGGTCATGGTTTCAATCGATTTCGTCTAAATTGAGAAAAGATTCGTGCTCTCCATGCTTGAAGAGGATGAGATGAGTTTCCTCATGCTCTATGACTCTGACGACCATTTTAGATTTTAAAGAGGGAAGGGCCGTGTGATGCTCTACTATATCTAACGAGATGGACAGTTTTCAACTTCGATATTCTCTAAACCCAATTTTTCTTGAAGCAGTTCCAGTCTTGCTTCCATTCTCGTCTTTGTAGTCTAGAGCTGAATTTGTTGTGATCAGTTTTCATATGCTGTCCAACATTCCAGTGAGCGACACTAGAAGAGGGAAAGCACTCTTTCCAATCACATTTCGGGCACGATGCTTCGAATCGCATTCCACGCCAGCGAAAGTAATCATGATCGTCATCATGAGGAATTTCTTTTACGCACGAGAATAATGGAGAATATTCTTTGAGATCAATCTCCTGATATTTTGGAGCTCTTTCTGCGGCCTCGATCATTTCTACTATTACTTGGGGATGAACTGCATGAATAAAGCGAAGCCAAGTATCGCAAACCTGAGCTGCACTATGAGGACTACTACAGTTTATGATAACTGAGCTCCCTTCGACTTTGAAGTTCGAGGGAAGATTGATTTTCCTTTTAGGCAATCTTAAACTGCCCACTTCTTGCCTTTTTCGTTTAAGTGATCGTGATAGTATCTCTCGTAACTCTTGGCAGTGTCGTTCCCAAGCTCAACACTCTGAGTCGTTTTTGTTATAGTAGTTGTTCTAGTGATTTTCCTTTTCAAATTATTTTCACCTACAAACGGAATTTCGCAAAAGGGTCAGGATAATCAACGATATGTTGTGTGGGATTCGCTTTTAGTTTCCGTTTGTCCTTTGAATGAAACTTAACGACTGTTCCACCATGTACTTCTTCAACTCCGTGCTTCGTTGTTCTAAACGACCTAACGTTTTTACTTACAGAGCTAGGGGATCTTCGATTCAATGTTTGAGCTCGTGGTGCTTGTGAAAACATATCACTGGCAAAACTAGCAGCGTTACGAGCTAAGTGATGAGCTGAAGCTTTCGCAGTTGTTGTAGATTCTGTGCCCATTATCTCTGCTGGCGTTGGTAATGAAGATCGTCTTACAACGGATTGTTGTTCCTCTGATTTTCTTGGTACGCCCATTATTTCTTCGGGAGAGGGAAGAGTGTTATAGTTCGAATAGATGCTCCTTTTTCGTTTAGGAGCTTCACCACCGTTATTTACAACGACAGAGATACGAGGTTTATCTTCTCTAGGAAGAGTGATCAGGCCCTTGTCAATCGTTTGATTTATCTTTCTACCAACACTGTAGCCATTGAAGCCTCTTTTAACGTCTCTACCAAAATCTTTCAATCCTGAGCTTACACGATGAGCTACTTTCGCGCCAACTTTAGACCCAGGGAAAGGCAGCTTTTCTTGCTGTCGTCTTCGAATGCGATCTTCAAGATTGCTTCGCATATCTGCAAGAAGATCTTTTGTCTGCTGTTCACGATATGCAGTGCGTCTATCATCAGTAGCTGCTGCTCCAGTATTCATTCTGAAATTTTTAACTGAGGATTCTCTCTGTTCATTCGCTGCATACGAGCGTAGAGCTTTCTTCGCAGAATCTTCGTCGTCATTGAAACTCAATTTTTATCTTACCACTCTTCCTGATAGCGACCACTGTCGTGATTGTTTTTGTGCAGTTCTAAACAACGATAGCAAAGCTTTCTTTCGCAACGAGGACATGACTCTATAGCTACATCATTGCAATTACTGCAATTTGTCAAGCCGATCTTCTCCGAGCAAACTTTTTGCTAGTGTTGTAGCCCATTTCCGCACGATTGAGACCAGAGGCACGAGATACACCAAATCCCAAATCTACGAATTTTTGAATTGCACCAAACTCTTTTCGCGAAGGAGTTTGCAATCGAAATACTTTGTCGCAATAGCGACAACGAAGATATTCTCCGCCTATTACTGTCAACCGAGTATGCTTACACTCACGCAAAGAAGCTTCGAAGCTGCTAGGCGTGAAGGCATTTAATCTAAAAATAACAACAATTTAGAGCATAAGTATAGTGTGCTGAAGGCTTGAATCTTCATGCAAGAAAAAGAATTTCAGGATGTTTTGACCTACATAACAACAAACGAGAATGCGAACTTCAAAGATTTCCTTGAATGGAAACGAAGAAACAGGTTGCAGATGACGAACAATCAACGGGAGATAATTGAAGCAATTGCCATCTACAATAAACCTGTTGGAACTCTGGTGAGTAAAGCCATTCTACATATTGCTATCAACAAGCAGATTAAGGGCCGACTTCAATCGCTCGCAAAGAATATTGGCATATTGAAACGAGAAAAGTATGGGCTTTTCTCAATTCAAAAAACGGCAGAGGAGATAAGAGCTATCTTAGAGGCAAATGGTATGAGAAAAGAAAATGGTTCTACGTCCGAATTTAGCTACGTGAACAATGACCCATTTGCAGTAGAAAGATCACCGCCGCAAGAATTGCGGGATATGACCCGAGAGATTCTTGCAAGACAACCAAGGAAGACGGTACGCGCATAACAGACCCGCATACGACGTGGAATGAAGCTCTGCCGCATTGAAAAGATTCTTGGATTACACTATTCTTTCAGTTATAGGAGCAGGACTTGGGATAATTGTGGTAGCAGTAATCTTCCTTTATTCAAAACAAGATCAAAATTAGCTTTTGGCAACGGAAGGGTCTCGAAGGATCTTTAGCACGATCAAATAGATACTTAACGAGAATGCAACAAGAATTGCCAGATCGACTACTGCCAGCAAATATAGCGGAACTAACCCGTGAAGAGCAGCTGTCAAAGAGTCTGCCACGGATGCGGATAACGCTTCCGTAAGAAGAATTGAAAGAAAGCCAGCAAACCCCGCAAATACGATTCGCGCGTAGTTGCTTTGCGTCTTCTTGATTAATATGAGTTCGTAACTTATGATACTGAATACGATAAATACAACGAGCGAACTAGAGATGCTATCCCTTGTAAGAGTCGAGGTCGAGGGTTCAACAGATATTGCTATATTCCAAGTATTCCTCCAAGCGTTGCAATTAGTTCGATGAGCTTCAGCCTGTGATCTATTCCAGTTTGAGGTTCTGCTTCTGGTTCAATCAATTCTATTCACGGCCTCATTCGATATTGGAATTGCTCTGCTGAAGTTGTCCGTTCCTTTTTCACGATTCTTTGATTCAAGAGCCTATCAAACGGATATTTCACCATAAAGAATCCGCGATTCATATCAGCAATTCTCAATATTGAAAACTGAATCGTCCCTTCCGAGAACGAAGGGTCAACATTGGGAAGAAGGTCAAAAACCAGGTGATGCAATCATCGGTGGAATCATTGCCTTAATCCTTGGTGCTGCGCTTGCGGCGACGAGCTTATGGGCAATTGGGATCGTCATGTTGGCAATAGGGATTTTTGTATTGATAGGGACGGTTCTGAATTTGTTTCGGAGATAGCAAATAGCGAAGCCGTTTAACGCCAATATCTATTCTTGCTGAGCAACAAGCACCCATCTATTTTTGAGCTCAGCGACTCTCGGCTCTCAAACGGAAATATACCACTCCTATTTGGTAGTCGTCCAACCCAATCTAAGATCTGAAAAAGCAAACTGCAAAGAGCGAAAAGGCCAGCGATCTCTAGCGAGGCAGCTAATATTAGGCGATCGGATTCGAATTTAATGTATTGAGCCAAACCGAAGTTACAGATTGACTGTTCCCTGAATTATTTTACGGAAAGATCATACTAGGGCCAAAGAGGAAGTCTTGACCTGATTTTGTCAATAATCAACTGAGTTGTCCTAACCAAGAATCCAACGAGAAGGGCTAGTACGAAATAGTAAACCCATACTCCTCCAACTCCAAAAAAATTGAAACTGAGCTGACTTGGATCTGGGTACGAGGTTAGCGAGTAGACCGTATAACCAGAGATAAGTACGGCTATCGTATCCGAAACAAGTCGCCATCTTCCTAGATTGTTTCCTATCATGGATAGAATTGCGAATACCACGGTGCAGGGAACTAGAGAAAAAGTAAGCTCTTCTATTACCGATAGTCCTGCAATTGCGGGCAATACCTCCAAATTTCTGATTCCAGTGAAAAACCCAAAGGAGAACACGATGACAGTTAGGTAAATAGCTAATCTGTTAGTAGTATCGCTCTCTTTCCAAAGGATAATGGAACCACCCAGTAGTGCGAACATGGCAATGACAGGGATCATTAGAATCTGAATAGTCTCAGCCTGTCGATGTGTAAGAAAGAAAATGATACTTATCTTTGAACCATTTATGTTCGGAAGAAATTCAGCGTGTGTCGTTATGTTCCATTGAGAAAGATCTGCCTGGGAGCTGGGCGCATAATAAGCAAAGGCAGTAAGATTCGAGTAAACTTTGTTTGGTTCAATATTTTGGCTCCCTATCTGCAGAGAGGTTAAGTTGAATTTTGGGGGCAGTGTAATTACAAGGCTGTAAGCGTAACTATCGAAAGGATACCTTCTAGGATCTCCACCAGCGTATGAAACTGAGAGAAAACTTGGCTCGCTTGAATTTGTACTCCACCAATACCCACTGTAGTGATCAGAGAGTTGTGGGAGAAAACCTCTCACGAAACTATAGCTGTCAAAAGCATTCCAAGAAAAGTAGGAATAAGGAATAGTGTCATACAAATTGGCAGTGGTAGTCACGTTTAGATTGAGCAATTTTGAATCGACGTCAACTATTGCTATGCCAACGCTCAGGTTTATTTCTGGAGGATAATCTTGAACGTAGAAAATTGATACCGTATTTTGGGTGTTTTGCGAAAATGCAAAAGTGCCATTTGAAGTTACGACTTTTACTGTTCCATAAACCGTAGTTCCGTTTGGTTGATTTTGAATTTGGGCAGAGTACTCTTCATTGACACTAGACGGATGTGTTGGTTGCTGTTGCATCATCTTTGTGCTATAAAGCGAGAGATTCCCAGGCACACCACGTGAGAATGGCACATCGAGATAGTAGAGTGTCACATTTGATATCGGTAATGAGGAGTTAACTTCAACAATTATCGTGGGCGTATACTGACTGGAAAGAGGAGAGACCTCTCCTGGAACCAAACTAGGATTAGATACGTATAGGGCCGTTGAACTTGAGGCAGACGCGTGTCCAGGTCGGATAACAAAGATCGAAGATGTAAACAAAGCAGTTAGCAAAACTAACTTCCAGTCCAGCTTCAATCTTTGCAGCTCCAAATTGAATGATTTGTCATACTAATTAGAACAACAGCCAAGAAG
>JARCRS010000192.1 GCA_029850555.1 archaeon | reverse complement strand
TAAATAAGATCTACTCCTCAGTTGCCGAGGGTTCTCGTTTCGGACCTTAATTCAAAGCCACTCAAGTTGATTCTTGAAGATGGCGAAGTTTTTGACGGATTGTCTTTTGGCGCTGACCATTCTTCACCAACTGTCGGGGAAGTCGTCTTTAACACTGGGATGGTTGGATATACTGAAGCAATGACGGACCCTTCGTACTCGGGCCAAATTCTTTGCTTCACTTATCCACTCATCGGGAACTATGGCGTTCCAGATTATGTGAGAGATGAAAATGGCATCATGCTTAATTTTGAATCTGACAGGATTCAAATAAGAGGCCTCATTGCAAGTTCCATTTCAAAAAGTCCTAGCCACTTTGAATCTAGAAAGAACATTTCGTCTTGGTTGAACAGCGAACAGATTCCTGGAATAGAAGGCCTGGACACAAGAGAACTCACAATTCATCTTAGGACAAAAGGCGTAATGATGGGTGCCATTTCAGGCTCAACTAGAGAAGGAAAGGAAGCGCTTGAAAAAGCCTCGGATTACTCTTCGATCGACTACTGCTCTTCGGTCAGCACAAAAGAAACGAGAACTTTTGGAAGGAATGTAATGGGCAAAATCGCAGTCATAGATTGCGGCGTCAAGCTCAACATCGTCCGCTCTCTTGTCTCGAGGGGATTCGAAGTAACTGTTTACCCGTATGGTTCTAGCTATGAGGAGGTTCAAAGCGAGAATCCCTCTGGGATTGTTTTGAGCAACGGCCCGGGGGATCCTAAACTTTGCCAGCCCGCAATAGATCTTGCGAGATCAGCAATCGATGATTCAAAGCCATTATTGGGAATTTGCCTCGGAACCCAGATAATAGCCCTCTCGCAAGGAGCAGAGACTTTCAAGCTCAAATATGGTCATAGAGGCCAGAATAAACCTTGCATCGATCTCAAAACCGGAAGATGTATGGTGACAAGCCAAAATCATGGTTTCTCAGTAGAGGAGGAGTCACTAAAGAAAACCAAACTAGTTCCTTGGTTTATGAATGCTGATGATAATACTATAGAAGGATTAGTTCACGAGACAAAGCCTTGCATCTCGGTCCAGTTCCACCCAGAAGGGTCACCAGGCCCTCTCGACCCTTCATATGTATTCGATGTATTTGCAGAAAAAATTGGGAAAGTGTCTAACTGATGCCGCTAGATCACTCGATCAAAAAAATCATAGTACTGGGTAGCGGCTCTATCAAGATCGGCGAAGCCGGAGAGTTTGACTATTCGGGCTCTCAGGCCCTTAAGGCTCTGCGTGAAGAAGGAATCCAGACAATTCTCGTCAATCCGAACGTCGCTACGATCCAGACAGATCCTAGACTCGCAGATAAGGTGTATTTTCTTCCAGTGACTGTTGAGTACGTCGAACAGGTAATTCGAGCAGAACGACCAGATTCGATTTTGCTAAGTTTTGGGGGCCAAACGGCGTTAAATTGTGGAATCGAGCTTGCAAGCAAAGGCATTCTCGCAAAATATAATGTACGCGTACTCGGAACGCCCATCAGAGGGATCGAACTAACCGAGGATAGGGACCTCTTCAAGAAAACTATGCTTGCTTCAGGCATTCTAGTCCCAACGAGCGAAGCAGTCTACTCAGTTGAGGACGCAAGAATTGTTGCTAAGAGGATCGGGTATCCAGTCATAATTCGAGTTGCTTTCACTCTAGGCGGAAGAGGCGGAGGAGTAGCATTCAATGAATATGAGCTTGATAATATAGTTCAGAAGGGATTAGCAAACAGCATTGTTCATCAGGTGCTGATTGAAGAATACGTCGGATCATGGAAACAAATCGAGTATGAAGTAATGAGAGATGGCTCGGACAATGCAATCACTGTTTGCAATATGGAAAATACTCTTGCGATGCGAGTTCATACTGGGGACAACACCGTTGTCGCTCCTTCTCAAACCATTTCAAACCAAGAGTATCATTTCCTGCGTGAACTATCAATCAAAGCTGCCCGAGCGTGCGGAGTGGTTGGCGAATGCAACATCCAGTTCGCCTTTGACACAAGATCCAAAAAGTACTATGCCATAGAAATCAATGCAAGATTATCTAGATCTTCTGCGCTCGCTTCGAAAGCCACCGGCTATCCAATCGCTTACATCGCTGCTAAAATTACGCTTGGTTATGATCTACCTGAGCTTAAGAACAGTGCTACAGGGATCACCTCGGCCTGCTTTGAACCTGCACTCGATTACATCGTAGTAAAGATGCCAAGGTTTGACTTTCGCAAGTTTGAAAGAGTTAGGCGAGAGCTCGGGAGCCAAATGAAATCTGTCGGCGAGGTGATGGCTATTGGACGTTCATTTGAAGAAGCATTGCAAAAGGCGATTAGAATGCTCGATATCGGAAGGGACGGTTTGCTTGATTACAAACCTCTTGGATCACTTGAACTTGTGGAAAACGCTCTTGTCCACCCGACAGACGCTATTTTCTTCAATGTGGCCGAGGCTCTTGCGCTCGGGTTTTCCGTAGAGGAGATCAATAGGCGTACGTGGATTGATCCCTGGTTCATTTCAAAGATCAAGAACATAGTTGACATGGACAAGAGTCTCAAAGAGCTCCGTAATTCATCCCTTCAAAGAATTAGCGCTGAGTTACTTAGCGAGGCAAAGAAACTGGGTTTCTCTGATTCTCGTATAGCAAAGAATCTTGGCATTTCTGAGAAACAAGCAAGAGAACTAAGAAAGTCTCTAGTGGATGGACCTTTTGTCAAGGTGGTAGACAGTCTTGCTGCCGAATGGCCAGCGAAGACAAACTATCTTTACACAAGCTATGATGGAAGAACGAGTAATACGGCCACACTCTCGGCCCTGGAGAATAGTGCCAAGAAAGTCATCGTGTTAGGCGCGGGTTGCTATCGAATCGGCAGTTCTGTCGAATTCGACTGGTGTACTATGAATATGGTGTGGGCTCTACAACGGAATGGAAGAGAAGTAATTGTAATCAATTGCAATCCCGAAACTGTTTCGACGGACTATGATATGAGCGATAAGCTCTACTTTGAAGAGCTTACAATCGAGCGCGTTCTCGATATTTACGAAAGAGAAAATCCCGAAGGCGTAGTTTGCTGTGTCGGAGGACAGACCTCAAACAATTTAATTCCGAAACTAGCTTCGTATGGTGTTAAACTTCTTGGTACCCAGGGCGAAGATCTTGATCGAGCGGAAGACCGAGCCAAGTTCTCAACCCTGCTAGACAAACTTGGGATTTCTCAACCAAAGTGGATTGAAGTCAAAGATAAGCAATCAGCTTTAGAATTTGCAGCACACAACTACCCCGTTATTGCAAGGCCATCCTATGTCTTGAGCGGAGCCGCGATGCGTGTCATCTGGACCGAAAGAAACTTGGAACAGTTTCTAGAGAGCGCGGCTGAAGTTTCTCCTGATCATCCTATGGTTATCTCGAAATTCGTTCAAAGCGCAAAGGAAGCCGAAGTTGATGCCGTATCAGATGGTCAAAATGTGTTGATCGGTGCCGTGATTGAACACGTGGAAAAAGCAGGGATTCATTCGGGAGACGCAACGATGCAGATACCTCCCGCAGGGCTCAGCGATGAAGTTCAGAAAAAAATAACCGATTATACAGTAAGAATTGCCCAAGCGCTTAGGATCAAGGGGCCGTTTAATGTCCAGTACATTGTCAAAGGTAGTGATGTTCTAGTCATCGAGTGCAACTTGAGGGCATCGAGATCCATGCCTTTTGTTTCAAAGATGAAGGGAGTTAATCTCATGGATGCAAGCGCGGATGCGGTACTTAATAGGTCAATTGAGAGCTATCTCGAAAAACACGCCCCAACTTTCAAGGTCGGTGTGAAGGTTCCCCAGTTCTCATTTATGCAGCTTGAAGGAGCTGATCCTTTACTTGGGGTTGAAATGCAATCAACGGGAGAAGTGGCTTGCTTTGGCGAAAATTTCTTTGATGCCTATTGCAAGGCGTTGGGGTCCTCGGGATTCAAAATTCCCATGAGCGGAAATGTTTTCATCACTGTTGGAGGAACAGAGCTCAAGAAGAGAACTCTGAATTCGGTAAGAAAACTAGCTGAAATGGGATACAAAATATTTGCCACCGAGCATACCGCAGAGTTCCTTTCAAAGCATGGTCTTTCGGATGTCGATATCTTGTACAAGATTAGTGAGAAAGAGAGAAAGCCAAACATCAGCGATGCCCTAGCAGATCGAAAGGTCGATCTCATAATAAATATCCCAAGCAGTATGGCACTCGAAAAATTCGCAGATATGCAGGAGGACGAGTACAGGATAAGGCGTAAGGCAGTCGAACTGGGTATTCCAGTTTTGACGAATGTCGAAAATATAGATGTCTTTGTGAAAGGTCTTTCTTGGCTAAGATTTAAGGAAATTACGATCTCTCCATTGATGGGAACAAAGTAGATTTTGGTTCTATATGAAAATAAGCGCAAAAACAAGCCTATAGTGATGCTTTCAATTGTCTTCCTAGGACTAAATCAAGATTTAAACGAAAGTGCTCTGGAAGCAAACTCGCCTAATCTTATTATCTTTGAAGTTTCCTCGGCAACTTCGATTCCCAAGACTTGGTCGACCCTTTCTTAGTTTACGGGATTACTACCGTATTCTTGATGGTGCCTTGGCCTATTCTATGGAAAAAGCAAGAGCTTACAACACTGAGGATGATTGTCCTTCTGTTTATTCTCGATAGCGTGCTTACAATCGAAGCTGCGCTTTATTCTGATATCGTGCTTATCGCAATTCTACACGTGGTAACTGTACCAGCGCTCATAGGTCTAATTTATTTGGACCTTGTGCAACAGCACAAGTCGTACTTCAAATGTTTCATATGCGGAAAGCAAATTCGGGCAGATGAAGAGATAGAAACAATCAACAGAACTTTAGAAGGCAAGCCTATTCATGTCATTGTGCATTCTGAATGCATTCGTCTTGAGAGAACTGACCGAAAAGGAATTTCTAGCCGGGTCTTCCGAAAAGGGATTCCAAAGTAAAAAAAGAGCTCTTATTTGTACATCTGTGCAGACTCTTCGCCTTGTTTTTGCTGAGCCTGCGTAATCTTTTGGTATTGCTCTCCGATTTGGCTAAGCTCTTTATTAAGTTGAGTGACATTTTGCTCCAAGACTTTCGTGTCTACGTTGAGTTTGTATATGGAGTTTAGGGCATTTATCAAAGTAAGAACGGCCCCTGGATCCGGAAGATCAACCGAAGCTTGAGTCAAAAGTGAGATGCCTTCAATTCGTCTCGACAAACACTCGTTCAGAATGCTGCCTCCCATACCCGTGATAAGTGCCGATTGGGCGACTTTAATGCCTTGGGAAGTAAGCTGTTTTGATCTCGAATCGCTTGCCACACAGTATGTTTCTCGTTCTTCGGGTATGCCCTGAATTGGCACGCCATCCAATATTATTATTTCTCGAGGCTGCAGTTTCTCAAGCCAATCGAGGAGTGTCCCGCTAATCTCGTAAAGGCCAGTCGTTCCGATTGGTACTTCGCATATAATTACAATTAGCGTACCACTCTTATCTGCGTATACTCTAAAGGGGTGACGGAGCTTTCCTCCAACAAAAACCGCAACAGGGGGTATGTGTTGCGAATTCACGTGGGCGACTTGGTGCAGTCCTAGTTGTTCTATTAGATAACTAGCTGATATAATTCCTACAAGACTAGGACCGACGAAACCCCCGAAAGCGAGCGGATGGCTGTAACCCTCTTTCACGAATTCGATGACGCGCGTTGGGAAAAGATGTTCGTCAACCATGACAAACCATTCTTAGTATAAAACGCGTCGCCATAAGAAGTTTAGCAAAGACTCTCGGTCAGATAAGCCGCTTGATTTTATTTACTCAGAAAGCAGAGAGCTACATGCTAGAACCAGTGTCTGAGGAACTGCTCCTTTCTTGGCGGACTTTTCGGCGCTGTTCTCCGCGTGCGAGTCCACCTTTTCGGGCCACAGCCTGTCTAGTTTCAGAGGAAGCAGCTTGTAAACCTCTTCTCTCATGAGGGGCTTCTCCGCCAGCTCTTGCCACGCGTTCTCTAGTTTCGCCTGAAGCGGAAGCGAGGCCGCGCTTGTTCAATCTTTCTTGCTGAGCCAAAACAATACCTCAACCCTTTGCTGAACCTTTGCTTTGGCTATATTTAGTGCTTGTGAAAGCAAACTCTAGGTCTTATGCGAACCAGGCTACCTCTCACATATCACAAAAGCTACTCGCTTTTTTTCAAGGTTGCCCAGCGTCCTCCATTTAGCTCATAGATCAGCAATTAGTTGGGCAAGCTAGTTTCGTTTCGTTCGAAGTCGGCCACGTGAAAGGATAATACACGAAACTCGTGGTATTGATACTCGATGGTGCGAGTATCTGAAGCACTTGCTGGGTGGCTCCATTGACGACAACATTCTGCCACTGCATAAGGAGTATGTCTTGTTCAGATTGCACCCATTGACCTCCTGGGCTGAAATTGACTGTTCCCATCGGAGTCTGGAAGGTCCCCGTGAGAAGAGCTTGCCGAATTGCCACATTTGTCAAGTTGTTTGCATGCTGGATAGCATCGGCAGCAACGAGAGCCTCTGTATAATACACTCCTTCTAGAGTCGGCGGGAACCCCCAAGCCTTCTCATATTCACTCACCAGTTGGCTGTTTGAAATATTCTTGAGACCAATCAAATTACCCACATACGGCACGCCTGGATTCCACGGGAACGCAGACATGAATCCCTGTGAATCATTCCCTACACCTCCTGCAGATGTGGCTGTGAATGCTCCGACTGCAGTACCTCGAGTAATGAGCCAAGCTTTTGGAGCATAGCCATATGTCTTAGCAGTAGTCGCCATCAGTTGTGCATCAGGAGGATTCGGTAGACCATAGACTGCTACGTCCCCAGCAGCCTTTACGCAGGAGATGAAGGTGTCCATTTCACTCGTGCTTCCAGTTGTGAAAGTGGTATCCGAACAAGATTTGTCTACCGTAAACCCGAGCTGCGTAGCATAAGCCTCTCCAGCCGCATTATTTGCCGCGGCCGCAGGGTCTCCCTCGCCAAAGAATGCAATGCTGCCTAGCGAAGGATCAACCTTCTTGAACCAGTTTAGAAAGACATGT
>JARCRS010000191.1 GCA_029850555.1 archaeon | reverse complement strand
GTGCTTTCCTTGTAAGATAAAGTCCCTCTTTATCTCTAGGTCTTCCAGCACTTGCCTTAATCACAGGAGCGTTCTTTGAGATCTCTTCCCCGTTCAGTATTACACGAGTCATTAAATCCTTATGAGGTCTCATTCTCATCTCAAGGTACTCTTTTACATACTTGCATCCTTGAGTACTTAGAAAAGTAAAGTAAGCCTTCTTGTTCTTGCTAATCTCAGGTCTTACGTTTATCCTAGCGGGATTCTTTAGAACCTCTACTTTCTTTGTTTCGGGATTTATCTTAAAGTCAATAAGATCTCCTATAGTGAGCTTCGATAACGCATTTGGTCTTATCCCTGCGAAAGCTATTAGGGAAATAGCTGATTTTGTTCTAATATCAGCATAATCCAAGATAGTCTCTAGCTCTTGTGATGTTGGAACTTTCTCATCGACTATAGTCGGAGTCGTTCTTATATTTTTGATTTTTATGTGTCTTTGAATAATAATGTCGTTTGCGACAAGCCAGCTCTTGACTGCACTTAGAGCTAATCCTCTACTTTTAGGAGCAGAATCTTTTAGACTTTGGATATATTTCTGAAGCTTGTCTTGTGCTTTTCCTATATCCTTCTTTGCTTCCTTTGCTAGCTCTAATGGATTGAGTTCTCTATCTTGGCAGTATTTAGATAGCCATAGAAAGTAGTTTTCTGCTGTACTCTTGCTTCCTTCTTCTAGGTCTTTGTACCACACTTCGACTTTCTCGTCTTTTAGGAAAAGTTCTTTCAGTTCGGAAGTTTTCTTTTCACTATAGGTCATAGGTTCTCTTATCCCTATGCCCTAAAAGGCTAGAAAAGCTATATTAGGGTTACTACTTAGACCCCTTAATCCATGCTAGGCTACGGGCCCGTGCGAACAGTCAAAAGTTTCAATAATTGTATTTAAACAGTTCACGGCCGCTAGTCTTATCAGCGGTAAACGTAGTGAAGATTTCAACTTTGAATTACAAAGCTTTCGTTCTGGATATTGATGGCACAATTTGCGATTACGATGGAATTCTAAACCTTGAAGCCGCTTATTCGATCAGATGGATTAGAAAGCTTGGGTATGAGGTCATCCTTGCATCTGGGCGTGGCCCTTGGGACACATACTATCTGGGAGTATTCCTCGGTTGTTCCAAATTGGCAGTCTGCGAAAATGGCGGCGTTCTGATGACCTCGCCCACTGACATTACCCTTTTTTCGGACAAATCAAAGAGCTTAGAAGCATATGACCTTCTTTGCAAGAAATTCGACGATGTTCGAGTGAAACCAGTCAGTGCAAGACTAACTGAAGTCGTGCTCTTGCGCACTTTTGACAAGGACTCTGCGCAGAAAACGCTAGAGCAAGCTTCGCTGCCAATAAATATTCTAGACAGCAAGTTCGCCTATCACTTGACACGAAAAGGCATAACGAAAGCCCTCGCATTGAAAATGTGCTTGGAGACTCTTCGAATATCTCCCGAAGAAACTGTAGTAATTGGCGACAGCGAAACTGACATTTCAATGTTCGAGCTCTGCGGCTATAGTGCTGCTGTTGGAAACGCGAGCGAAGAAGTCAAATCGAAAGCTGATTACGTTTGCAAGGCAGAAATTGGTGACGGAGCGGTTGAGGCAATAGACTATTTCATCAAACAGAGAACCAGTGGCGAAGTTTGAGTTTTACGGAATTCATCGAAGAATCAAAGAAAGTTGTGCTTTCTGCTCTGGATTCTCTCGATTATCCCAAGCCGCCTAACATTGAATGGGCTGAACCTCCAGAGAAGGAATACGGAGACCTTTCATTTCGAATAGGATTCCAGCTTTCAAAGCAAGTAAGAAAAAAGCCTTCCGACGTAGCAAGCGAAATTGCTCGCAAGGCAAACGAAGCCTTGGCCGAGACAAAATACATCGCGTCAATTGAAGCACATCCTTCTGGATTTTTGAACTTCAAGTTAAAACAAGATAGTTTTTACTCGCAGGTCTTGAGGATCGCTATCAAAGACGGATACGGAAAAATTGGGATAGGGGAAGGTAAGCGCATTCTCGTAGAACATACCTCGGTGAACCCTAGCGGAGCTCTGCATATTGGGCACATGAGAAACGTTGCAATCGGAGATTCTCTCGCTCGAATTTTCGCTTTTGCTTCTTATGCAGTCCAGGTGTTGAACTACATTGATGATTCAGGGCTTCAAGTTGCGGACGTCGTGGTGGGAATGAAGTATCTTGGGTTCTCTGAAGAGGCTCCCGCAGGTACTAAATACGATCACTATGCGAGAACCCCAGTTTACGTGGAAGTCACAAAGAAATACGATCAAGATAGCTCACTTTTTCAGAAAAGAGAGCTTATCCTAAAACAAATCGAGGATCACGATCCGGCAATCATCGAGTTCGTTTTTAGAGTCACTGATCGGATTTTGAAAGAACAGCTAAAAACTTGCTGGAGATTTGGGGCATACTATGATCTGCTAGTGTATGAGTCTGACATCATAGGAACTCATCTCTGGAGCAATCTTTTCGAGGATCTGAAGAATAGAGGCATTGCGAGACTAGAAACTGAAGGAAAGCTCGCAGGTTGCTGGGTAGTTACTGTGAAAGGCGAGAGCGAGGGCGAAGACAAGGTACTAGTTAGAAGCAACGGCGTTGCGACCTATGTTGCGAAAGATACCCCGTTTGCCGCTCTAAAGATGGGCTTGATAAAAGATAACTTCTACTATAGTCAGTACTTAGTACAGCCAAACGGCAAACAACTTTGGAGGACTATGACCTCTGGTGGCGAAACAAACCAATCGCCGGTTCCTTGGAACCCAGAAAAAGCACTAACCCCTATAGATGATCGGCAAGCAAGATTACAGCGCATCATCCAGTACATTCTTTCTCAATTAGCCAATCAGAATATGGAAGATAGGTACGTGCATGTGGGTTACGCAATAGTCTCTTTGAGTCAGAAAACCGCCCAATTGCTAGGAATCAATGAAGATCGTGAAGAGACTGTCGAAAAGCACATCATAACAATGGCCGGGAGAAAAGGCATTTTCATTTATGGCGATGATGCAATGGATGCCCTAAAGACAAGAGCAATGGAAGAGACCTTAAAGAGGCATCCAGATTCCAAGGACTCTTCGTGGCTCGATCATGTTTCCGAGAAAATCGCGATCTCGGCCCTGAGGTTTAGTCTCCTAAAGCAGGATCTCGACAAGGTCATTGTTTTTGATCTTGAAGAATCTTTGAGACTCGTTGGAGAAACGGGTCCGTACTTGCTTTACACTTACGCAAGAGCCTCAAGCATAATCGGAAAATCAAGCGAAGGACAAGAATCCCCCGAGGCTGAATCTTTTGGAGGGCTGCTAAAGAATGAAAGCGAGACTGACTTGGGAAAGCTCATTTCAAAATTCAGTATAGCCGTGGAAAAATCTGTGAGAATGATTGCCCCAAAATGGGTGGCTCACTATTCTTACGATCTTTGCGAGGCGTTTAACAAGTTCTACGAGAGCAATCGAGTATTGCAGGAGCCTGATCTGGAGCTTCGGAAAGCAAGGCTGATGCTCGTTTTGGCTGTCCGAAACGTATTGCAGGAATCTCTTGGATTGCTAGGAATCGAAGTCTTGGAAAAAATCTGAAATGCGAAATTAAGAAGCTTTGAGAATAGGCATCGCTTTTTCGACCGCTCGACCCGGCGCAATTTTTGAACTCTTTGTCAGGGTTAATTCGAGTGCCCCAAGCAAGGCAAGAATATCAGTTGCAGATGTATTTCCAAAGTGACCAACGCGGAGCATAGTGTCATGCCATTCACCAAAGCCTTTCGCAACATGGATCCCGAATTGCGATCTCAGCGTCTCTTGAATTTGTCCAGCGTTTGTTCCCTGCGGAACATAGAATGTCGTAACTGTGGGAGCGCGACTATTTTGGTCGGGGACAATTTTGAGACCTAGCCCTTCCAAACCAGCTCGGAAAGCTTCTGCGATGGTTTGATGCCTTTTCCATCTGTTTTCAATGCCTTCCTCCTTTATTTCTAGTAGTGCCTCGTGTAATCCAAGCATCACCTGCACTGCAGGCGTGGTCAGATAGATCTTGGGATCCTCCATGATTGGCTTCCAACGAAGAAGATCCATGTAATATGATGCTATGGGGGTCTTTCTTTTCTCCATCGCCTCAAGCGCTTTTTTTGAGGCGGCAAGTAGAGTCGCGCCCGGAGGGGCTGCGATCGCTTTCTGAGATCCCGTTAGTACAATGTCTGTCCCAAGTTCGTCGAATACGAGCCTTGCTCCTGCAACCCCGCAGACTGAATCGCAGACCGAGATCACATCGTTATCTTTCGCAATTTTCGTAAGAATCGATACGTCGTTCATTACAGAGGTTGAAGTGTCCACGTGGGTGAAAAGTAGAATTTTGTACCTACGCTCATTCATCTTCTTTTGGACTGCTTCTTGGTCCACTCTTTGTCCAAGAGGAGTTACAATAGCGTCGACCTTTGCCCCGTGGATCTCCGCGAGTGTTGAAAAGCGATGACCGAAATATCCTGTCTCAATCGAGAGAACATTGTCTCCCTGCTCGACCAGCGAAACAACGCTTGCCTCCATTCCGATAGTGCCTGAGCCTGTGATAATGAACTGGTAACCGCTTTTATTTCCGAACAAGTAGCGAGAAAGCTCTAGATTTTCTTTGAACATCTCATAGAATTCAGGAGCAACATGGCTCTGCTGGGGTCTCGCCAGAGCAGATCTAACCCTTGAACTAAGAGTCGTCGGACCGGGTATCATCAAAATCTCATCAGGATCTATCATACTCTAGATTTCACCAAGATTGAATACAACGAATGAAGCGCCATCAAATTAAACATATTCACACGTTGTTTCATAGCTCAAAGGCAGATTATTCAGGAACATTGTGAGTAGCCCCGGCAAGATTCGAACTTGCGTCAAGAGCTCCAGAGGCTCCCATGCTTGACCGCTACACCACGGGGCTAGGCTACTTATAATTCCGTAAGATTATTTTGGTTTTGCCCGTTAAAAGGATCAACTTTAGCGAAGTGCGTTCTTGAGGCCGGATAAGCCTATTTTTCGGAAGCAAAATTCAAATTTCACTTTCTTTCCGAGTCCTGAGAACTGTTCGTTTGAAAATAGTAGCTTGCGTACTGTTCTTTTTCTTTCAATGCTTTGTCAAAGAGTTGAGCTGTATTTCCTTTCTTTGCTCTCGCTTCGTCTCTTCAAAGCTGCATGAGCAGAGGCTAGTCTAGCGACTGGAACCCTGAATGGAGAGCAAGAGGTGTAATTGACACCAACTTCGTTAACGAAGAATTCGATGCTCTCAGGATCTCCGCCATGTTCGCCGCAGATCCCGATCTCGAGATTGGGATTTGTCTTTCTACCTTCTTCGGCTGAGATTTTCATCAGTCTGCCTACCCCGTCCTTGTCCACAGTTTCAAACGGATTGACCGGAAGGACTTTCTTCTCAACATATTTTATTAGAAACTTGCCCTCTGCATCATCGCGCGAGACTCCGAAAGTCATCTGAGTTAGGTCGTTTGTACCGAAAGAGAAAAAGTCCGCGAACTCTGCTATCTCGCCTGAAGTAAGGGCGGCTCTTGGTGTTTCGATCATCGTTCCGATCGGAGAGTTCGGGAGTATCTTTTCGATTAATGCCCGCAGGCGCGACATTTCGTTTTTATGTACAGTGAGTGGAAGCATGATCTCCTCCTTGACCTTCACTCCTTCAGATTCTACTTTCGATTTTGCATCTGAGATCGCTTGAGACTGCATTTCATAGATCTCAGGCCATGTTATCGCTAGCCTCGATCCTCTGTGACCTAGCATTGGATTATCCTCTTTTAGACTGGGAAGTTTCTTTCTGATTGGTTCAGCTAGCTCTGGGCTTGCGGCCGCATGTAGGAACTCATGCTGAGGGAGGTCGAGCAACCGGATGACAACTGGACGACCTTTCGCCGCCGTGAATATATCGTAAAAGTCCTTTGCCTGGAACTCTTTGAGCTTGTCGAGCCATTTTTTTCTTTCCTCGGGGGACTCTGAAATGATCAGCCTTTGAACAAATGGCAAGCGTTCTGGAGCATTAAACATGCGTTCTGTCCTGACGAGGCCGAAGCCTTCAGCTCCAAATTTTATGGCGTTGTTCACCATTGTTGGAGTATCAGCGTTCGCCCAAACGCCATTTGTTTTCACTTTATCAGCCCAAGAAAGGAATGTGTCTAGATCAGCAGAAATTTCTGCGTCTACAAGGGGAGCTCTTCCTAAAATGACGTCGCCCGTGCCACCATCGATTGTGATAACATCACCTTCCTTGATCACAGTCTCTCCGACCTTTGCCTGGCCATCCATTATCGAAAGCTGCTCTGCCCCAACTACTGCGGGCTTGCCCATCCCTCTCGCAACTACGGCCGCGTGGCAAGTTTTACCGCCTCTTTGAGTGAGTACGCCTTCGCTCGCAATCAATCCATGAATATCTTCAGGAGCAGTTTCGCGCCTCACAAGTATGACCTTCTCTCCTTTATTTCCCAATTCTGCGGCCCGATTTGTATCGAACGTTGCCTTTCCTATGGCAGCGCCTGGGCTCGCAGCAATTCCTCTTACGACAGGATTCACTTTTGCGGCAGGGTCGATGTGCTTGTGGAGAAGTTGATCAAGTTGAGAAGGCTCCACCCGTAGAATTGCCTCCTCTTCTGAGATAAGGCCGTCTTTTACAAGGTCAATCGCGATTTTTACTGCCGCTTGAGCGGTACGTTTGCCAGTCCTTGTCTGGAGCATCCAGAGTTTGCCATTTTCGACCGTGAATTCAAAGTCCTGCATATCTTTGTAGTGATTTTCGAGATTATCAGCAATCTTCTCAAGCTGAGCATATAGATCGGGGAACCGTTCATGTATTTCTTCGATCTGAAAAGGCGTTCTAGCACCTGATACAACATCCTCGCCTTGAGCATTGGCAAGGAATTCAGCGTAAAGCTTTGCTTCGCCTGTACTCGGATTACGCGTGAATCCAACGCCAGATCCAGAACTATCTCCAAAGTTCCCAAAGACCATCGCAACAATGTTTACCGCAGTTCCCATGCTATCATCAATTTTGTAAAATCGCCTGTACTCTTTTGCCCGCTTTCCGTTCCAAGAGAGCAAAACAGCTTCTATTGCAGACCGGAGTTGCTCTTCCGGATTTGACGGAAACTCTTTTCCTGATTTTTCTTTGTAGAGTTTTTTGAATTCTAAAACTAGTTCTTTGAGATCTTCAGCTGTAAGTTCGACATCTTGCTTGATGTGCCGCGCGCTTTTCTTTTTATCAATAAGTTCTTCGAATTCCTTTCCATCAATTTGCGCAACGATCTTGCCGTACATTTGAATGAATCTTCGATATACGTCGTAAGCGAAGCGTTGATTGTTAGTCGATGAAATGAGAAACTGCATGACTTCATCGTTTAGCCCAAGATTGAGAATAGTATCCATCATTCCAGGCATTGAGAGAGGAGCTCCGCTTCTCACGGACACGAGAAGAGACTTGCCAAACTCTTTGCCTGTCCTTTCCTCGATCTTTGCAATTTTTATCATGACTTTGTCCATGAGGTCTTTGGGAAAACGTTGCCCATTGGAGTAGTAATCATTACACACTCGAGTCGTGATCGTAATGCCGGGCGGAACTGGAAGGCCCGCATGTGTCATCTCAACTAGACCATGACCCTTACCTCCCAAGAGATCCTTGCCCAGTCCATAACTTTCATCAAAGAGCAAGACATTCTCGGATATCGCTGCTTGAGTTGTCAATTCGGAATCCAGCACTCTCCTCTTTCCCTCAAACCTAGGGTTTTCCAATTCATCCCTTTTGATGGTCAACCATCTAGAAATAGTTAGCTAAGATCTGTATGTTTGCATATCGAACGAAAGATTGGCAAGAGATGGAAAAACAACTAGTCCGAGCTACTATGTTTTCACTGAGTTGTTGTTCTCTCATCAACTGGAGACCATCCTATCCGATTACCTTTTGGTTTCTCAGCGAGAGAGGATAAATTGACCTAAGAATGTAATCTACCAAAAGAAAAATACACCCGGGCCGGTTTCCCGCACGGGAAACACCCATGTGATTGCCATGTCAGTCAGGGTGAATACCAAAACGAGAATTTGAAAACCAGAAAGCCCGAGGCCGTCACTGCAATTGGTAGTTGTAGGCTATAGCGATTCTTGCCGAATTCCATAAGATCTGGACCCAAAGTCCACGAAATAACCATAGTTTCGAAAAACGGCCTTTAATCTCAAGAGACGAAGATCAACGAGAAGTTTTCTAGACAAAATACGCATGTCTCATCTCGTACCGCCTAATTTGCAACCTTTTTTTTATGAAAAGACGAGGCTTGTGAGTTGAGTTGAAAGGAGTCAGCTTCTCATGCTAGCTCCCAGATCCTGAGAATGTCAGGGAATTTGAGAAATCCTAAAAATGATCTTATGAACTAAAGTCTGAGATTTACTTGCGAGAACTTGAGAACAGATGCGAATCGACAAAATGAAAGATATTTCTTGTTCAATTTAAATAACTATTGCAGATTTCTTGAGATCATGAAGCCAGCAGGAGTCGTTGTTGGAATCATCGTTCTTATCCTTTGGTTTCTTGGAGCTACCCTGATAGCTGCCCCAAGTAGTGTGGCCAATATGATCATTCCTCCGAGTTTGCATCTTACTTCAAGTGAGATCGATCTTTTCGCGATTAGCGCTTTCATTGTTGCCGCCATTATTATCGCTCTTTACGTTTCAACAAGCGAAGATGAGACAAGAATAGCGGCCCAGCCTCTTTCGAAACCTTCATGAACTTCGAAGCTCCGTTGTGTTTCCTCGCAAACCTGAATTATGATTCCGTAATCTTGATGACTTCGTTTTCTTTCATCGCTCTGATTATCTTTGCCCCATTTTCAGATTTTTTTGGTATTTTGATTGTGCCTTTTCTTGAGATCGTCGCTTGAAAGAGTAGATGACCATCCGCATAGACATTAACAACTTTTCCTGAGTCTTCAGGTTCAAACATGAGCTCTATTGATCCACCTTTCTGTCGGTAGTCATAAGATAAGCTAGATCCAGTTCCGGTTCCCTCTGACCCGGTGGCACGCTCCCTTGGCTCAACGTCAATATGCATCGAAAGCATTTCTTCTAATTCCTTTATTCGAGACCCTCCTCTTCCAATAATTCTCGGAATCATCGGTTCATCGATTTTTACTTCGACTCTCTGAGGTGACAAAATCTTTACTTCGGCCTCTGGATCGAACTTTTTGACCACTTCGAGTACGCGTTCTCTCGCAAGCTTTTCAACCCCCGTTGCTCGCTGTTGAACTCTCTTGTCCTGCCCGTTTTCGCCAATTGGAATTATGACATTCTCCTCGCCGAAAGTATAGATCTCGTACGCCAGTTTTCCAGTCTCAAAGTCCGTAACTTCGACTACAGGCCTCGCAAGATCAGGTTCGTTCATTCCGCTTGGTACTTTTACCACTAAATTGAGCTCGAGAACTCTCTCAATCCTCCCGGCTCGAACAAAGATCACAGAATCAACTATGTGTGGAACCATTCCAAGTTCGATACGCCCCATGAACCTCTGCACTGCGTTAATTGGGTCACTTGCGTGAACAACACCAACCATGCCGACGCCCGCAAGACGCATGTCCGCAAATATCTCGAAATCCCTAGTTTTTCGAACCTCATCAAAGACCGTATAGTCGGGTCGGACGAGAAGAAGGATCTCGGCAGTCTTTTCGAAATCGCCCTCCAGGGGGCCGTACTGTGTTATACCTTTGGATACCTGAAGGTCTTTTGGAGATTCGAATGTTTTCACCACTTTCATCTGCTCAAGATAGAAATCAGCAAGCGAACTTGCGAGCGTCGATTTCCCTGAACCCGGAGGACCGGCAATTAGAATCCCTTCGGCTTTTGTGGCTAGACGCTTCTCCAATTTCTCAGAAAGATCGTAGTCCTTTAGACTCAGTCGAACTAGCGGTCTGACTATGGTTACCTCAAGTGCGTCCGAAAACGGGGGCCTTGCGATCGCAATCCTGTATTGGCCGAGCTGAATAACTGTAGCCCCGGCGCGGCTGATTTCCACAGAGCCTTCAGCAGAGACTCTGGACGCTTCAGTGATTTGCTTTGTCAATCTCTCGAGATCTTCTCGAGTGACTTCTGTATCTGCAATAGCTGTGTAAACGAAATTCCCAGGTTTCCCCTTCTTCGCGTACGGTTTGACGCTTTCTTTCAAGTGAACACTTAGCGTGTGCTCGTCAAAGTATCTTTCAAATTCGAGACCGTGTGTTTTTACTTCAGCAGCATAGTGTTTTACTTTGACACCCTGAGCCTCGCCCACCAAAGCTTGCACATAATCAGCTGTAAGGAGAGTTGCATCGTTTGCTTTAGCTGCATCGCGTATTAGAGCGTCTATCCTACCGCCTCTTGCAAGACGAATATCTTCCATTGAAGGTCGCTCACCTGTGAAGGTCATTTTGATCTTCCTTTCTTCGGATAGAGTTCGCAGCCTAGTTAGTTCACGGAGACCAGCGAATCCTTCTTCCCTATGTCTCGAGGCTTGAGCCTGCAACTCGTCCAAAGCTGCAATAGGCACAATTATTTCAGAGCCTTCACCGATTTCTCCAGAAGAAACAAGCTCGGATGCTTTGCCATCGATTATTATGCTAGTGTCTAGGACTAGTTTAGAATCGATCAAATGTGATTAGGACCTCTTTGCGAGTTTTCTTTAGTCAAGAGCTTTAGTTTGGCTCAACATGGGTATCTTTACGTGTCTTTCTTGGGCAATTTTCCTTGCAAAAGAATATCCAGCATCCGCGTGGCGAGCTACCCCCGAACCTGGATCGTTTGTGAGACAACGATCTAGCCGCTTTCTCATTTCGTCCGTACCGTCCGCTACTACAACCAATCCGGCATGAATGCTGTAGCCTATTCCGACTCCGCCTCCATGATGCACTGAGACCCATGAAGCACCTGAAGCCGTGTTCAGAAGAGCGTTTAGTGTTGGCCAATCAGCTATTGCGTCGCTTCCATCGATCATCCCTTCTGTTTCTCTGTACGGAGATGCTACCGAGCCAGAGTCCAGATGATCTCTGCCAATCACGATTGGTGCTCGAATCTTGCCACGGGCCACAGCGTCATTGATCACTTTTCCAAATCTTGCCCTTTCTCCATAGCCCAACCAACAAACTCGCGCAGGCAGACCTTGGAACTGCACCGAATCGTGTGCCTTTGAAATCCAGCGTGACAGACCTTTGTTAGAACCAAACATTTCGAGTATCATCCTGTCTGTTTCGTAGATGTCCTCTTTCTCTCCAGAAAGCGCAACCCACCTGAAAGGACCACGCCCCTCGCAGAAAAGAGGTCGTATGTACTCTGGTACAAACCCTTTGATCAAGAAGGCGTTGCCAACTCCTGCATCTAATGCTTGTTTCCGAAGGTTGTTCCCATACTCGAAGGTGACTGCACCACTTTCCTGCATTTTGAGCATTGCCCTAACATGTTTGGCCATAGATTCCTTAGCTTTTCGTATGTAGCTCTTGGGGTCAGTAGTCCGAAGCGCCTTACCCGACTTGACATCGTATCCGCTCGGAATGTAACCATTCAAAGGATCGTGTGCCGAGGTCTGATCTGTTAGAACGTCCGGAGTGAAACCCGAGTCTACAATTTCCGGCAAGATATCGGCAGCGTTGCCATAAACCGCAATAGAGAGAGGTTTCTTCTCAGCTTTTGCATTTTCAGCCATCTGAAAAGCTTCTTTCAGATTTGAAGCAAGAACATCACAGTATTTTGTTCGGATTCTTCTTTCTATCTTCTCCCTATCAATTTCAATTATTAGCGCAACTCCCCCGTTCATGGTCACCGCAAGCGGCTGAGCTCCTCCCATTTCACCCAGGCCCGAGGTTAGAGTGATCGTCCCCGCTAACGAGCCTCCAAATTTTCGGTCAGCTACGGAAGCTAGTGTCTCGTAGGTCCCTTGAAGAATTCCTTGGCTCCCGATGTAGATCCAAGAACCAGCGGTCATCTGACCAAACATTGTTAGGCCTTTGGCTTCGAGATCCCAGAATTGCTCCCAGGTCGCCCAAGCGGGCACGAGCATAGCATTCGAGATTAAGACTCTCGGCGAATAGCTGTGGGTCTGAAAAATTCCTACTGGTTTTCCCGACTGCACAAGCAACGTTTCATCATTTTCTAGTTCACGCAAAGATCTTACGATAGCATCAAAACAATCCCAATTTCTTGCGGCTTTGCCGGTTCCTCCATAAACTATGAGATTTTCTGGATCGCGAGCGACTTCCGGATCCAGGTTGTTCATTAGCATTCGGAGCGCAGCTTCCTGCTGCCAGCTCTTGCAAGAAATGTCCTTTCCGCGAGGAGCTCGAATTGTGTGCTTTAGCAAACCTATGACCTCATGATAAAGTTTCGAGACAAGATTACTCAAGCGAAGCTAGTATGTAAATGGTTATTTTCCGAGGTGAAATGGCTTCTCCGTTTCTTACTTTTATAACGGATTGACCATGACCGAATCCGAAAGCTTGCCGGCAAAAAGAACTAAAGCTGATCTTGTAATCCGAAACATTGGTCAGCTAGTAACTCTCTCCGGTTATTCCCAGAAAGCCTGCATCGCACCAACAGAAGCTAGTTTAGGAATCATTGGAAGTCCAATGACTAAGGACGCGTGTATTGCTTCAAAAGGCGATGTGATCTGCTTTGTAGGACATAGTTCGGAAGTTAGCGATCTTGTGGACACTAGTGCTGCGATAGAAGTCGACGCGGGAGGAAGACTAGTCATTCCAGGTTTTGTGGATCCGCATACGCACTGTGTTTTTGCAGGTACCCGTGAGAC
>JARCRS010000190.1 GCA_029850555.1 archaeon | reverse complement strand
CATGTACTAGCTTCTTTTCGGCCACGCTTGACCTCTCGCCTTTCCCTCGTAAATGGTGTGTCTATACTGGGATTTGGGCTCATGGGAGCTCAAATTGCTCAAGTTTTTGCCCAGAACGGGTATTCTGTGAAGGCTTTTGATGTGAGTGATGCTCAGTTAAGCACTGGCCTAGAACTGATTCGAAAAGGGAAATACGGGTTTGATAACTCTGTTTTGAAGGGGAGAATCACACAAGCCGAGGCAAGTGCCGCCACATCACGAATTACAACTGTGACTACGCTTGAAGAGGCATGCAAAGGCTCCGAGTTCGTTCTAGAGGCAGCTTTTGAGAATTTAGACGCAAAGAAGGAAATATTCCGCAAAGCTAGCGCCGTTGCAAGCGAAGATGCAATACTTGCAAGCAATACTTCAACGCTCAGCATTTCAAAAATTTCAGAGTCCTTTTCCCCGGAGATTCGCGCCCGCATGATTGGGATGCACTTTTTCAATCCACCTCAAGTGATGAAGCTTGTAGAAATAGTCAGAACAAAAGAGACGCGGGACGACGTAATTTCTAAAGTTCAAGCAATTAGCTCTTCCTTGGGCAAAACCGCAGTCCTAGTTTTTGATACACCCGGTTTTATTGCGAATAGGATTGGAATCTCTGTCTTTGCTGAAGCAAGTTCGCTTCTCGAAAAAGGAATCGCTTCAGTTCGTGATATAGATCTAGCGATGCGATTAGGCTATGGATATCCGTTGGGTCCCTTCGAATTAGGCGATCTCGTAGGATTAGACTCTCGACTACGAAATATGGAGGAGATGTACCTTGAAACCAATGACGAACGTTTCAAGCCACCTAAAATTCTTGAAAAACTCGTAAAAGAAGGATATATCGGAGATCCGAAAACAAAGAAAGGAAGCAAGGGGGGATATTACGAGTACTATGGTCTCAAAAGACCTAGCGAAGACGCCTAACAAGTGAGAGCGATCAAATTATTCTAAAGGAATAGTACTCTTAAATCCAAGACCTCAAGGAATCGAGGTAAAACTGACTCTTTTTTTGTGAAATGAGGAGAATTAATATGGAATCCCAGATTGAAGAACCAAAGAAATACGAAAATATTCTGATTGAAAAATACGAAAGCGTGGTGGGAATCGCGAAACTCAATCGGCCGAATTCTCTCAATGCGCTTTCAGCCGCATTGATGAAAGAACTGCTGGATGCTCTCAATCGATTTGAGGCGGACGAAAACATTCGATGCATCATTGTGACCGGAGGAGAGAAAATATTCTCTGCCGGCGCCGATATCAAGGAAATGATGAAAATGAGTTCAATTGACGCCCTGAAAGCTGGAAATCTGGACTATTTCGATCAGATTCAGAAAGTTAGTAAACCGATCATTGCCGCAATAAGCGGATATTGCCTCGGAGGAGGATTAGAACTTGCCATGGCTTGCGACATTTTGATTGCGGGGGAGAATGCAAGATTCGGTCAGCCTGAAATCAATATCGGCGTAATGCCGGGGGCTGGGGGTACTCAAAGGTTGACGAGAGCTGTTGGCAAGTACAAAGCTATGGATCTGATTTTGACAGGGAGGCAGATAAGTTCGAAGGAAGCTTTTGAAATTGGACTGTTAAGCCGCATAGTTCCTGACGAGAGCGTTATGATTGAAGCAAAGAGAGTTGCTCTTGAAATTGCAGCAAAATCTCCCCTTGCGTCAGGGGTCGCTAAGGATTGCGTTACGAAGGCCTTTGAGATGACGCTAAAGGATGGTCTCGAATTTGAACGCAAGAACTTTTACCTTCTTTTGGGAAGCGAAGACAAAGAGGAAGGAATGAAAGCCTTCGCCGAAAAGAGAAAAGCTGTATTTAAGGGGAAATAGAAATTGTCAATTTCTGATACGGTTATTGTTAAGAAAGAAAATGGAGTCGCGTGGATCACTATCAACAGGCCCGAAGTCCTCAATGCCTGCGACATTGATACACTCAAGAAATTACAGGCAGCGTTAAGAGATGCCGAAAGAGATGCTTTTGTTAGATGCCTCGTACTTACCGGGGCAGGGCGCGCATTTTGCGCAGGAGCTGATCTTCAATCATTGAAAAAAAGAGGTGTAGGTGCTGATATTTCATTGATGGAAGACCTCAGGGAAGGTTTCAACCCTATTGTTTCAAAAATGCGGAGTATGGACAAACCTGTGATCGCGATGATCAATGGAGCTGCTGCCGGCGCAGGTATGGGGCTCGCCCTAGCGGCGGATCTTAAGATCATGGCAGATAACGCAAAGTTCGTAGAGGCATTCGCAAAAATCGGTCTCGTTCCGGATTCGGGTGCGACTTTTTTCATGCCTAGGCTCCTAGGGATTTCGAAGGCGATGGAGCTGGCTTTTACTGGAGACGCGATTGATGCAAAAGATGCAGAGAGGCTTGGTGCCGTAAACAAGGTTGTGCCATTAAGCCAACTTGAAAATGAAACACGCTTGCTTGCGGAGAAATTAGCGAAAGGTCCAAGGGGAATCGGGCTAGCAAAAAGAGCGATAAACAAAGCTCTGTACGTAGATCTTGATACGGCACTCGATTATGAAGCCTATATGCAGGAAATAGCCGGATCTACTGAGGATTACAAGGAAGGATTGAAGGCCTTTGGTGAAAAACGGCCTCCGCAATTTCAAGGAAAATGATATTCTCTAAACGCGGTCTTGCTAAAGTCTGAGCAGGGACAAGCGATCAAGCTAGAGATTCTCAAAGGACAACTGTAAACGTCTTTATCTCGACGCTAAAATTACCTTCGTCTTCCTCGGCGCATTGACTCTTGCGTCTTGATTTGCTCGCATACCGGACATAGCATCCTTCCCGACTCGTTAGGCTGTAGTCGGACTTTATGCCGGCTGCAAACGCCTTGAACCGTATTTGCTTCCATACCATGAATTTGGAGCGCCTACTATAAGAGCTGTCCTATCAGGGCATGTCGAAACGGGCTTTCTATCGATGGAATTGACTTGCTTTTTCGAGTATGCAGAGAAAGAAGCCTTCAAATTTAGAAAGAATGCTTTTATTGTTTGGATTAGGTAAAAGTCTTCGATTGGCATTTGTCAGGTAACAATGCTGACGACAAGCTTGATTATTCAAAGGATCCCCCTTCAATAAATCTTCCAAATATCTATCCAGTTGAATGGACAATTGACAATCCAAAGCTGGTTGAGCTTTTTGAGCGGGCAAAGCGTGAAGCGTGGAATCCTTCTTCTATAAATTGGGCCTCGCTTGATCCTCGTGATTATGATGAAAGGCAAAAGACCGCGATGGCCTACTGGTGGGCACTGCTAGCGAACTTTGAGAACTCTGGTCCTCCTGTATTCGCAAAAGCGATGATACACACGTTTGAAATTCACGAGCAGGATCCAGTAAAGAAGATGTTTGCTTCAATAGTCATGGACGAGTGTAGACATGATGAATGTTGCATGAGATCTTGCAACAAACTATGCCCTAACTTTCTTCAGGGCTGGAAGCCTAAAACAGCTTTTGATGAGGATGCTCTTCGAAATATAAAATGGGTTTATTACAACGGAGCAAGATACTGGAAGGGCTATAGCAGCGCATACACCCGGCATTCCTGGCCAATAATTTTTGCTTCCTTCATGCTCGGAGAGCGCTGTGCCTCCACGTTGTTTAGCGAAATGAGCAAGCATTCGACTCACCCAGCGTTTACCGAGGCTCTGAAGAATATTGCAAGAGACGAGTCAAGACATCTTGCCTTTACGTGGCTTGGTCTCGAAGGAGTTGCGGACAAACTGAGCGATGAAGACAAGAAGATGGTTACGAAACAGCTTCGAGCTGGGTTCACTTTCCTTTCGATGATTTTGTACGAGCCTCCAAAGGAATTCTGGAAGCTACCGCCCAACTTTCTTGATGTTCAGCGAAACATGGAAGGGATTGCAAGGGACGCAGGTCTGGGAGTTCTATCAATCGAGGAAAAGACGACTTGTTGGAGAAACGCAATCCTCGAAGTGAAGAGACGCATGGACGATTTTGGTATTGAATTCCCGGCTCTCCCCGAGATAGGAGTTACTGGAAAAGAAGTGCCTTTCGACGAAGATACCATGATTCCTACATTTTAGATAAACGAAATGAAACGATCTGCAGTCCACCAAACGGTTATAGTTATGCGCTAGGAAAGCAAAACTAGAAAGAACTGAAAGCAAGGATGGCAGGACAAACTCTTCAGGACGCGGTCATAGTCGATTGCGTTAGGACGCCCGTCGGAAGATATGGCGGCGTTCTTTCTTCTGTCCGACCAGACGACTTGGCTGCCCTTGTGATCAAAACACTTGTTGAACGTAACAATATTGACCCCGAAAGTATTGAGGATATCTACTTTGGAGCAGGAAATCAAGCTGGGGAGGACAATAGAAATGTTGCAAGAATGGCTCTTCTCCTCGCTGGTTTGACTTTCAAGATCCCTGGCGCAACTGTCAATCGACTGTGCGGTTCAGGGTTGGAAGCAATCAACGATGCGGCTCATGCCCTGATGATTGGAAACGGCAATACCTACATTGCCGGAGGTGTCGAAAGTATGAGCAGAGCTCCATGGGTGATCCCTAAAAAAGGAAAAGATCATGATCGCCAGCCTGAGATTGCTGACTCTACAATTGGCTGGCGCTTTGTGAACCCGAAGCTCGCAGCTCAGTTTCCTCCTTTTAGCATGGGAGAAACGGCTGAAAACTTGGCGGAGCGATACAATATTCCAAGAGAAGAGCAGGATAAGTTTGCGATGAAGAGCCACGAGCTAGCAGTTAGAGCTCAAGTTCAGGGCCTCTTCAAAGATGAGATTTTGCCGGTTCCGGTTATTGACAAAGACGGAAATCAGACTTTTGTTGATAAAGACGAAGGTCCAAGGCCCGATATTTCACTCGAAAAGCTGGGCAAATTAAAGCCTGTTTTCAGAGAAAACGGCACAGTTACTGCTGGCAACTCTTGCGGCTTGAATGATGGAGCTGCGGGCGCATTGATCATGACGTCACGCAAGGCAAAGCGATTAGGTTTGACACCCAAGGCGAGAATTGTTGCTACAGCGGTGGCCGGAGTTCACCCATCGTTCATGGGACTGGGTCCGGTTCCGGCAACTAGGAAAGTTCTGAAGAGAGCGGGTCTAGAACTGGACGACATTGATCTCGTCGAATTGAATGAAGCTTTCGCCGCTCAGGTTCTGTCCTGTTTGAAATTCTTGAATTTTGACGCAACTGGAAAGATGAATGTTAACGGCGGAGCGATCGCCCTCGGTCACCCCATCGGCTGCTCTGGCGCACGAATCATGACTACTCTAGTACATGAGATGCTTCGAAGAAAATCAGACCATGGCCTCGCCACGATGTGCATTGGTGTCGGACAAGGAATCGCGACTATCGTCGAGCGTATCTAAATCTCAACGCGAAATTGTTCGAAGAACGGTTCAAAAGATCATGTCGCCTGTAATCGATATTCATGTACACCCTTGGACACTAGATTTTATGGAAAAGAACGAATGCATCAAATTTGCAATTAATTTCTTTCACATTCCAAAGAAAAGATTGCCGAACAAGATAGAGGATCTTGTCAACGATATGAATGAAGCAGGTGTAGACAAATCTGTAATCTTAGGGCAGGATGTCCGTAGCCTTGACAGAAACGAATTCAGAAATTATACTTTGCCAAACGAATTCCTGAAAAAGCTAGTAGATCGGTATCCAAAGAGGCTCATTGCATTTGGTTCCGTTGATCCAAGAAAAGAAGATGCGTTACAAAAGCTCAAAACGATGGCTGTTGACTATGGTTTCAAGGGGATTAAATTTCACTGTGACGCGTCAGGATTGTATCCGAACGATCCTCTCCTTTATCCGATTTATGAGAAATGTGTGGAGTATGGTCTCGTCGTGCTACACCATACAGGGACTACCGGTCTTGGTTACTGCAAAATAAAATTTGGTCATCCTTTGGATTTGGATGACGTCGCTCAAGATTTTCCCGAGCTCAAAATAGTATGCGCCCATTTCGGCTGGCCTTGGATGGAAGAATGCTTTGCTGTTGCAACGAGGAATCCGAACGTATACATCGATATTTCGGGTTGGCTTGCGAGATATTTTCCTCCGCTTTTGATCACGTACATGAACGGACTTTTGAAAGACAAAATGCTCTTCGGCACTGATTACCCCATGATTCGCAGTCCTCTTTGGATGAAAGAATTTGACGAATTTTGTAGACCAAAGCTAAAAGAAGGAGTGGCCGAAAAAGTACTTGGTCTGAATACTATCAGGTTGCTTAAGCTTTAAACTTGTTTCCCTAGGGCAGAGCTCGATATCGAAATTTGCAAAGACCCAATTCAAAACAAAGCTCACAGCGCTTCGCCGCGAGCAGAAGTCGGATTTCTCATGATCTCAAAAGATATCTTAACATTAGATCTGTCTCATCTCCAAAATTTGCATCTGATGGAAAACATCTTATCTTTCTAGCAAACATGACCGGTGTTCCTCAAATCTGGATGACGGAAGCAGAGCCCGACGTATTGAACAGATCGATGGAACTTCTTTCAGTAGATAGTGAGGAGAGAGTCGGTTTTGTCGAATGTGCGTTGTCTAAGGACTTGATAGTGTACGGCGTCGATACTGGCGGAAATGAAAGATATCAGATCAACGTTATAGAAAATAAAGGAAAACATTTCAAAAGGATCACCAATAATCCGAAAGTGATACACGAATTTGGTAGTTTCTCAAGAGATGAGCATAAACTAAGCTACAGCTCGAATTTCAGGGATCAGACTTTCTTTGATGTATATATTCAAGATCTGGAAAGTGACACAAATGCGGGAGAGCTCGTTTATCAAAGCAACGAAACAAATGTCCCGATTGAGTGGTCTCCGGATCAGGCTAGTCTTCTTTTTAGAACAATATACGCTCCGTTCAATCATGACCTTTTCCTTCTCGAACTTTCTTCCTTGAAGGCTAGACGAATTTTGGAACACAAAGGAGACGCTGTGTTTGACTATGCCACTTTCAGCAAGGATGGTCGTTTCGTATTTTGTATCTCAAATGTAGAGAGAGAATTTAGCGAGCTTGTAAAGATTGGAGTAAATGATGAAAGATTAGATTCGATACATTCCGAAGGGGCTTCTGAAATCGAGCTTTTGCGTCAGAGTCCCGACGGAAAATTGCTCGCTTTCGCAGTTAATAGTGGAGGATTCTCGAAAATTAGGATTCTGAAATCTGATAGTGCTGCTGACGGCGAACCAAAAGAAGTCAAATTACCGATAGATTCTGTTGTCTTGGATTTGGCTTGGTCTGTAGATTCCTCCAAACTTACCTTTACGCTTACATCTTCTATTCTTAATACAAATGTTTGGATATATGATATTGAAAAAGATCTGTTAGCGCAAATCACAAAGATCTCGACTTCGGGAATCGACGAATCTTCCTTCCTCCCCTCTCAGATTTGGAAATACAAGTCATTTGACGGCCTAGAGATTTCGTCGTTTCTGTTTCTTCCTAAAGATCAGAGGGAAAATTATCCTCTACTAGTACTTCTGCATGGAGGACCAGAGTCGCAGTTTCGACCGACCTTCAATCCTCTAATCCAATACTTCCTCCATCTTGGTTTCGCCGTAGGAGTGCCGAACTTTCGAGGAAGCACCGGTTATGGCCGCACATTTACCCATCTGGATGACGTGCGAAATAGAATGAATACAGTCAAAGATGTGGAGAGCTTTATAGTTAATCTGAGAGGTCGAAGCGATCTTCAAGGCAAGATCGACTTTGGAAAAATAGCCGCCTGGGGCGGCAGTTATGGAGGTTTCATGGTCCTAGCATGTCTGTATGCTAATCCAGATCTCTGGGCCGCTGGAGTAGACATTGTGGGTATCGCAAACTTCGTAACTTTTCTAAGAAACACGGGGCCATGGAGAAGAAAACTTCGAATCGCGGAATACGGAGATCCCGACAAGGACAATGAATTTCTATCGAGTATCTCTCCAGTCACAAACGCAGAAAAGATAAGGGCACCACTTTTTGTTATTCATGGCGCTAATGACCCGAGAGTCCCCTTGGAAGAAGCTGAACAAATAACCTCCACTTTGGAGAGGCTTGGTCGAAGAGTCCACCTCATGAAATTTGATGCTGAAGGACATGGCTTGCATAAAATAAAGGATCGAATCGAGGGATATTCGCAAGCTCTTGCGTTTTTGCTAGATTGTCTAGAAGTGCCAGCACTATAGCACGAGAAGCTATGAGACAATGGCTTATCGAACTTTGGCATCAAGCTCTGAAATCTAAGAAAATTTTAGGCTTTTCGGAACCACATCTTCACGTGCGGCCTCGTCAGATAGTACAACATTACGATTCCTATGACAAAGCCGAAAACATTCGCGCCTACTATAGATACTATGTCGAGCAGGGCGCCTATAATACCGAGCCACCATGCCCACCGCGCTCCTGTCCAAAATCCGTAACCGATTGCAAATTGGATTAGGGCAAACACGAGAAACAATATCTCAATGCCTACGCCCAGACCTGGCAAGAATAAGGATAGGATCGAGCCAGCAGCCACGCCAAACCCTAAAAGTATCAACCCACCCAAGAATGCCAGAACTGCAAGTATAGTCACTCCAGTTGGTCTTTGCATTGTTGCGGGTGTAACTGAAGTAGACGAATATGATGATGGTGCAGGCGCACTGCTATAGGGAGAGACTGCAGCTTGCGGGGTCGTCTGGCTCCCACAGCTTGCGCAAAATTGCGCATTTGGATCTAGAGGTGCACCGCATTTTGAACATGAAGCCATTTCTTAATACACCCGTGCAACCCATGAACGACGATATAAAACGTACACGCTCTCGAAATCCATATTTCAAAACAACGCCGCAATGAGAAAGGCATATCCTCATGAGAAGGAAAAGTGTAGAAGATTGTGATTTCCCAGCATTCAATATTGAAAAATCTCAATTTCGACGCATATTTGAGTAACCATTTCGGGTACGAAAGATGATGAAAAAAAGTCTGCTATTCACTCCTGGTCCGACTGAAGTTCCTCCTCCGATCCTAAAGGCTATGTCCTCTCCGATCATAAACCCAGACTTGGATGAGAATTTCTTTTCATTATACGAAGCGCTTTGTCGCAAAATAGGAAAAGTAGCAGGAACTCGAAACGATCTTTTCGTGTTGGCAGGGGAGGGAATGGTTGCTCTTGATTCAGCCGTCGCTAATTTGGTGGAAAAAGACGATCAGGTGTTGACTATTTCGTCCGGAGTTTTCGGAGATGGGTTTATCGACATGGTGACTAGGTATGGCGGAAAGGCCGTTGAAGTAAGAGAAGATTACGATAAAATAGTCTCACCAAGCGACATCGAGAGGGCGCTTGAAAAAAATCCCAATATCAGAGTCGCCACATTCGTCCACTGCGAAACCCCTTCCGGAACTGTTGCTAACCTTGATCTAGTTGGAAAAGTTTGCAATGACCACGATGTAATTTTGATTTCTGATACTGTTTCGACTCTTGGAGGCATGCCATTGAACGTAGACAATAGTCACGTCGATGTATGCTTGGGCGCAAGCCAAAAGTGCTTTAGCGCGCCTCCAGGACTAGCTACGATTTCAGTCAGCAAAAGAGCTTGGGACAAAATCGAAAACCGCAAAGAAAAAGTGTCTTCGTTCTATCTTGATCTCTTGGAATGGAAGAACTCTTGGCTTGGGAAAAGGGTCTTTCCGTATACGCAATCTGTTTCTGATATTTTCGGCCTGAACATGGCTTTGGATCTATTTCTCAAAGAGAGTGCAAGCTCAGCATACAAGAGACACGAGCGAGTAGCAAGACTTGTGAGGAAACGTTGCAAAGAAATTGGAATAGAGTTGTTTCCTGCGTCAGAGGATATTTGCTCGCCGACGGTTACTGCATTGCTCGTACCAAACGGAATCAAGGAAGAGGAGCTCAGGTCTAAAATGGTGCAAAAATACTCCGTCATCATAGCAGGATCATGGGGGAAACTAGCTGGAAAAGTAATTCGCTTGGGACACATGGGTTACAATGCCTATGAGAAAAAGGCAGAGATTACACTCGATGCTCTTGAGAAATCTCTCAGAAGCTTGGGTTTTCAAAAGACTAGATAGAAACAAAGAAACATCTGCTCGGATTGACTTTGCTCATGAGTAAAATGGGAGACGATCTAGGCGCGAGAAAGCAAGTCTTCTCTCGCAACTCTACGGGCCTAGTCAGAGAAATCGCTCCGCATCAGGCTTTCATCTACAATTTCATGGCAATCGGACTATGTACCTTTACTTGGGTTACTCTATATTCGATCGCGTACTCTGGATCTCTATTAGGATCAAATGTCGGACTCGCCATTTTGATTATGGCAATTGCCGCGATCCCGTTTTACCTATGCACGTCGATGCTTTCTTCCGCAATGCCTAGATCTGGAGGAGATTATGTGTGGCAAAGCAGAGTGCTGCATCCTATACTAGGATTCGCATCAACCTTTTCAGCCTGGACCGTTTGGCAGTGGTATTTTGCGAGTTTTCTCGGAGTTGTAATTACAACAATTGGTTTCCAACCTTATTTCGCACTCTTGGGGTTGTCAAATTCTTACTATGCCGGCATTGCATCGAGCCTTGCGCTAAACTTTGGGTTCAACACTACAGTATTCTGGATCACCAGTCTAATAATTTTGCTAGGATTTTTTATTGCCGCGGCGGGTATGAAGTTCTACGTTAGGCTCCAGTACATCCTTTTCGCGGGCTCGCTCGTATCCGCAGCTTCAATATTATATGTCCTTGCTACGACAACAAATGCTCAATTTATTACACGCTTCAACGCGTTCATGCAACCACTGATCACATTAAGCGGGGCACAAGCCAACTCGACCCAGATTGCTTCAGTCGGCGGATACTATCAATACATTGTTCAAACCGCGAGCATCGGGAATCCTTCATTCAGTTGGGCAAGCACTCTTGCGTTGCTTGGCATAATCTGGATTTCGTTTGGATACGCATTCTGGAGTATTTACAACCTGTCCGAGATAAAGAGAGCGAGTAGTCTTAAGGCTCAAGCCTGGGCTCAGGTAGGGTCTAGTCTTTTGTTTGCGGTCTTCTTGCTTGCTCTGTGGTTTTTACTTCAAAATGTAGTTGGCTTAAAATTCTTGGAGTCTTTCTATACACTATTTTACAAGGGCGACCCCTCTACGAATCCGATCGCTTTCTTTTTCACTCCGTATTATCCAGCTTTAGTCGCCTCCATCAGCAGTAATATGTGGGTCTGGGCTCTCATTTTGCTTGGACTAACGTTCGGGATATTCCAAGTAATTCTGATTGTGTACTTTGCTTCGACAAGGATAATGCTAGCTGCCTCGATCGACCGAGTGCTTCCTGAAAGTGTAGCCTATGTAAGCCCAAGAACTCATTCTCCAATAGTTTCCTTGGTTATCTCAGCTTTGGGTTGTGAAGCGTTTCTCTTCTTAATAATATACTACACGAATTTCACGAGCTACTTTGCTACCGCGGGACTCGCGACCCAAATTGCTTACATTTTGATAAGCATCACTGCGATTTTATTCCCTTTCAGAAAGAAAGAGATCTTCCGATCGTCTGCGGCAGGAAAATATATGGTAGGGCGCTTTCCACTGCTTTCGCTACTCGGGATTATTGCGCTGGTCGTGAATCTTTACATCGCGTATATTTTCGTTGCCGGTCCTTCTTTCACAGGAGTCACGGTACCCACCGGTACATCGATCGTTTTTGTTAGTGGCATCTTTATTGTATGTCTTCTCATTTTTTTGATTGCGTCGTTTGTCAGAAAAAGCCAAGCGATAGATCTAACACTTTGTTTCAAAGAAATACCGCCCGAATAGGATTTCCTTCATATAAAATGTGGGAAACCAAAGGATTTACTTATTCCAAGCCTATCGTCCAATTTTCGCTTCGAGCGCATTTATTTTTGCTTCAGAAGTCTTGGAATCCGAAGCAAGTTTTTCGAGATCTGTATTCAGTTTTGATAGTTTCTCGACTTCGATCACCTTTTCCTTGAGCAAATGTATTGATTCTCTTAATCTCCGTCTTGTTCTCCCTTCGGGTTCTCGTGAAAGCCAGGCTTCGATATCTCCAATCAATGAAGCATCGCCCAAAGTCCCGAGCGCAGTTGCCGCTTCATCCCTCACGTATACATTTGGGATTCTCTCAGCTCCGAGCAATGCCTTTGAGGTCCTAGGATCTCCCTTACCAATTTTCCCCAAACAGAAAGCCGCAAGCATTCTTCCTTGATGCCATTTCCCATGATCGAGCTGATCTATCGCAATCGGGATTGCTCTTGGATCGTCCATCTCCCAGAAACCGTAGAAAACTCGAAACCTGACGATATCATTTATCGATTCTTGAGACGTTGCCATCTTCATTGCCTCGAAAGCCTTGTCCGAGCCCTTGTGGAAGCCTAGAGACCATGCAGCATACCCTCTAGCAAAGTAGGCTTCGTCGTTTTGAAGTATCTTCACCAAGGCATCAATTGCCTTTTCCCTGTCCTCAGGATCAAGGTTTGCAAAGCCTCTAAGGCCATGAGCGATTCCTCTTCTTGTCCTGTGGTCTTTGTGATTGACTCTTTCTAGCAAGGCGGTCAAAGAAGCTTTGGTCCCCATCTTTCCAAGAGCCTTTGCCGCTTCAAGCTGAACCGCCCAAAACTTGTCCGAATCAACGCTTTTGCTCAACGCCTCGATCACGTCATTAGTTTGAAAAGATTCGAGTTCATGGGCTGCCCTAATTCTCTCCATGGCGTTTTCATCATTTTGAAGCTGATAAAGATGCATCTCTTTTGGTTTACAAAATTTGAGCCTCTTTAGTACCCAGTTCTTTGGATCTATGTTGACATTGAGGGGAGGATTTTCTAAATAAAAAAAGAAAGAACACTTTTTGTCATTCATTTTGACAAGTTTTGAGACCTTAGATCCATCTTTGAACGTAAAACGAATCTCGATTGGGCTCGTAAAAAGTGGCGTACCGTCGGTTTCTGAATTCGTTTGTTCAATCTCGAGCTCCGCAAGCTTCTGATCATTGTTCCAATCGTAAGATGCCGAATATTCAGGAAAACCTGGACTGTAAACCCATTGATCAAAGAAATATTCGAGGTCTTGCCCGCTCACCTCCTCGAGTACTTTCCTAAAGTCAGTTGTCTCAACATTAGAGTTCTTGTGTTTAGCCACATAGTTCTTTATGGCTTTGAAGAAAATATCGTCGCCTACAACTCCTCTGATCCCGTTTAACACCCAGGCCCCTTTTTCGTAAGTATGACTGTCGAAGAGTTCATCTGCGTCCCAGTATCTCTTAGTCACTATCGCACGATGATAGCGATCTAGTTCGTCGACTAGGCCATCCATGTAGGGAGAATACATGTAATACTGAAAGTCTTCAAAACCTTGGTCGTATTCACGCCAGAGGGCAGTAAAGTAATTGGCGAATCCCTCGTTTAGCCAAGCATGAGACCAGTCTTTGCATGTCAAAAGATCTCCAAACCACTGGTGGGCTAACTCATGAGCTACAAGATTATCACTAGTAAAATCAAGATGGGCTCTCTCATCGTGGAAGGTTCTATCTGTCAACGTTGTGGCAGTGATATTCTCCATGCCTCCGTACATAAAATCAGAAACCGCTGACTGGGAGTACTTGGGGTATGGATATCTTTCTCCGGTTACTCTAGAAAAAAAGTCAATCATCCGAGGAGTATTTCCGAAAGATCTTTTTGCTTCCTCATCTCGTCCCTCAGGATAAACATACTGCAACAGTACGCCATTATGCATCTCCTCCTCGTTTTTGAACTCTCCTGCAACTATAGAGGTGAGGTATGAGGAGTGAGGAACCTCTTGAATGAAATGCCAAGTCTTTTTTCCATTTTCTTGCCTAGGTTCTGAGATTAGCTTGCCGTTTGAAACTACGATCATATTCGAGGGAACAGTAATCAGCATCTCAGTTGCCGTTCTCATATTTGGATAGTCGTAGCAGGGGAACCAAAACTTTGAATCTTCGGACTGCCCCTGGGTGAAGGCATGCACCTTCCAGTGCGGAAACTCCTTGCTTGGCGCCCTAAAATATAGACCCCGTTTTGGCGTCCCAGAGTATTCTAGCTCAACTTCTGCTTTGCTGCCTTTTTCAAAATCGAACCCCAGAGGAATCCAGATACTTTGTGATTTCGTTTGGTAGCCAGAAATCTTGTCGCCTTTTACTTTTACCGAGTTGATCGAGAGGTCTGCAGAGTCTAGCTCTATGGAATCTATCGATCTGCCGACTGGCTCGATGGTATGTACCACTTTTCCCTTGATAGATTTTTGCTCAAAATTCAGCTCAATTTCAAGTTTCGTTTTGTCGATGTTGAAATTGTGGCTTCGAGCGTATCTTGTGGGTTGTCCGGGAAGAATGAATGATCTAGGCAAATTTTGTAAGCGAGATAGGTTCCGGATGTTTTCGGATTATAAGATTTCTTTTTAGGAGAGATCAAATCAAAATTGGCCCCCCGATAGAAATCAGGGCTCTTATCAAAAATAATTGAAACTCAGCAACATGGCGCGCAGAAAATAGAGAGTGCAAAATATGCAAATAATCTTCGACTCGACGATCACAAAAGACTATGAACAAGGCAAGGCTAGAGAATGGCTAGTCTCTAACGGCCTTGGCTCTTACGCATCTAGCACCGTCATTGGTCTCAATACTAGAGCATACCACGGATTACTCGTAGCCTCTTTAGATCCCCCTGTGAAGAGGATTCTCTTTCTTTCAAAGTTCGAAGAAAGACTGGAATTGGGCGGGAGAGAGTATCTTCTTCCTGTGAATAGGTATCCAGGTACAATCTATCCGCAAGGATACACCCATCTGGAACAATTTCGCTTTGAACGCTATCCCGTCTTCGTATATCGTGCCGGAAGCACTGTTATTGAAAAAAGTGTCTTCATGCCCTTTGAGGAAAATTCGACGATTGTTACCTACAAAGTGCTTGAAACTGATTTCCCTGTAAAGTTCTCGGTCCTTCCGATCATAAATTATCGCGACTATCATGGAAGAACGCACGAGGATCCTAGATGGAATTTCTCCCAAACTTTGAATCCGAAGGGAGTAGAAATTAGGGCGTTTCCAGGGGCTACTACGCTCTACCTCCAGTCCGATATTGCTCCTTACTCGACTACAGGAAGCTGGTACAAGAACTTTATTTACGAGGCCGAGGCTGAAAGAGGTCTAGACGATCGAGAAGATCAATACAATCCGGGATATTTCTCGACGAGGTTAGAACATGGAAGCCAGTTTTCGATCATAGCCTCTCTTGTAAAGAGAGAGACTTTCTCGCCCGAAGGTTTACGTTACAGAGAAATGCATAGACTACGAGGCATATTTGCCCCTCTTCCTCAATCAGATCCTTTTGTTCTTACACTTGCAAACGCAGCAGACACATTCATCGTAAGACGCAAATCGACTAATGCAAAGTCAATCATAGCAGGCTATCACTGGTTTGCAGACTGGGGCAGGGATTCGATGATATCGATACCAGGTCTCACTTTAGTTACTAAGAGAGAAGAAGAAGGTAAAGAAATAATCAGGACATTTCTCTCTTACCTCTCTGAAGGCCTCATTCCCAATACTTTTCCGGAGAGCGGAAGTAATGAGTCGCCCGAATACAACTCGATCGACGCCCCGCTTTGGCTCATTAACTCGTGCTATCGCTTGTATTCAGAAACCGGGAGGATGGACTTTATTTCCGAAGTCTATCCCAAATTAAAGCAAATCATCACATCCTACGTGCA
>JARCRS010000189.1 GCA_029850555.1 archaeon | reverse complement strand
TTGTTTTTCGCACATTTTACTGCGTATGCATTTATGTCAACGCCAATTACTTCAGAAGATTTTGATGTATCTATATTGTCGTCATGTTGATACTTGAGGACTAGTTAGTATCAGCCGTCACTTCTTGAATATTCGTCATCCCGACTTTGCTCAATCTAATCCGATCGTATGAAACAGTGATGAGATATCTTCACAGATTTTCAAATTATATCCTTCAGAATTTGCAAGGACAAAGCAATTCTTCTTCATCGAATCTGCCACTACCTCTAGTTCATTCGAATCTTTGCTTTTGAGCAAGGTTTCATAGAGTCTGCTAAAATCGCTGGGGCACTTTCATGAACGTCCTAATTGAATCGAGGTAGCGACAGTCACCAAATCGGTAGTATCTTCGGTTCAAGAGTGCGACAAGCATTGCAGAGCATTCTGCAAGATGCTGTGCTCCCTCTATTGCCAAGCATTGACTGGGAGCCATCCCGGCGTATCTTGAAACGTACGCGGGAAGAAAGCTCTCGAGATAGTCCTTCATGTTTTCGAGAAACCAGCCCGGTGGGAAACCCGAGCTCCGCGAGTAGAGATAGCTGTACCCCACGTATAGCATGAGATGGAAATCAAAAAGGACGGTGACGGGCCCTGTCAGCTTCTAGACGAGGCTCTCAAGATGGGGAGCGATGTCGGCGTCGCCGTCGTCTTCAAAGCGCGAAAAGAATTCAGAAGGGAGAAAGAGCACCGGATTCCTTTCCCATGATATCGCGAACTTGGAAAAATTGCTCTCTTCACACTAACACAAAGCCATGCTTATTGGCATCACAACTTGGCGTGGGAAGGACAAAACCCATAGACAGATTATCCCACGGTTGTGGAAATGACTCGAATAGATTCTTTCGGTAGTGACTACGGTGCAGTCAACAATCAGGAGTTCACTGCTACGACCTCGTACCGAACGATATGCGTGCAGGTAACAAATTTTCAGGCTATCAAGTCAGACGCGTATGAAGGGAACGAGGGGAATTGGCAGCTTGGGCCGTTCATAGCAGACCATCCATTCGCTGATGGTACATGGTGGAATGTGCTATATCCAGCCCCTGTTCGAACGATTACATTACATGGATGTACGCTGGTGGCTATCTTGTCCCAGACAATAGTCAGTTATGGTAAAAATCCTCATCAAGAAGAGAACCCGGACCACCTACGGATAGACCGAGCTTGCGTTACTGGTCAAGTTTACTGCTAATAGTGGTTTTCCCTACGGCAGTGGAGTTTGCGATTAGCCTTGACTCCGCAAATATCAATGGTCCTTCGTTGTTATGGATGGTTTGGAATGCTTTATTGGTTTATGTGATGGGCGTAATCCCATTCTTATTGCTTTATTATTTGGGAAATCAAGGCCGGAAAACTGTAATATCATACATAGTCATAGAAGTAGCTTTGTACACTACATTTTTTGGTTTGATACTTCCGTCCGGCTTGTTACCCACGCCTACAAATTTTTCAGCAATCGCTTGGCTGAATACTCCTGTTGTAACGTTGATTGTACTGGTTGCGCTAACAAAGCTTCTCTCGTCAAGCGATAGTAAACTGTTAGAAGCTTCCCACGACGTAGGAAAAAATAACAGAACGAAAGAGGGTTGAACAAGCCTCTTTTTCTCTTAACCCGCTTTCTTCAGCGCTTCTATATCAGCTCGCAAGGCCCTTTTCTCCTCTGTATCATCCACGCGCATTCTCTGTATTTCCTTCAAAATGTTTGAGAGATCGTCATCCGCCTCTGGATCATCTCCACCGCCGTCTTTGCGTCAAGTGCCATCCGCACACCTTCGAGTCGGAGAGGTTCTCTATCTTGCAGTTAGGGCAGCGCTGAAAGAAAACCTGAACGTCGTCCAGAGGCTCGCAGTCATCGAAGCCAAGGTAAGAGAACTGGAAGCGGCGAAGAAGTGAGTGAGCTTCCTAGTGTCACTAGCTAGCACTTAGTAGGATTTATGAGGAACTTAACTGACGGACTTTGGCTTTTTCGGCGATTTTTCAAAAACCATAGATCAAGAGCGCTATACCGGTCAAAAAAACTAGGCCTGCGAGTTCCGCAAAGTACTGTCGCGCTAGACCATATAACAACTGAAAACAAAATGAATACAAGACCATTTCTGTTCCAATAGAAAGCTACCATAATTCTTTTCGCGTTTAGTTTCTGATGTTATACTCTTCTTCTCGCTTTTTCTCCGAATTTTTTTGTGCAAGGGCATAAGCACGGCCTGCTTGATAGCAGAAGAACGCTCCCAAAGAAGAGAGAACTAGTGCAAGCAGCACAAACGCATAATTTGTGACTAAGTAAGAAGAAGTCGCTCCACCTTGTTGAGCGGGAAGAGTGTAAGACCCAAGCGAAACTGACCCCATAGCGGACACTACGCCCAGGATGATCAGGAAGGCTGAAATCGCGAGCACTAGGTCTCGTTCTGTCTTTGGAGTCATTCTTTTCTTTCTCTACATCACACTGCATATAGCGCTTTTCCCAAAAAAACGGGGAGAAGGAGGTTTTTGTGTCTCCCTCCCATTCAAGTCAAGGGCTAGAGAATGAGAATTCTTTTCGCTTCCACATAAGGTAGATGACAAAGGCAGGAATCAGGTCGAAGGAAGTCCAGATCCCGCTAACTACTACGGTAACTGCGTTGATGCTTGAAAAGCCGATTACAAGAATGGCTAGGGGGAATGATGCCTCCGCTGCTGAGGCAAATATCCCAAGCACAGCGCGCTTCCTTCTCTTGTAGAGCCAGTACGCGGAAGGGATCGCCAGGGCTGTTACAACGCCTTCAAAGAGGAACACAAGCGTGAAGGGAAGAAATCCGCTCGACGACGAGGAAGAAAAATAGAGCACAAGCGCCCCCACGCCCACGAACTCAAACTCTATCCCTCCAAGCGCCCCGAGAATCAGAATTCCCAGTGCAAGATTGACAATTGAATTTGGGGTCGTGTGTTGTGGTCCTTGAGTGATCTTATTTCCGCCACGGACAAAGTCCCCAGGAGAGTGTGGGCCAGCTCTTGTTGTTGGACCGCCATTCTTCGTGCTACTGCGATTTCTAAGATGCGACACTATCCAAGCGAAATCATCTTCTCTTTCTTGGCTTCGGCACTCAATCTAGATCAAAGGAGAGAAACTTCGGCATAGTTGAAGTTAACTTGCATGTTTATGTAAGTTGGGGAGTAATAGAGCCAATCCACTGTTTATGGACCTGTGTAGGATAGTCCAGGTCAGGAGCCACCTTCCCTATGGCGGGGATCTAGGGAGGAGCCTTAGTTCGCTAGAGGAAAGCCGCGTTAGGACAGCCAGCACAGTCAATGCTACCACAGGAATATCCCAAGCCACAATTGGAAAACCTGCCGGCGCAGGTATGACGCGGAAGAATACAATGTAAATTGCAACTTCTGTAGAGAGGAATGATAATACCAGTTTCCTCCCTAGAGCTGCCAAATAGAACAGTAACAAAAAGGGAATTATTCCAATTACGTAGACCAATAACGCGCTCCAAACTATCCCAATTGCTGACGGCGCTGGAACTCCCTCGCCATTGCCCCTGTCACCAAGAGATTTGGAATCCTTGAGGAGACGATGATAATTGCAAACTCAACTGCTGTCGGAACAGTAAGCGCTAAAAGTAAACTTTTGCTCTGATGCATGCACCATGTCGACCTAATCCAATTCCTCTCCCATAAGGATTTTACCACAGCTGACTATTGTCATGTACGAGATTTCCGCTCGCGTACTGCCATGTAATATAATCCGCGGCCCTTGATTCAGCACGTTCCACCACAACCCATCGGCAAACGGATGGTTAGCTATCCAGGGGCCGATTAGCTGGCTGCCTTCGCTACCTGCATCCGCGTCAGACTTTAAGCTCGAAATCCGTAACTGAAACGCAAACAGTACGGTAACTCGAACTCGCGGCGAATGTCTGACCGTTGACAGCAGAGTAATCACTTCCGAACGAATCTATTGGAGTCTGCTCTACAACTGTCAGGTCGTCCGAGTGGATGGTGAGGCAGGCCTCGGATGTGATGAAGAACGCCCGCTATCAGAAGTTCAAGGCACAGACTCAGCGCAACTCGAGAGGGCTGGGAAATGAACTACAAGAGAGGCATTACAAGAATCGGTATCGTATATCGGTTCCCGCTATACCAGTCGAGTACCATAGATTGTATCCCGAATAGCTTGTACGTCATTTACAGCGGAGCGGAAGTCGCACTGTTAGAGCAGGCTCTAGCTATTCTCGCTGACTCCCTAGATCGAAGTGTCGCGTCGAGACTTATGAAACCCACAAACGCAAAGATAGCAACAAGCATGTCTAACGGATCCGATGCGGTTGGAGCGACTGCAGGCACTATGACCGACAAGACCGTTGCTATGGCCGCGTAACTTAAGTAACGCGTTCGGTATAGCCGTCCGACTAAAAAGAAAGCGACGGCCAAAAGTACTTGGACAGTGTCTCCCTCATCTAACAAGAAATGCTGGAAAACTGCATTACTGACTAAATGCGTGCTGCTGATGAGAAGAATCGGAAGGAGAATGGTGAGGGGTATTTGAGCGATCAGTAGTATTCCTGCCACAAGAGAAATGATGAGCTTTTTCTCGTTTATCCACATGAATATCCAAGTAGCTCCAGCAAGAATCAATCCTACCACATACATCAAAGGGAGATAGTCAACCAGCATTGTCAAGAAATGTCCGAAAACACTGAATGCAACTGCGTTTATCTCGAAGATTCCAGTCTGGATTATGATGAATCCATAGGCTATCATGCCTAGCTTTGAATAGTTCATCATCCTCCGCCACTCGCTCCTTGATTTAACCCGAAGATATCAGCAGGATTTATGGATTAACAAAATTTTAGCGTGAAACCCTGCTGGGAAGTAGTATCCGAATACGTAAAGGCGTTAACAATCACACTATCAGGACAGGACGGAATGATATATCCTTGGGGGTTATTAGCAGCAGTTACTTGATAGCCACAGAACCCATCAAGTTCGAAATCCATAGCCACTATCGTATGAAACGCCAATAGGAATTACTTGACAGCTAAATGAATGATAAAAGAGATTAGACACTGACAACTAAAAATACGGGGCTTGACTCATCAAGATTGGTTACCAGTCCAGCAATCGGATTAGTATTATGAGTGTAGACCTCCGCAGTCTTTTGGGTTGATGCGATTGATGGGTTTACCGTCAAAGTCTCGCTCCAGTTGATAGCGCTCACTTTGAAGGTTAGCGTATTTGTAGTGCTATTCTCAGCCTGAAAGTAGGTGAAGACTATGCCCCTGAATATGACCGTTGTTCCATTTGCAAGGCCTCCTGTGTTCAGCGCGATCTGTTCGAATGTCGTTCCATTTCTGATAAATGGTCCCAGGGGCTGATTTTGGATTTGACTTTGCGTATAAGCGGCATTGAGCTGGCCGGACAGTGTAGTATTTTGTAAAGCGAAATATGCGCTAACAGCGATCGAAATCACGAGAAGGATGGATAGCAACAGAACTATTGCTAGATGTCGAGAACTCAAAACGTTTTGACCTCTGGACAATCGTTCTACAAGAATCATATTTGAGGGTTCGCAAAAGCGATGACAAATTCGTCAATGTAGAAAGTTAGAGCTTGAGAACCGTTCGTTGGTCCTCCCGCTTCCTCCGACATAATCCGTCTTGTTTCCCAGATTTACCTAGTAGGAAAAAATTGATTGATAGTAGTGCTGAATGATCTCTATTCAAGGCAACAATCTATGCGGACATGATGCCATATCCACAAATCGCCTAGATCCTTTGTTGGATTAATATCTCATTTTGGAAATTTGAATTTTCCCACGTTATATCTAGAATCCATTTTACTAGATGCTCGTATGCAGATCCAAATGTTTGTATTGCTTCAGGTCCAAAGTTAGTTGAATTTACGCCGGGCAGTACGATGCTGGCAATCGGCTGACTCGAATCAATTGACAAGAGAGCTCCGCTCTCCGAGCCCGGCCACTGAAGAGATTCGGTATTGGGCATTGTAAAGGAAAAGGAGTACTGGGATGTTACATTGACATCAGTTGCATTTGGAAATCGTAACTCTACGTTTCCATCGGGTATAATGCTGATGCGGACATCAGCGTACTTGGCGACCATAACCAATGAACTTGGTCTTTCTGGCGGGGGCAGTGCAACGCTCTCAAAGTTGATAGAGCGAAAGAGAGTCAATCCGAAGAGTTGAGACTCACCTAGGTTACTTTTTCACGCTCCTCTAATCACTAGTGGTTGAGAGCTTTCCACTAAGAAGGGCCTTCCGAGATTTTCCTTTGTTCCGCTTATTCTCTGCATGAGAATGTCGTCGTGCCTTAGAGACCCATCATAATGAACGCGGTCCTATCCGCTTTGCTCAAAGGGAGTATACTGCGGCTGAATTAGCCAAATGCCTTTCTCTTTGCAAATTTTGTTGGGAATCAAAGTACCGAATAGGCGTCGTTTATCCTGAAAGCTGTCCCGTTGAAATCGCAGAACTTAGACGCAAGGATTGTCCTGCCACAAAAATTGAACCTATCAAAAAGTGACTTTGTTCACTTGGACTGGCGCATCATGAGCCATCTTTTCATGGTGAATCTTGTAGATATGAGCTCCGTTAGGTCCTCGATAATCGAAGCTCAGTATTCCTAGTCTTTCAAGTTTGCCAACAGTTGTCGCTGGAAATCCAGCTTTCAACAGTTCTTGACGCTTGATCGTAACTCTATCTTTCACAAGAGCAAGAAGTAGTTTGGTCTTCTCTGCAGATGTAACGGATCTCGAGCCGTTGCTCTAACTGCCTAAAGCTTGTAATATCAGAATTGCAATGTTAAGAAATTATGTCAAATAATAGTAGCAATAATCCTGTCGCATCTTCGCCAACGTTAATCCCTACAAGAATGCAGCTCTCTGATACTCAGCAAGCAATACTTCAGTTCCTCGGGTTTCTTCTGATAAACCTCGGTCTAGTGACTCTTCCCTCCAACGAACCGAAAATAGTGGGAGCAATCTTCACTTTCTTAGGCTTTGCGACTATCCTCGTCAAGGCAGAGCTTCCTTCACTCAAGCCTTCAAAGTTCACGACTCAACATTCCACTTTCTATCTTGCCGTAGCGTCCACGCTCACCGCTATCAACGGATACATTGCTCTCACTTATCCTGGGTTTTGGTGGGCGGGTCTATTGATAGGAATAATCGGGGCAATCATTCTATCAATCAAAGAAATCATTGAGGGTTCAAGCCCGACTCCCAATTCTACTAGCAGTACACGCTGAGACTGAAGAATTTCCGCATAAGTGCAGGGCCAAAAACAGATGAGTCCTGTAACGAAAGCTTTCCTGAAACTATGGATCATTGCAATCGTTGCGGGAATCATCGTTTACTTTCTGGTATTGCTCGGGATCATTTGATCGTGAGGATAAATCTCAGACATACTCGTTGTCTTCGAGGCAGTTATGAACACACTTGTCATCTGGATTTCAACCGGAAAGGAGGAAAAAGGGGCCTCAGCCCGAAACGAATCCTCATGGGAGAATCTTTTCCTCTCCTCGCTTTTGCCCATACTGCGCTCACGAGCTGATTTTGAAAAGAGACAAGCTTGGTTACACCTGACATGAATGTCACTACTGCAACAAAGAGATGCATTTAGAATTGGGGCGGCAGTTTGTTTTTCCGCTCGAGTTGCCAATTCACGACATGGAGAAAGAAGAAGGCAACAATTACAGGGAATAGATATCTCAAGCCACTATCCGATCTTCTGCTGCCTATTAGGATTAGTTTCCTTATCGTGCAATTCAATCTGAAGAAAGAGTGAATGTGGCTGTTCTAGTCACTGGTCTTAATAGTGACTTTCCTGGTCAATAGTCGTAGGTAGCAAAAGAGACTTGGTTAAAAAGACCTCAAGCATCCTGTGGATAGTCCTGAGTGTCATTCTGATTGTGGCTCCCTTGGCACTTTTCTTAACTTTCGCTTTCGACCCCTTTCTCTATTGCTACGGCGGAGGAGTCGAGCATGTAACTACAACGTTATCAAACGGAAGCACAACTACTCTTACCCTAGGGTCGCTTCCCGTATGCGGATTTCCTCCTGACTTCCTCATTCCATTTTTCGGAGTACTTGTCATGGGAATCGTTCTGTTAGGATTAGGGATTATTGTTCGAAGCAGATTGCAGAAATAGATCATATCTAGTGGTTCTAGCAAACTTACTTGAAATGCGGTAGACATTCGTCTCCTGTTCTTCTTCCTATCACAATGACTTGCGCGTTCGGGTCGCTCCGTGATTTGCAGTTTCCAGATTAGCTGGCTGTTTGCAAGACCTTATTCAGAAGGTATAATCGCCTAAGCCTCCAAGCACTATTCTGCGGCTTTAGCGAGCGATAAAAATTCACCTGCTTTTAGGGTTGTTGAGATTTATTGAAAATCGAACTAGAGTTCAAATGTGGTTATGCAACATTTGAAAAAGCAACATGACGCATTAGCTCCGTTTCTTGGGTCATCGTGATATTCCATAGGAATGCCCCGCTGTTCTGAATCGTAGTCTTAATAATCACTATTTCAAAGAGTATTGCAGTGAAACAGATGCAGACCAATTCTTATGTGAGAGGAATTGGAATTCTTGTAATCTCCCTCGGGAGCTGGTTTGAGCTCCTCGTCATGGGTGTTACTCCATCATGGCTACTCGCAGAGGAAGCTTGTCTTGCTCTTGTTGTGACAGGAGGTATTCTAGTATTATTGAGCTTCTATATTACGGAAAATGAATCTGCAATTTGGAGTGTCCAAAGTAAGATAGCGAAAACGATACGAATGGGAGTAGCTTCATTCCTGTTTTCATTTCTTTTTGTCTTCTTTCTTCCTCTGGTCCCATTCAAGATCGCTGTGCCTCCTTGTATTGTTTCTGGTTTTGGTTGCCCAGAAATGTCTGGTAGTTATTACACCGGTTACAATTCAATTGGATCAGAGATTTTCAAATGGGGAGCATCCTGGCAAAACCTTGGTCAGTATTATGTGCCACCAGCAATATCGTACAACATGAGCGAGCTTACCGCAATGGGAGCATTGTTCTTCATCGCCCTGCCCGCTATCTTAGCAGGAGTCTGGACTATATCTCCTGAGATAATCGGAGGCGTGCATGATTTGAAGCTTGGGGTCAAAGCTATTGTGGCTAGAGCACAAGACTTCCTCGATATCAAAAGAGGAGAGAACCGAAAGCGAAAGGTCTTGCCTAAACCAAACAAGGCCAGAGGAGGTACCGCTCCAATCGGATCTTCCAAGAAAGCGGACATCTAAACTAATCAGCTTCTCTTGAGGTTCAAGTTCGTCTTTGATGAAATTATGAAGGTTTGCATTTGTGGTTATCCAGAGAGTTCGTTACAATCACGTGATAATGACAAGAAATGAAATGCTGGCGATTTAGTGTAAATATTTTTACCATTTTTTGCCACCACCCCGACTTTTGGGCATAATTATTTTTGCGCTTACTTTCATTTGATTGTTTTACGTTTTTTCTTTTAGGAAAGGTTAATGTTGATTTTACAAGCGCCTCGGAAAAAGTCCCTGAAATTGCGACTGAATGTTCCAAATCTTAACTTTCTTTACAAAGTGAAGCTGATAGTTAGCCACAAAAGCTAATTCACTTATCATCATCGCAATCGGAAGGAATGATGATGGATTCCGAATCCTAATTCCGTTTTCGTACTCTTCTAATAATCTCTGTCAGCATAAAAAATCCTAGTAGTTGCATATGTTCTCAAAGAGGGCAATCCTTGATTTTCTCTTCTTCTCGGGGATTTTTCTCACTGCACAGGGCATACTTTCGTCCTCAGGAGGATTACTGGTTTCATTATTTCCGAGTTTGCCGTTTTGGTTTGGCATGCACTACGTTGGCTATACATTTCTTGGTCATTCAATTTCCAATAGCACAATTTGGGGATTCCAACTTGATGTTCTGATAACTGGGATTGTACTTGCATTGGCAAGCACAGCCTGCATGGCTTTGTTTCGCAAAAAGAAGAGCATGGTCTTAGACGGAGGAGGAAGGAGAAGTAGTATGCTCCCGTCAAGGAGACTCTTCGCAGACTTCTCGTTCGTTATGGGCATCTTTCTCGGAGTGGCCGCACTCTCGGTGCAGAACACATGGGTATTCTACAACGGCACTCCGAATTTCCTCGACGACACTGCGCTTGGTTTGTTTCTGGTATCTGCTAGTTTGATTCTTCTCGGAACAAGCATCTACCTTTGGTATCGGGAAAGAAAGATTACTCAAGGGTCACTAGGGCATAGGCTAGTCTGGGAAATATTCACCTCGACTGCTATTTCGGTCTTATTGGTCTTTGTCTTCATTCTCACTCAAGGGGGCGTTGGCCTTTCGCTCCCGCTGCAGTTGGCTAGTTTGTCCTTTTTATCCCCTATCAGCGATCCCTTACTGGGCTTTTTCGTGCTTTGGATAACACTGGGGTTGTACTCAATCTCTAGGGAAGAGCGCAAATTATCTTCTTCGAGACAGGAAACCAATCACATGCCAAAACTCGTCTCTACATGATTACTTTACAGCCTTTCGCTTGAGCCTGAGAGGGTTCAGACGAATGATTCTCGCCCAAGCAAAAATCCTCGCCGAAGAAGCGAGGCTAGCATAGCGGTTCTCCATTGTAGCATCAGAATGGGTGCAAGTGAAAGAACACCTGACTAAACTTCTCGATCGCTAACAAATTTCGCAAAGCACTAGAACAGGTTATACTCCTTGCGGATCCTTCAAGACAACGTATCCATTCTCTGGCGGCTCGCGAGGAACGTAGCGTAGACTCTCCTGCCAGAAAGCGAGCATCTTTGCAAAGTCGGTGCAATCTAAGACGATGGACCCGATCCGGATTTTACTGTTTGACATGGAAAATCCCTTGCGTGTGGATCTAGCTTCTCATGTTCTCGCTATTATTGTTATTTCGGAATCGCCCATCACTTGAGTGCTAAATTTGTCACCTTTGTAGTTCTTTCAGTTATTCCGGTAACGACTGTTACATCATAAGGTCTTTCAGCTTCGTATCTCTAATTCATTTTTCTTTTAGGAGCTTGATTCGTGAATCGTAAATAGCCCGAATTGAAGAGGCCGAATTATCCTTGAAGCTTACTCGTATCTTTCTGTGGTCTTTGTGCATAGCTTCCATTGGTGGAATCTACGGCCTGGTGTCGCTCGACTTTCCAATGTTTGCGCTGTATAGTATGACACCGCCTCCGCTCTTGGGACAGCCATTCGGTTACCAAACACTCCCCACATGCAATAGTCAAACGGTCTGTCCACCCGTTGTTCAAAATAGCTTCTCAGTCGCCTCAACAGATTTTGCAATTTGTTTTTCAATTACATTTTTGATTATCTCTGCACTACTTCTAGCCTTTCGTCATAATTTGCTTGCGTCTACAAGCATTTGGAAAAGAAATGCTCTACCAGCGTCTATAATGGTAATAGTAATGCTTATCGTATCTGTTGCTACTTCTGGGTCAGTATCTAGTGGAGCTTCACTCTCGCAACCCCATTGGGCACCTGGAGTGATGGACGAGTATATTCTCAATATAACCGTAAGTTCTGGAACGCCGAGTTCGGAAACTTCGCAAGGGACAGCCCGTATGAATATTATCCTTGCAAGTGACTATTGGACTGACCAAAACGTATCCGTTTCCGTAACAGTCAGAGGCTCTAACTCTTCAACAATCCCAGTTTCTCTTTATCAATGCCCCAATCCTCAAACATGTGATTTAGTGACCACGATAAAACTACCTGCATACACCACACTTGGACTAAACAGTACGACTACTGCTCTGTATTTTGGTGACAGCTTGACAAAAAAGGAGGTGGTTGACTACATGTTGAATTTTGGCAATGCCCAATCGGTATCAGGACAAGTGGAAGCTCAATAAACCGCAAGTTGGAGACATCGAAATTGTCTGCATTCCAAAATTCGCTCAAGAGGAGCAGCAAGTTCCAGACGACGGAAGCCTCGATGTCTATCTCAGTGGAACCTGCATCGCAAAATCTGGAAAGAGGTTGGTGGACGTAAATCTCTTGGATCGACAGCTCCTTTTCTACGTGGATAATCCGGGGCTTTCAACGCAGCACTTCGAACGCGGAGATAACAGAGGCCCCAACAAAAATATCAGCGCCCCCTTCGGAGAACGACATTACGCCCTGAAATACAAGGGAGAGCCGCTAGACCTTTTCGTATGTCTACGGCAACATGGCAACGTGTTGCTCTAAATTAATATGCGCGTATGTCTCTCTCTGTATCTCTCTTTGTACCACCTGAGGCACACATGCGCACACGCGCATTAGAAGAGTAGATAGAGGACGATGTCAGAATTGATTCTATGACTGGAACGAGATTCGAGAACAACCGTGCCAGCCGTGGCATGAGGGCTTACGCTCGGAGAGAAGAGGAAGCCCCGCGAGTGATAATCATCACGCGTGTGACACAAAGCGGTGGATAGAATCCTTACTAGATGCTCATCCCAAGAATTCATCAACCATGATAGAGAGCTGGCCGTTGAAATTCGATGTAGGAGACTTCAATCTTACCGCGAGAGTAGACTGCCCGGAACCAGAGGTGGGCATGGTGAAGGGAATCTGCGAATTAGTTGATAGAATAGAGAAACCAGAAGTTTCAATAGATACAGAAGTAACATTGCTATCAAGAATGCCAAAAGAAAATACAGAGACCTTGATGGTTTCGACTCCCCCCACTCCGGTTGCATAGCCCGATAGAGTTTGATCAGGCTCATACGGAGGCGGAGGACCACCAGAGCAAAATACTACTGTACTAGGGCAAGTACCTGGTACTTTCGAAATTTGATAGTGAACGACTACTGAGGTAACATATACTGGCATGTGAACTACTGAGGTAACAATTACTTGCATGTGAACAATTTTTTGGGGCAGACTTATCGCATAAACCGTAGTAGTGCAACCAACTACTAGTGCGAAAACTACGACCAGCAGCAAAGGTTTCGTTAACGATTTCTTTGTCCTCAAGCGAAGCGAGCTCATAAGTGTCGAGGTGAGCATTACTGACGCAATTGCCTTTAAATTAGCTTTTTGGTTTCTTGTGCTGATAGCGGCCACTTTACAGAAATGGATATGGCCAGGGAATCATCTTCCAAGGTTTTTGGTGAAGAAACATGGAACGCGATGAGTTCTACCTAGCCACGTTCAACCGTAAGATATTTCGTCAGAAATAAGGTTTGTAGAGAAATCAAAGCTCAGGTCAATGTAAGCTCAGTTAATGTTGAGTACCAAGTCGTCCAATGGAACATTTGTACGGCTGAAGAACCGTACTGTCCCATTGCGCCAGCACCGCCAATATCGCCGCTAAATGTTGAAAGAAAATTGTCGGACTTTAGTAACTCCACTGGCTCTATCGAAACGTTAATCGTTCAAACTTACGGCTGGACAAATTCATCAAATATAGTGAATGTTACCTCCGTGTCGGTGAAGACTTCAGGCTTTAGTATTCAGTCGATTACCCCACAAACACCCTTCACATCGCTACCCAATCAAACTACGTTCGTTGTGACATTAACAGGATCAATTAGCGATACTCTTGCCATAGTTGCTTTTGGAGTTTCAAACGTTTACAGAAATCAGCCTCTCGATACTAATTCCCCTTCAGTAGCGAGCGGTCAGAGCACAAGTCTATCAGCATCGTTCTCCACTGACTATCTCAATGATATGCTTCTGGGATTTGTTTCTGATTCTGGCAATCCGAGCAAAACTGTTGGTTCTTGCTTTACTCTCGTAGCGACTACAACTGGCTTTCCATCTTCTAGAACTAACTTTGGAAGATTTACCTAATTGTTGGCCCAACTTTCACTGTAACATATTGTCCTCAAATCAGGGAACTTTACGTCTACCTCCTCTTTGGGATAGCCCATTACCCCGAAGTACACAATTTCATAATCAGAGGGGATGTGAAGCACTCGCCTGATCCTGTCAGAAACAGGGTCAACCAAAGCTCCCATTATACCGTGTAGACTGATGCCGTGGGCAGACGCAACTAGCTCCAAGCTCCTGACAGCAGTTCCAACTTCCTTGATTGCGTAAACCCTGACTTTATCTTCTGGAACGAACAAGAAAGACCCTGCACTCTTAGGGATGCAAAACACGACAAAGAGAGGCGATGTCTTCCATCTTTCAAGGAAGGCGGCATGTTTCGGCTCATTGAGATCATCATTCATTCCCTTCTGCATCGCTTCTATGACTCTCACCCGGTTTTCCTTTTCCTGCACAGAGATTAACTTCCATTTCCCAGGCCAGGCGCAGGATGTAGCAGCTCTCAGAATATCATTTAGAACTTCATCTGGAATGTTCTTCTCGGAGAATGACATTGCGCCTCTTTCATAGAACATATGTCCTTCAAGAACCCACAATCCCGTATTAAGTGATGGTGTTTGCATGAAATACTTCATTCGTTGAAGCATTCATTAAACATTTTTTGAAGGAAACAGCAATAACTGTTTGCAGGTTATCGAGAGCTTTTGAAATGATGTTATGAATGAGTACTTCTGTCATGCCAAAAGCGAGCCTGCTTTCGCCGTTTTACGCGTTTCCGCATTTTCCTTTGGAAAGTACAGTAATTTCGCTCGATAATTACTGTAATCTTTCGGCTGTAAAAGACGGCTCGGCCTTCACAAGGTTCGAATTTTTCGTATTGCTTGTATTGCTTGGAAGGAGAATATGCCGAGAGCAGTAAGATCTATGATCAGCGCAAAGACATAGACTCCATAAAGCTGTCTTGGTCTTAAGATGGTAAGAAGAAAGATTAGCGTTGTAGCAAAGAAAGCGGAAAAGGTAGTTTGAATTGGTAGTAGGGATCCGCGGACTCTAATCATGTTCTCAAACAAGACCCTGTCTACAACGTATCCTCCTTCTCGTTCCTTAACTAGTCCCGCTTCGACGAGTTTCCTTAGATGATAGTGGGCAGATGAAGCGGCCTGCATCTTTAAAGCTCTTTGAACTTCATGTACTCCAAGTGGTCTTCCCTGTTTGTACAAGTATCGGTACACATGTAGGGTAGTTCCAGAGAGAATTTTCTCATCCTTCTCCTCTGGCCTATCTTTGTTGCTATCCATGCTTCGTCGAATTAAGGGAGGCTGATCCTTCGCTCCTCTAAATAGTAGCTCCATTCGAAGCCTTCGAACGCATAGTTTCGAGACTATTCGAAACGTTAGAACTATTATTGCATGGCTATGAGAATACGACAGGCAAATAGGTTTGATTGGAATTCGGAACCAGATACTCGTAGGAGTTGTTCTTGCCGTAGTCATTGGTTCGGCACTCGCCTACGCTGTATTCATTTACCTACCCTCGCAACCCGGTGCTCCTGTCAATACGTGGATCAGCTCTGGCTCGACCATATCAGGAGGAAATTGCTCTCAGAATTTCCCCAATACTCTTCCAGTTGCAGAATATTCACAAAACAAGTCAATCGTATTCTTGACGCAGCCAAATTCGACGGCTCAAATTTGTGTTACTTACAGAGTCCAAAAAGCTGATCTTATGTCAGCCGTTTCGTATCCCATCTTTCAGGCCGTAATGCTAAAGCTGCAGTTACAGTGCACAACCAACTCGTGCGCTGGTTCCGGAACACCAGGCAACTTTACCATCACAACCTCCCCAGCTTACGTTACCATCTATCCTGGCAACAGCATTGCAAAAGTTATCATCGTGTACACTATCCAGGCCGGGATTTATTCCAAAGGGTTTTATGGATTCCAATATCTCAATGCTTTTTGTCCACGAAATACTCCGTTCGCCGTCGGATATAATTCATCTCAAGTAAATGCCTCTGACTTTTCAGGCTATTTCACGCACCTGGAAGCGACAGGTTGTAACAATCCAAATGACATTATCGGATACGAAGATTATCTTTCATACGGGAATATCACTGGAATATCGAATCTCTCGTATGTGTACATCCCCGTGAATTACACGTCGCCCTAAGACGACGGAGGGCGTCGAGAGAATTTATGGATTATTGCACTGAAAGGATTATTGCACTAAATTGTCGTTGTTTAAGCCTTGCATATCCCGGGTTGGCTTTTATCACCCCTACTCTCTAGATCTTCGATGCAGGCATGTTCCGAATTGCCATTGTATTGTTTCTCAGCCCCGGTTTTCTCCATTGCTTTATATGGCAACTTTACATCTCGATCGTAACGGCGTGTTATTTCATACGGTTCAAACAATAGTTGTTTGATGCGCATGTCTTGTATCTTCACCATTGAGACCATAGAATTACTGTATGGATGTCCTAATGATATCATCCCAATATTTCGAGCTTCTAGGAAAGAAGAGCTAGTTTCTTCCTTAAGGAAGTTTTTGACAGGGGAAAGATAAGTAATTCCTTACGATGTGTCGATCTAGGGCGAAAGTATCTGCCTCAAAATCGAGGGTTCCTTGGGCAATAGTCCGACCTTTGGCAGGCTCTTTGTAACCTGGATCCAATCTTTGTTCTTTTCGAACACTTTCTTGAAGATAGGCTTTGCTTCTTTGAACCTCTTTGCCTGCACCAGACTAACTCCCTGCCAAAATTGAAGCTCTTCGAAATCTGGAGCAAATTTCCCTGCCTTCTCATATGCCTTTAGCGATTCTTCAAACTTACCTTCGGTCAGAAGGTCATCACCTCTATTCGCCCATTCGTATGCCCTCTGAAGACGTAGTAACCTCTTAAGCTCAGGTAGCGGCGTTGGAAAATCTTCTACGCGAAGGTCAACGAGTCTTCCCGACCAAGGATTTGGGGCAACTGTTGGTGAAACTACAAGAATCGCCGCGGATTGTTTCCCGCGCACATCTCCTCCCGCTTCTTCGGCTGCTTCTAATGCGGAGATCAAACGTTCGGCGAGGGGTAATCTGTCTCTTTTTCTAACTCCAGAGCTTTTCCTAAAATCTCTAGACATGGCGCCCCAAATTGAATTATTTCGCATTAGATTTGCTTCGCAAGTGAACTGATCGCCTTTTACATGGCCAGCATAAGGAATGCACTTCCTTCCAGTGTGGACCGAAACGTTACCTTTGGAGTCCACAAAGGCGACCTGTCTTGTCTCTGATTTTGAATCAGCTTTCAAAAGCGCTTCGAGTGCCTCATTTGCAGTTTTGCCAGACGACATTAGTTCTAAGCCAAGGGGTCCATAGCTGATTTCAGCCATCGCTTGGGTGGCGACAGCGCCGACGCCAGCCCTAGCCCATGTCACAACAGAGCCAACAGAAAACCAATGAGACTGAACAGCTACTCCGAGCTCACCAGTTTCTCTGTCACGAGCAACAATAGAATAAGTCAATGGAATCCCTTACCTACAAGAAAACAAATGTGTTTTTTCTTATAATATAGGCTTGTGTCTCCCCTTACTTATTGGAAGATTAGCGAGATCGACGAATGCAAAGCAGAAGAGCAAAAGTACCAAATGCGATCTGAAATAAAGAGATTGGCTTTTGCTAACGAAGATCCGAAAGTCCTAACTAGAGCTATCGACAAATTAGGGACTAATGAGATTCCTCGCCAACCGCATCTCGAGGAAGGTACTCAAGTAACCTCTTTGCTACAATTTGCTTATCGGTCTCAGAGTCAAAAGTCCACACGATTAGATCCTTCTTAGGAGCTGGCCGATAGCCCAGTTCATTTGGATTGTCCATTTCTGGATCAATTGAGCCATGATCAATAGTGCCGACTTTGTAAGTGTCTTGGAATGCCTCTACAGGGTTCTCTCGCAGGTAAAGCGTTAGACGAAGTTCTTTTCTTGATCTACGAAACATCCACATTTCAACGAGAAGCACAAAAACCAAGAATGCTAACAGTAGGAATAATCCTTGTGGTGGAGCGACAACTGCAATGATAACCCCGACTAAAACTATCAAAGTCGCACTAATGTGCACCTGCAAAAGAGAAGTGTAACCAATACCTGAAAACTCTACTTTCTCTGGATATTCTGTTCGAAACTCGTTCGAGTTTCCACTGTCGTTAGCTTCATCCAATTTGCTTTTCTTAACCGACTTACTACAATTCGCTTAAAAGCGCAGGCCTTTCTTTTTTTCCTTCAGCTAGAAAGCGAACAGAGTATAAAGTGTCCCAATCCACTCCTTTCCTAAACTTTTCTTTGCTTTAGCCACGAAGGATGAGAAAAAACGCAGTACAAGTGGGTAGCTCTAACAGTTACGACTGTCGGAACTCTGATGGCTGGAATTGACACAAGAATAGTAATTATCGGACTTCCCACAATAGCAAGGGAACTTGGCGCCGATCTTGAATCAGTAATATGGGTAACCCAAGCGTACGTTCTAGCAAGTACTGTGGGCCTATTACTCATCGGCCGAGTGACAGACGTAGTTGGACGCGTTAAGATCTACAACATCGGCTTTGTGATATTCACTATTGGCTCGGCGCTCTCCGCTGTTTCATTTTCAGCTGCTCAATTGATTGCTTCAAGAGTTGTCCAAGGTGTAGGATCTGCAATGCTGATCACGAACAGCGCAGCGATCCTTACTGATTCTTCTCCAAAAAACGAGCTCGGAACTATGCTTGGAATAAATCAAATCGCGTTCAGAGTCGGCTCCGTCATGGGTCTCACACTGTCGGGGGCAATTCTCGCCATCACTGATTGGCGCGCTTTATTTTATATTAACATCCCAATTGGAATTTTCGGAACAGTATGGGCACATCTCAGGTTGAGAGAGATCGGCACCAAAGATGTTTCTCGTAAAATGGACTGGGAGGGTTTTGGATTATTTACGACAGGACTAACTTTGGTCTTGCTTTCAATCACACTTCTAAGCTACGGCCTCTCAGACTTTCGATATGGACTGGCATTGCTCATGGGTGGCTTTGTCTCACTTGCAGTCTTTGTCAGAGTTGAAACAAAAAAGGAATCACCACTGCTTGACATGAGTTTATTCAAAATAAGAGAATTTGCAGCAGGAAATCTAGCGCAATTGATGAATGCACTCGCGTGGTCTGGAGCGATAATTCTTACTTCCTTTTATCTCCAAGTCGTAGTTGGTGATTCACCTCTTGTTGCCGGTCTATCCATACTGCCCCTGGATGCAACTTTTGTAATTGCTGGACCATTGAGCGGAAAACTCTCTGACAAATATGGACCGAGGTTACTTTCCACGATAGGCCTAGCAGTGAGCAGCGCAGGCTTTTTCATACTTTCCACAATCACAACTACGACAACTTACCCGGTACTCGCACTTGTTTTCGCTTTCTTGGGAATAGGAAATGGAATGTTTGTCTCTCCAAACATAAGCGCGATAATGGGATCGGTTCCTGCAAATCGAAGAGGGATTGCTTCCGGATTTAGAACAACTACTTTCAATATCGGATTGACCGCTAGCGCGGGAATTGCAGTGCTTTTGGTTAGCCTCGTCGTTCCCTATAATGTTCTAACGGGTTTGATTGCAGGAACAACAACTAGTTTACCAGCCACTGCTGGAGCTCAATTTCTCAATGGCTTCAAAATAGCGGTATTAGTGCTCGCCGTGCTCAACTCTATTGGAATAATCCCTTCTGCATTGAGAGGCACACGAAGGTCGGTTGAATCGCTTACGAAGGAAACAGCGGCTGGCGAGGTCACAGACTAAAAGGACTCTGGGTGCTCAAAGTTTTTAGCATCGACGAGGAAGGCCGTGCTGAATTGGCCTATAGCCGGCTCTTCAAACATCCACTAACACCTATCGCACGTAGATCCGTTTGGGCTCTTCTTGCGATCGTCGTAGTGATGACGATTGGAACTGTTGGAGTCAAAGAGCTCGGAGGAAAGAATTGGATTGATTCATTCTTTTTTATGTCAATGGTCGCAACTGGAC
>JARCRS010000188.1 GCA_029850555.1 archaeon | reverse complement strand
CATTTTCGCTCAGGATGTCCCTCATGCTCTAAAAAGAGACCAAAGTCTTGAGATCCTTTCTGCCAAATCCTCGTTCAATACAACATCGAAGGTGATCTCGTCTTGTTCGAGCCCGATTTGCAGTTTCCTGAAAGCGCTCCGATAGAGGTCGTATTTCTTTCCATCATCAGTGATGACAATCCTTTCAACAATCAAGATACCATTCTCCTTCATCTCGTTGACTCGCCTGTACGCTGTGCTGATAGGTATGCTCTCAGCTTGGGCCAGCTCTTCCACAGAACGAGCTTGGTTAATCGTTTTCAAAATTATTTTCTTCGAGTATTCATCTGCAAGTGCTTTGATCAATTCATCTTTGATGCGCTGGCTTGTTATGCGCACAATGTACCACGGCTTTTCAAATCTCCTCTTTCCACAAAGGAAGCTATCAATGTATTTTGTTGATTAAATAGTTCTCTTCTTGTGTGCGAACTTCGGGCAGAATCATTGATGACGGGTTTCCTGCGTAATACTTTGCCATCTTGCCCTCCGCTCTCCTCAGGATTTCGCTGAGGGTTGAAGGCTTTATTGAGAGTTTTCGGGCGAGTCCGTTTAGACTAATGCCCCTTGGAAACTCGAAATAGCCAGACTTGACGGCTGCTGCAAACACTTCTTTCTGCCTGAAAGTTAGCATCTCTTCGTACCTTGCGCTCGAAACCTCCTGCGTCTCGGCTCTTATCCCGAGATTTTTCAGCATGTCTAGGCTCCTTCGAAGCGCATTCGCATCGCTCACAAGCAATTTCCAGCTACATTCCGAACTGGAATCTGCTGAGTTGAAAGGGCATGAACTGCAGACTATACCAGAGTCTCGAGCAATGCCGCAATAAACTGGTGTGTCCATTATCACCATTGCCAAAATCCCGCCATTACCAGGATTCCCTCCCCAGTACGCATGCCTAACTCCGCTCATCTCTCTCAATTCTTTCAGCAACGATTCTTCATCGGCATGGCTGCTGCCATCAATTTCAAGCACAAGGGCGATTCCATGCGAGTTGAAATCCTTGCAGTCGACGATTGTGATCTTGCAGTTGCGCTTGAGGGCCAGATCTCTGAATGGATTTACTGGATTTTCTATTGATAGCGAGACCTGTCTTAACATTCGGATTTACTTACCCCAACCCATTAGGGATACACTTGCATATTTAAGCTGGGACACGATCATCAAAAATGATAATGACGGATGAGTTCGAGCATGCGTGCTTATCCCTGGGCTAAAGTTCTTGTCTTTGCCTTGGACTCTGCGGGATCGTTTTATCACTCCATCTACGACCGTGTCACGCCTCCTCAAGTTTCTCGTCGCCCGACGCTGAATCGTCGTGAAATTGTTGAGTCGGCTGGTTGCTGCTGCACGCTAGGAATGTTGAATTCGCGAAGGATATGTATGGAGATGTGACAGCATTAATCCTTGAGTAGCAATAGAAGTTCTCTGCAAAAGCCGAGTACGAAATGAAATAATCGGTGGAAAAAGTAGAGTCCACAAAGTCTAAAGATCCAATGTAGGAAAATAAAAGAGGAGGGGAGGAGAAAGATCTATCCAGTTTGCCTATTAGGCCTAAACTAACTCCTACCCCTTATGGACATGAAGCTATTGGTACCATCGCATTTCCGTCGATATCAATTATGTGCGTATTCAGAGAGTTGCAGGTCCACACACCGTAGTGGTCGCTAGTCACAGTATTTCCGATGACCCATGTGTCTCTGAGGACTGCGAGATGAGGTACTTCCGCCACGACCTCTATGCCAGTTGGTAGAGTAGGGTCATTTGGAGGTGCTTCAACGCCGTTGTTTGTTATTTTGTTGTTCAGTAAAAGTGTTCCAACGACATGGTCTCCAGGGGCATTGCTGTGAACTACGATGCCTGGTATCAGGCTCTCCTTGATCATGTTCCCAATCACTGAATTTCCGTAGGCGCTCGTTCCTGGTGTGTCAGCAGCAACGACTATGCCACCGACATATGGCTTGTGGGAGTTTGCAAAGTCTTTGAGAGAACTTCCGTGGATCACATTCTTCAAGACAACGTTGTGCGCCACTCCTTCTCCAGCATTGTACGCTGCGATGACTATGCCGCATCCGAAGGCATTGTCCGAAACATAGTTGTACGCAATCAGATTGCCATCACCTGCGTGAGCTGGACCTGGATTTAGAGCGCCTGGATCTATCGTTCCGTCATCCGCAACGCCGATTCCGCCATCAGCGAAATTCAGTTTGACACTGTTGTGTATCACTTGTGAATTTATCGTACCGACGAGTTGTACCGCCTTATCTTCTGCAATGCACGGGCCTGAAGGTGGTGTAGGAGGGGGAGGACATGTGTGTGGAGCTAGACCGTTTCCGGTCACTAGGTCATACTTTACTGCCAGGTTCCACGTGTTTTGAGCCAAGATCCCGTGGTCATTCGCGCCTGTGATTGTTGCGTATTTAATTACGACACCGCCGACTCCTGGTCCAACGTAGACACCAATGTCGCAACCTTTTGCATTTACGTTGCCTGATATCGTTTGGTGCGGCTTTGCTACAATTAGAGCAGTCAAGCCAGTTGTGCCGGCTGGTTGGCAATGAGTTGTTGATGCTGCATTGACAAAGATTCCAGGGAATGCAAATAATGAGATTACTAAGACTGAAAGGGTTGAAATTAGTAGGATTTTTCTTGGTGAATTTTGCATCTTGAGGTTTGACCTCGTTGTCGCCTAAATGAGAGACATATATACGCATAGCCCTAATCGGTTAGGCTATATCGATTCCCGATACACTCTTCTGTTACACTTGGCGACCTATCTTGATTCGTATAGCTCATTATCAGTCACATTCATTACCCATAGTATTCACTACCAGGGATCGTGCAGGTAAAGTCAACGAGTCAATCGCAAAACAGACCTCTTTCTTCACGGTACGTAATAATTTTTTCACTTCCAAAAACCCATGACTAGTAATCCATAGCATTGACTGCTCATTTCATCTCAAGAGTTCATCAATCGTGAGATGCTCTGATGTGCCCTTTGCAGTAATTACAACGCCATGATCTAGGCATTGTGCAACGCATGCCATGCATCCAAAGCAAAGAGATTCGTTTGCCACAATGCACCTCCCATTGCTATCGGTGTCAAATACTTGCACCATGCAGACAGAAGAGCAGTCGCCGTTCCCGCTGCATGTTTTTACTTCAACTTGAAAAGCATCAACAGGGCAATCCGTCAGCTCAGAGCGCAATGTTAGCCCCTCTAAGAGTAAAGAGAAGCTCCGATTGTCACTCTTGCCTGCGGTAGTGGCAGGGGAATCCAAAGCAGGTCGGTAGTCTATGTGAGTCCTGTTTGAGTTCTTAAACAACGTAGACGATCATCAAAAGTGAGAATAATCACTCTCTTTTAGCAATCAGGAGGATGAATCGTTCACTCTTTTTCACTTGACAGGCTTGAGCTAAACAACCCTTGTTCTTCTCATTCCACTCTTATAGATCTCATGCCTTCAATTTATTTGTTCTCAATCAGTATATTTTCTACGTAGTATTTGCTTATCTTGTTCTCCGCTCTGCGCAGGTTTTCGCCAGCGGTGGAAGCTGTTACCGATAGTCCTTTAGAAAGTTTAGTCAATCTGGTCTTCCTTGGAAACTCAAAATAACCAGCATTGATGGCTGCTATCATTACTTCTACTTGCCTCGGGGTCAGCATGCCATCATACTCCGCACTGTGGAGGTAATCTGTAAGGGATAACAGTAAGCGCTCATGCTTCATGTACGAATCACAAGTGACGAGGAATATATGCACCTCTCTCGCTTTTCTTTCGATTCTTATAACACGCTGCGTGATCTGATTTCAAGATGAGAAAAGAGTACACTTCTGCAAAGATACCAATCGGGCTAGCCACGAAACTGGATGCTCCAGTGAAGAACTCGGAGTTATACTAGCAGAGCTAAGGCTGTCAACGACGCTATTAGGCGCTTCATCGAATCAAGAAATATAAAACCCAGAAACAAAGTTGGAAAATCAGCCTTCACTGGTTCAAGCACGGTGAAAGAAGGCAGCTGAGAGTCTCAGTAGCACTAAAATGATCAAGAAAAGAACTACGATGGGATTCACTACACGGGTATCATCAAAAGCAACGGATGTTTTGACTGAGCTAGAGTATCAATCCAAGATTGACTCAATCTTGAATAGACAGTTCGTAGCTTGTGTACCGCAGCATTCAACCTCTTCTACATGATAGTTCTTTCGAAGCTTTGATTTGATTACAGCTTCTAATAGACCTTCCTTGAATGGACAGATCGTGTACCCGGCTCCGTAGCCTCTCCCAAGGCAATCAGAGCAGAACTGTATTGCAAGGAGCATTTCGGCTTTGTCAACCCAGTACATTTCGCCTATTCCATAGTGCATCCAGTATGGGGCGAGCCCTTTGACTACATCGTCTACGTCGGCGACTTTGTCCTGTTCCTGCTGCGGTAGTAGCTTTGCAAGTTCTGAGCCGAGCTGATAACCTATGCTTCTAACAGGTTCTCTGTACTTGCCAGGATTCAACCCATAGTGCATCTTCAAGGTCTGCATCGAGAGTTTGATTATCGAAGCCTGTTCTTTCTCAGCTGCTCTTTCTTCAAAATCTTGTTCTGCCACTCTTTTTACTCCCTTTCCTTCTCGCTCATCATCGCTTTCAGTGCTCCCGCCACGTGATTTCTTATCTCGAGTGGTATGGTGGTCCATTCGCTCTGCCAAAAAGTGACAAGTCTCGCTCGAGAAGTCGCTCTTTGTTGCGAAAATGACAGAAGAGGCTCTTCATCTTTCTTCCAGAGGAGGTTCCAGTCGGAACTCCAATATTGTGGCGTTCCCTGGCTAAGTAACTCGATTACCCGCCCCTTTGCCTGATCTTCACTTACTAGGTCGTAGGCTCTTTTTATGGTGAATTCCTCTGTCAATTCAAGTAGCGTGAGGATGATATTCCTTAGTATGAGCTGTTCCTGCGGCGAATCGATAATGTCCCCGAGGGATATGAGGTTCCTGTGAACTCTTTCATTGAGTTCTTTCTCTGAAAGGATAACGGATTCCGAGGAAGAAGAAACTGCGGTGGCTTCTTTGCGATCATCCTTTTCTATTGCTGTTGTTGCGGTTGTTTTTCCTCTTCCTTCATTGTTCTCCATGTCTCATGCACTCCTCGTTGTTTTATCGTAGGTTTCCAATCCGCAACTTTTGACCAGGGACTCCTGACTGGGCGTTTCAGATAATCTCTAGTAAAATCAGAAAGAGGATGCCAGTAGCCATCGTCCTCTTTTTTCGCTGAATCCGTCCTTAAGATGACAGGTTTCGGCCTAAGTGAAGATGGTTTGCTTGCGTCTGGCTCAACAGTTATGGCGTTGGTGGGGCATTCCCTTACACACACCTGGCAGCCAGTGCATCTTTCCTGTATTGGAAGGTAAGGCTTTTCCATCATCCAGATTTTCGGTTGTCCTTCATCTACGCCGTCGGTAGAGTTACTGCCGAAGAGGCTACCGTAGAAAGAAACATCCATGGGCCGCGTGAATTCAAGGCATGTTGGCGGACAGAGATCCATGCACGCTCCGCAGTTCATGCACTTTGACTCGTCCACTATGAATTTGTACAGGACCATGGTGCATCATCCCTCCTGTTTCTCGTATTTCCTTATTTCTTCACGCGATGTAATCCACGCGTCTGTCCTTTGGCGAAATTTCTGATGCCACGTTCGAATAGTGCAGGTAGTCGCTTGTTAGGTCACTCCGAGGCTTGGATTCTTTGAAACCTCTAGCTTCGGGAGCACCTGCACTCCTAGCTGTAGGAATCGCACTAGGAGAAACTGGCGACTGAGTTGAGCTAGTGATGGCCTTCTTGAGCTTAGGAAGTCTCGAGTGAAGAAGCGGGTGGGCAAAACCGAACACTGCTATTATTCCAAGTACCGCAAAGCATGCTTGGAATGAATACATTGCAAGCCCTAGATTATTCTGGGAACTAAATGTGGAGTACATGATATACCAGATCCCACCGTTCGAGCTGACACCTGGCGGAAGCGTACTTAGGATCATCGGCGTCTCTGTCACGAATATCGTCCCTGTTATCCAGAGTACAGTAGCTGCAAACACAAGGACTGTCACTGCCCTGAACGCATTCCTGTTGTCATCAGCATCAAAGTAAAGTTTGGTTACAAGGGCAAGGCCAAACAATACAACTGAAACGGGCATGAATGGTACGGCTATTGGATAATCGAGAAACGTTCCAGGGAAGAAGACAAGTAATCCTATGATGAATGACATGAAGATCAGCGCATCGCGAATTAGGATGTATGCTAACCACCAGATATCTGCTCCAAGTCTTAACGTGAACTTGTTGAGTATCCTGATGAAGTACCCTCTAGCTATCTGGAGAGAGAAAGCCATTGCGCTGACAAAGACAAGTGCGACCGCTAACGTAGTCTCAAGCCAGATCGATCCGCCGCTTACGAGATCACCTTGAGAGAAAGCTGATGCGGCCCTGTTCGGAATAAGCAAGAGCAAGAAAGCTAGCGCTGCAAGAGAAATCTCCAGCGCGTTTCTTTTCGGAATCTTATTTTGCATGGATCATATAATAAAAACGGCTCCTGCTTATTTGTGACCCCTCTCCTGTCAGGGGTTTTGTATATTTGTTCTCATAAATATCATAGATATGTTCTACCCCTAGCTAACCTGTTAGGGGTAAGAGAGTTTAGCTCAATATCATGCGTTGGTTGCGAAGGAACTTTCCGAGTTGTAAAAATTCGAATCGTAGAGAATGGAAAGCTTCTTTTGTTCATTCTAGGTGGTAGGGTTTATCTTGTCTCGACTTTGAGTAACTTTTTCTCAGAGAAACGAGATAACAGGATCCACAAGAACTTACAATCCGCGGCCGCAGACCTGACATCGAACTTCATGAGCTGGTCTAGATAAATTGAAAATAGTTTTGCGTCTTGTGATAAGCGCGAGATGAAAGCGTCAATTCAGGACGTCAGACGACTAGCAATTGTAAAACAGCACTTGGCTGGTTCGCCGCCACCTAGACCTAGTCGAAATCACATCTTTCGAGTGATTCGAGACCTAGCATACATCCAGATTGATCCCATAAGTGTAGTTGCTCGTAGTCATGAGCTCATACTTTGGAGCCGCGTGGGAAAATACGATCTTCAAGATCTGCAATATCTCTTATGGAAAGAACGTAAGATCTTCGAATATCTTGGTCACGCGGCATCGATTGTCTTAACTGAAGATTATGAGATACACAGCGCGCGAATAAGGGCTTATGTCAGCGGACATGGGTTACCGAACTCCTGGCACATTGCGATTCAAAAATGGATGAAGAGAAATGACAAACTGCGGCTTTATGTTTTAGAGGAGCTTCGCAGAAGAGGGCCCCAGTTTCTCGCGAGATCGAAGACAAGTCCGAGAGAGCTTGGCGTTCGTCAGGATGGACGAATGAAAGAAACGTCCCAAAGGAGCTAAGAAAATTTGGGTACTACGTTCTACCTATACTTCAAGGCGACAAATTAATCGGTAGAATTGATCCACAATTGGACAGGAAGAATAAGACGCTTCTAATCAACGCGGTTTATGCCGAGAAATCTGCTCTCGAAACAAATGAGTATGGCAAAGCCGTGGGATCATCTATAGAAGCCTTGGCAGATTTTCTTGGAGCGAAAGATGTGGTTTATTCACAGAAGGTTCCCGACATGTGGAAGAGCTCACTGCGATAAAATCGTTCGAAATCAGAAAGTCCTATGCGATTTTGAAAAGCGCCCCATTTATCAGTAGATCTGACTCTTAGTGCTCTTTGAATGGCAATTTTTGCCCAATTGTATACAATGATGACGCTGTCCTCTAGAAAGTCTAATGCTCTTAAGATATCTGATCAATTTTTCTTAGAACTTGGGTAATTTCGTCTATAACTTCCACTCAGTTTAAATGTACTTTTCACGCACAAAATTAGGGGTTGTACGTTCAGATGTTAAAACAATAATGATTTGTTGTACGAAATAACAAGACTAAGAGTATTAATCTAACGCGTTGCTAATCCATTAACACAAATAGGTGCAAAATGACTTTGGTACTTAAAAATAGAAGTCGTGTGGAGATTCTCTACGACATAATCTCTGCAGCGAAACCGAGCAGCAAAAAGACTCATCTCATGTATAAAGGCAATCTATCCTATCAGCAACTGGATTTATACCTCAACTTCATTCTGAAGAATGGATTACTTGAGGAACGTTTCGTTGATGAAACCCGACTTTATTTCATCACACAAAAAGGAACGGAATTTCTCAGGTTGTTCGAGGATATGCACAATCTGATAACTACAGTGAAGTCACAGGATGCGGAAGAGGTTGCGGCAAAGAGTGAAAATCGAGTGATGCAAACGCAGAGCTTCGTGTACTAGAAAAAGTGCCAGAGCTCTCCCCGAATTTTTCTTTCAGTAGTATTTGGTTTCGATCCCCGCTTTTAAAATGGAGATTGGGACTAGAAGAATAGATCAACTCTCTCGATTGCACAATAACATCTAAATGGCAAGTGAATAGCTGCCATACAAGAAAGGGAAGAGTAAGACTTTGGCTCCCAGCGTTACGAGAGGCGAATTACGGAAGGTAAAGTCCATCGTCTCTCTTATAGGAGAAGAGAATTTGGGGGCGCTACCAAATTCAACTTACCAGCATGCCCGAGGACTTCACGTGTACGTTACAAAGACTGAAGAGCACGAGCTTTCTTTGAGCATATGGGATCAACCTAAAGAAGAACAGACTTCGCACTGTCTTTTTGCCGACAGAATCAGCATGTCTGCTTTCATGGCAGCAGTCGATTACTGGAAGCCACGTTACCCGCGGACAGAGAGCTATTAAGCCAGCGGCAAAAATATTTAGTGTGTTTCCCCGCAAAGATTTACCTTCCAAATGACGGACAAGCAAAAGAGAACTCAAGAGAACGTTTTGAGCGAAAAGCTGCGTCAAGACATTGTTCTTCTAAAAGAGTACGGGTTCAAGAAAAGAAGTATCCAGTCTGTTCCTTTGAATGTCAAAAAAATCGATAACTTTGGAATGCGCCAGCTCGACAGGTTGAAGATGCTCCTTTTACGAAACGAGGCACTCATCGGGAAATATCCTTCAAAAATTCGAAAGGGAATAAACCGCAATGACTCTCGTTCCTTTGCGGAAGCGCTTGTCCTCCTTTCACTAAAACTGCACGATTTAATGACTTGAACCTAGAGGAATGCCTCCAAACGACCATAACGCAAATATCCTAGGGCCTATTTGTTTTTGGAGAAGCAGTTACCGAATGTTCTGAGAATGAATTGTCTTCATCTTACTTGTAATTTCACAAAAGTGATCTCAAATGCCGAGAGCGATAGTCCTAGTAAATGCCGACGTGGGTAAAGAGACTGAAGTTTATCAGGCGATTAAGCAGATTTCCGAAGTGATCGAAGTTCACACAAGCTACGGTACCTATGACATCATTGCCATAGTCAACGCCGATACTAATGAAAAGCTCAAGGGAATCATAACATCTAGAATCAGATCAATCCCGTCGATTCGATCTACGTTAAGTATGCCTGTTGTTGATTAGAGAGATTCTTCTCTTTCCTCAAAGTTTGGAAAGAATCCGCTCTCTATTGAACAATTTCAATCCTACTCGTAAGATGGCATAATCGAGAGCTATCACGCCAAGAAGAATAGCGAAAACTGCTGCAACCCCGACTAGAACGATACCGCTTATTTCTCCAAGCATTAGAATGATTATAGGAATCACGAGGATGCCTGTGAGCTGTTGAGCTTCTCTAGCTCCATTTACTCGACTTGAAATAATCACTGAAAGACCTATAGCAGCAATTGCAAATCCTGGAGCGAGACCCAAAAGAATTACGATCCAAATTAAATTTGGAAGTATCGCGTACCCGAAGAGCGAGTAATCAAAAAAGTCTGTTACAACTGTGTAAATCGCCGCGGCCCCCCATGTTGCAGCCATCGCAGGTATGAGAGCCACGAGGATTTTCCCGACAAGAAGCTCTGTGTCAGAGAGCGGGGTCGCGAGGAGGCCTTCTATGGTTTTTCGTTCTTTTTCTCCAGCAAAACTATCAGAGGAAATTATCGAAGATACAAGGAGGGGCACAAGCAATGTGAACGGAGCAAAGACCACTGTTGCCATCAAGTAGACATACGATTGTTTTGGATCCATGCCACTTAGTAATGAAGAAAATTGCGAGGGCAATATGCTTTGAGAACCATCGTTTGCAACTCCGCCGAGCAACGCAGGTACCTGAACTGCCATGGTCGGTAATACCACAACAATTACGAGTGGCAAAACGATGATTGGGATTAGAATTTGCTTGCTCGACTTTATTTCGGCCCAATCTTTGTTAAAGACTAGCCACGCGTTGCGGAGATTCATCGCGTTGAATTCCTCGACATTGAAATGATTTGCATATACATATCCTCAAGCGACGGCTTGATTTGCTGAACAAGAGTGATTTCGCCGCCTAATCCCACTATGAAACTCGTTACTTTGGAGACGAGCATATCCACTTCCAGCTCGGAGAGCTTTGGATCTATTGAAAACTCGTATCCTTGATGGGAATTCATGTACGAGCGGACATCGGTGATTCCTGAAACATTTGCAAGAAGTTTTTGTACGGAAAAAGCGCCGAGCTCCATTAGCTCGACTCTCAATTTGTTTGAATTGAGAGAGACCTCAAAGAGGTCGCTCGACCCTCGAATTTCAGAAGCAATCTCATTCTCCGTTCCTTTCGTCAGTATTTGGCCCTTGTTTAGGATGGCAATCCTATCGCAGAGTCTTGAAGCGTCGTCTAAGTTATGCGTCGAAAGCATAACCGTGTGTTTGTACTTTTGCGCAGTTTCCAATATCAGTTCACGAATCGATTTTGCCGATTCGGCGTCAAGAGCTGAAGTTGGCTCGTCAAGGAGCAAAAGTGAAGGCTTGTGGATCAGTGCTCTCGCTATGGCGAGTTTTTGCTTCATTCCCTTTGAGAAAGTTCCGGCTTTATCTTTCCTGCGATCTAGAAGGTCAAAGCCTCGCAGTATCTCAGTGATTCGTTGCTCAGTCAGACTCTCGCTTAGACCATATGCTTTCGCGAAGAATCGCAGGTTCTGCTCCGCGGTTAGACGTTCATAGATATTCGGATTCTCGGTCAGGAGTCCTATCCTTTTTCGAATTTCAACTGTCTTTTCTTTGTCGAGTACATTCATTCCTTCGACTAGAACACTTCCAGAAGTGGGCCTTATGAGGCATGACAAGATTCGCATTGTAGTGGTCTTGCCCGCACCGTTTGGACCCAACAGCCCAAAGATCTCACCTTCTTTAACGTCAAGGTTGATCATGTCAAGCGCAGTAAATGTGCCGAAGGTCTTGGATACATCTTTGATAGAAATGGCATTAGTTACTTCGTAACGTGAAGTCGAACTATTCCGATCAAATTCTTGAGTCAACAAGCGAAAATATCAAAGAGCTCCAGAGCACACGCCTGTGCTTTCGAGATACTAAAAGAGCTTGCTAAGAGCTGAACGAAATTATGTACGCAATCGCTTTACATTTGAGCGATCAATCTTTTTTGCTACAACCAGAGCATCTTGAAGCCTTTCGATTTCTTTTACAATTTGTCCTCTTGAAGTTTTGAAGTCAGCCGGCAGATGCTCTCCAGCCCAAGAGGGCATGCTACCCTCTTTCTGGAGTTGCGTATACTTATTCCACAGCCCTGAATAAAGGCAGGCATTCATTCCGCAGGACACGGCGCCAACCACGTCAGCTCTGAACAAGTCTCCGATGTGAAGTGCTTCTTGTGGTTCTACGTCTAACAGTTTCAATGCGTGGCGAAAAATCTCCTTCCTCGGCTTTAGATAGCCCACCTCGCAAGAGATTACGAAATAGTCAAAGTATTTTCCAATTCCCAGAGCATTCAGGGTCCGCCTGTAGGTTTCGGTTGATCGCGCCGCATTTGATATCAGAGCAACTTTTAGATTTGGATACGCCTCACGAAAAGCTTTGAGAGTTGGTTTCGCTTCTGGGTTTACATGCGGAAACTTGCGCATATAACCCGAGTTTGAGAGAACCTTTCCTGCACTTTCGTAGACTTTGGCTTTATCTTTGTTCTCAACTTTGATTTTCAACATTTCAAAGAGCATTCGCCCCCTCTCTCTGGGGTGAGGATCTACGCCTTTTTCGTAGTACTCTTCGGATTTCTTTCCCACCGCCTCTATGGCTAGCCTTACATCATTAAATTTGAAAGCGGATCCAGCTTTGATTCCTCTGTTTCCATGGATCTTATTCACAAATCGGTAAAAATTTACGAGGCGCCGTAGCCTCCTATAATCTTCAAGCTCCCGGGAATCCCAGATAAGAGTGAGCCAAAGGTCCAATGTAAGAGCTTTCAAGGACATAACGAAAACTAGTTCACCTAAACATTCGATAACCGGGGTTATGAATTATTCTCTGTCAACTCTTTCGGAAAAGAAAGATGCACGGCCATTTATGACATTTTTCAGCAATTAAATTGTTGAACCTAAAACTGCACGCAGATCATGCTAATCGAGTTACGCATACCGGGCCAATTTAATTTCGTGATTTTTCAATTTCCCAATCTCTCTTTATTTTGTCGAGCGACTCAGGATTCTCCATAGTTGAGACATCGCTAGCGGTTTCTCCTGATGCAATCGCCCTGATCAGTCTTCTAATTATCTTCCCAGATCTCGTTCTTGGAAGATCTTCCACAAAAATAATTTTATCAGGCTCTAGAGTCTTGCCGAGATTTTGAACCACGAGTTTCTTTATACTTTGAGCTGTTTCACTATCGTGCTTTCCTCCTTCTTTCAACATTACAAAGCAGTTTAGTTTCTCACCTTTTATCTCATCATACAATCCGATGCATGCAGACTCAGCTACCAAAGGATGAGAATTCAAAATTGATTCTATTTCAGCTGGTCCAATTCTCCTGCCTGCAACTTTGATTACATCGTCCGCCCTTCCCATCAGAAACCAATATCCATCAGCATCCACAAAGGCCCAATCTCCATGATACCATGATCCTTTGAAGCGACTCCAGTATGTTTCGATATATCTTTCATAGTTATCCCAAAAACCGCGAGTCATGCTGGGAGCAGGTTTCTTACATACGAGATATCCTACATGTTCTCGTATAGAACTACCCGAGTCATCAAAGACATCGATATCCATTCCTAGTCCTGGCCCCCAGAGAGTCGAGGGCTTTAGCGGAACTATTGGCGATGGAAGCAGAAAGCAGCCGAAGATCTCAGTTCCTCCTGAGAGATTGATCATGGGGCAGTTCCATTTGCCTATCGATTTCATCTCCCATATCCAAGTGTCGGGATCTATTGGTTCGCCGGTATTGGCTAGTATTCTAAGCGAAGAAAGATCGTGAGCTTTGATTATCTCATCCCCGTGCCTGCGAATCATTCTCATTGTCGTGGCAGAGTGTCCAAGATGTGTAATTCCGTATTCCTCTATCATCCTGTAAATGCGATCATTGTTTGGAAAATCGGGAACACCTTCAAAGATTACGTGGGTCGCACCAATCGTTTGGACTCCAAAGACCTGCCAGGGCCCCATCATCCACCCAATGTCTGTTATCCACATGAAAACGTCGTTTGGCTTCGTGTCGAGGTTGAAGTAGATCTCTTTTCCGGGTTGTAACAAGACCCCGGAGTGGCTTATCACGACTCCCTTTGGCTTGCCAGTCGTTCCCGAAGTATAGAGTAAAAGAGCTCCGTCATCGGGTTTCATAATTTCCGGTTCCGAGGCGGTTGATTCCTTCTCTACTATCTCTTTGTAAAACGAATCTCGATTCCTTGCTATTGGAATCTCGGCGCCTAAACGCTCCACTATGAGCGCAGGCACTTCTAACCTCGCTATTCCTAGAGCTTCATCTATACTGGGTTTCAGGATAACCTTGTTCCCTTTTCGAAAGTAGCCATCACAGGTGACAAGTAACTTCGGATTCGAGTTTGAGATTCTCGACGCGATTGCGGTTGGTCCGTATCCGCAGAATATCGGCGAAAACACAGCCCCGACCCTGATTGCCCCTAGCATAGCCGCCATTGTTTCTGGGAGCATGGGTAAGCAAGATGCAACAACATCGCCCTTCTTGATTCCAATTCCCCTGAGATAATTAGAAAACATGCCAACTTCTCTTTGCAACTGGGCATAAGTCAGAGTTTTCTTTGCACCATCCTCACCTTCCCAGATGAAGGCGTTTGAATTTCCTTTCTTCGGTAATTTCTGATCCAGGACTGTATCTACTGCATTTAGCTCTCCGCTTGGAAACCAAACTGTGTTTTCAATGCCAGAAGAAGAATCAAAGATCTTGGAATATTGTTTGTACCATTTTATTCCTAGTACTTTTTCACATGTTTTCCACCACCAACAAATGTCCTCCGTTGACTTCTTTACAAGTTCGGAATAAGATCTGATTTCGAGCTCGTCCATGAATTTCTTTACGTTTGTTTTTTCGATAGATTGCCTAGATGGTTCCCAGATCAGCTTCTCACTGGAGGATGAACCGTTTTCTTTGACTAGGGACAGCGAAGTTCTCCCCTTTGCCTCGCCAAACTACCAGGTTACTTTTTTTTCGGGATAAACTTCATCGATATCGAGTTAACGCAATGTCTTGTATCCTTTGGAGTAAACCCCTCTCCAATGAAAACATGCCCTAAATGCGCTCCGCAATTTGCGCATTCGATCTCTGTTCTTTCCCCGTCTGGATCTGGAACTCTCTTAACGGCGCCTTTGATTTCATCATCAAAGCTCGGCCAACCGCAATGAGCATCAAATTTGTCGTCTGATCGATAAAGCGGTGCATCGCACCTCCTGCAGACATAGATCCCTGGCTCAAAGAACTCTTCATATTCTCCGCTGAAAGGAACCTCAGTTCCCTTGTATACTATGACTCGTTCTTCCTCAGGAGTCAGTCTGTTCAATTTCGTGCTCATAGATTTCCCTCTATGAGACGTATTTCCATTCCAAATATTGAACCAATCTGTCAGGATTGAATGATTCGCCTAGAGATCTTTTTGAAAGTTCTTTCGGAGTGTAGGTTGCACCGTATTTGTGAATCTTTTCATATAGCCAAGCTTTGATTGGCGCAAAGTCTCCGTTTCGAATTGTCTTGTCTAGGTCAATTTCGTTTCTCATGTTGTACCAGATCATCCCCGCGATTACATTACCAAGAGAGTATGTTGGAAAGTATCCAAGGCTACCTCCACTCCAATGTATGTCTTGCAATACACCTTCTGTGTCGTTCTTCGGCCTAATTCCTAGATAATCATCCATTGTATCGTTCCATATTGATGGCAACTCGGAAGCTCTAATATTACCTGCCAAAAGTTTCTTCTCAATCTCGTATCTCAAAGCGGTGTGGAAGTTGTAGGTGAGTTCATCTGCCTCGACTCTGACCATAGAAGGTCTGACCCTGTTGAAGTACCTGTAGAGCTCTTCATCATTGTATTTTGCGAGAAAATTTAGCTCGTCTTTGAGCATCGGACTGATTAGAGAGACAAAGGCCTTACTTCTTCCTACTATATTCTCCCAGAATCTTGATTGCGATTCATGAAACCCGGTTGATGCGGCGATGCCTATTGGAGTGTACTCTAACTTTTCATTAAGTTGAAGTTCATAGATTCCATGTCCGGATTCGTGTATTGTTCCGTACGTAGATTTTGCGAAATCCGTTCCCTCGTATCTTGTCGTGATGCGAACGTCGTCGCGTGAAATATTTGTCATGAAAGGATGTGTCGAAACATCCATACGAAACCTATCTTTAGGAATCCCAAGTATCTCAGTGAGTCTTCTGTTGACCTTTTCCAAGTTTTCTATCTGATAAGGCTCGGACTCTAACACGTGGGTACCGACATATCTTTTCTCCGATCTAACTTTTTCGAGTATTCGCTTTAGAGCTGGAATCAAGCGCGAGTACATCCGATCCATATCCTCTACTGTCACCTGTTCTTCGTAAAGATCAAGCAAAGCGTTGTAAGGATGTTTTTCGTAACCCAGCTTTTCTGCTTCCTGAAGTTTTAGGTCAATTATCTTCTCAAGATGGGGTTGAAAAGATTTGAAATCCGATTTTTTCCTAGATTCTCGCCAAGCAACAGTAGCCCGAACGGCAACTCTCTTCTCTTCTTCTAGAAGGCTAGGAGGGATCTTCGTGTAGAATTTTTTGAGATACTCAAGGATCCTAACAACTCCTCTCTCTTGGTCGTTTAGATCTTTGATTTGCCGAGCTTTCTCAAGAATTGGATAGAGACTTGCGATGTTAACCTGATCCAAGAGAGCGAGCTGTCCCAAAATGAATCCGCGTGATGAAGAAGCCTTTTCTGGCATGTTGACTTCTAGGTCCCATTCGAGCAGTGCCTCCGATCTCTTAAGGGCCCAGAAAGGTTTGAATTTATCATTCAGTTCTCGAATTGTTGGATTAGAGAAGGGGTCGCCTTCTTTTTGCATAGATTCTTGGCTCATCATTTTAGCTCATTCTCCAAGTACCAAAGAATTTCTGGCGTCCCCCAGTACATATCTCCATCGATGAAAAACGTCGGGGCCCCGAATACACCTCTTTCCAGTGCATTCTGAGTGTCTGAGCGAAGCTTCTGTTTTGTTTCATCTTTTTCTATAAATGAGAGAAAGCGACTAAAATCTAAACCTAACGAATCCTCGATGATCGGTTTCAAGGTTGAATCTTGTGTTATGTCTTTGTCTTGAGACCAGCACGCTTCAAAGATTTCTTGAATATATTCTGACTCCTTGCCGGACTCCTTTGCAAAATAAGACCCACGCATTGATCTAAGAGAATTGACCGGGAATCTATCGTGTGAGAATTTGAAATTCACGTCCAATGTTTTTGATAATCTTTCGAGATTCTTTGCCATATAGTTGTACTCCAAGGATCCTTTTGGCAAAGCAGAATCGTTAGTGCTTTTGAACAAGCCACCGAGAAGTACCGGAGAAAAAGAGAGATTCTTAATCTTTCCTTTTGTTTGAAGATCTTTCAGCTTTGCATGAGCGACATGACAATTGGGACTACTGAAATCATAGAGAAATTCGACGTTGTTCAAGATATGTACTTACCCAATTGCTAAGAAACTAAATAAAGAAAAGAATTGCCGGGAAAAAATACCGGCATTCTTAGATTCTTATTCCTTCATTGCTTGCTCTTGCTTTGAGTCGATCGTCTTTTGCGGGATCTCTTTGAATTTGTTGCACCAATCTCGGCCAGATACTATGAGCTCGAACTTTTTCAGATTTGGCTCAATGCACTTGCCTCTCTCCAAAAGATCTGCATTGACCGGGTCGTTTGGCTCAAACCAGACGCAGGAAAGACAATTTTCGTATTGCCAGATGACTCTCTTTAAGCTCTTGTAAGGTTCTTCTTCCTTTTGAGACATGACACAGTATAATTGTGTCCTCCCTTTTAAGCTAAGATTCCGAATCTCGAACAAAGATTCTGTGTCCTTTAAAAAAACTGGCTTGCGTTTTGTTTACGAAAGAATGGAATACTGATTCTTGTATTACCGGTCGGGTCCAAACTTACGGGCAATCGGAAAAGATTATATGTTTACTATGCGTCCTACATGATGTATCACTTGACCACCGTGACTCTGCGTTTGTCTGATAAAGAAAAGAAGGAACTGCTCAGGTATGGTACAGTATCGGAGGCATTAAGGCAAGGAATTCAGCTCTACCTGAGGACAAGAAAAAAGCAAGAGACGTTACATAGACTTGAAGAGCTCCAGAAGAGAAATCCTGCCAAAATTTCATCTTCAGAGCTAGTTAAGATGATCCGGGAGGATCGAAACCGCTGATCATCGCGGATAGCAGCTATATCATTGAAGCTCTGCTGAAAGACAAAAACCTCTTTGAACAGCAGGATTCTCTCATTTCGCCAGATTTAGCTCTATACGAAGTAGCTAACGGTATTTGGAACAATGAGTTTCTTTTGAAGAATGTGAAAGAAGGCGAGAAATATATCTCTTCACTCTTGGAATTAGTTGATTCTGGATCAGTTATACTTGTCCGGCCTGATATACAGCTGTTGAACAAGGCGTACCAAATTGCAGCAAAACAGAAAATTTCAATCTATGATGCCATATTTTTGGCCCTCGCCTTCGAGACAGGTTTGGAGTTGAAATCACTGGATCACACGATGATGGATGTATTCCAGAGCAATCGCTAGCTCAAGACAATCAGCTAGTCATTGTTAAATCCGCTGATTTTCTACTCAGGCACTAGATTAGAAACTTCTTGTCTCAAGCCGGATTTGGTCCAATAATCGAAGCCTCAGGAGTAGTCAAGCAGTACGGAACCGTAACAGCACTATCTGGCTTGAACCTCAAGGTGGTTCCTGGAGAAATCTATGGCGTGCTTGGTCCAAACGGCGCTGGCAAAAGTACGCTAATCAAAATAATCAACGGTCTAATTGAACCAACCTCTGGAACTGTTAAAGTACTCGGATATGACCCCTCAACGAACCCGGTTGAAGTAAAGTCATCCATAGGTTACGTCTCGGAAAACTCTACCCTATACGAATCGCTCTCTCCTAGAGATTTCTTTGAATTCGTTGCCTCCGTTAGGAAACTTGATCCAAAGCTCGCTAACGAACGTGTAGCACGTCTTGCTACGGCGTTTGGATTGAACGAGTACTATGATTCGCCCATAGCAACACTTTCTATGGGAACAAAACAAAAAGTTTCGATTGTAGCCGCATTGATGCATGAACCTCCGCTACTTCTTCTAGACGAGCCACTAAACGGGTTAGATGCGAAAAGCAGTAGAATTTTGAAGGATTTGATCTCATTTCATACCGAAAAGAACAGAGGAGCAGTTCTTTTTTCAACTCACATTATGGAAGTTGCAGAACACATATGCACCAGAATTGGAATAATTTACCAGGGAAAGATAGTCGCAGAGGGATCTTTGGATGAGTTACGACAAGCTGCTAGTGGTCAGCAGGGCGGCAGCGCAACACTTGAAGAAGTTTTCCTGAAGCTCACCCATGAAGAGGAAGAAATTGCAGAGACTGTAAGAACGCTTCGCGAAGCTTTCTTTGCGAGCAAATAAGCTGAAGAACGGAAAATGAAGTTTAGCGAAGCCTGGCGCGTGAGCAAGAAACCGTATCTTGAGGTGGCTTTCAGGTCCGCCCAGCTTAACCGAACTGGGAACCAAGGGGGATTTTTTTCAAGGTCTAATCCCGAACAGCAAGTCAAGTCAATCATAAGAAGTACTAGAATATCTAAGGTAATTTTTACTGTCTTTATCGCGATCGGATCGGCTTTCCCTTTTGCGCAATATGCGACTAATCATACTAGTACAATTTTAGTTTCTGCAATTTCACTAAGCCTTCTAATAAGCCTCGGATACTTGATCCTGTACCTGTTTCAAGTTCTTCCTTCATTTGCTAGCACAACGCCTTACTCGCTTCTTTCGACACTTCCATTGGATCAGAAAGATTTCTCACTCATAACCTTCCTCTCGTTTGTGCGGACCTTTGACTCTCAGATAATTTGCGCTATCGCAGTCCAAGTTGTCGCTGTAGTTCTTCTAACCCATTCTATTTTGGCTTCATCCTTAATGCTTGTAGCGTCGGGAGTCAATATGACATTTGGTATCGCGATTGCGATTTTTCTCTCGCGCGCATTCTATCAGAATATTACGCGCGGAGGAAGATCGATAGCCGCTTCGATTTCTCGATTTATCTTTCTCATAACCTGGGGAATTGCGGTCATGAGCATAGGTTTCTTCTTTGACATTCTGCCTTATCTGACTGGTTTCATCAACGACGCAGTCAAAAGAAATCTTTCAACGCCAGCTGGCACAGTTTTCGCAGTCGTTCATCCTTTCTCTGCAGCACTTCTCATTACTTCAGCAGTTTATCCATCGGTTTTTGGCTCTCAAAGAGTAAACAACTTACAAATTCTCGCCTACGTTGTGGGAATTTTCTACGTCGGATTGGGAATATTTGCTGGAAGAAAGACGTTGGGCGTCATTTCCTCAGTTGCGAGAGGTCAAGGGGTTAGCATCATCAGAAAGTCAGTGAAAGAATTTGTGATCAGACCTCGTGCTCCACTGTTTGCCTACGTTTTGAAAGATCTGCGCATCGCTTCCAAAAGTCCGGCGACCGCTTTTCTTTTCGCTTTTCCTGTATTTGAGACATTAATCGTGTTTTTCTCTTTCTCCTCGGCTTCAAGGTTCTCGGCCACATCAATATTCGCTTCGATGGCTATTGGACTTTTTTTCATAATGTTCATGAGCTCTGCTCTTCTCAATACTGAAGCTTCTGCGATTGATTTGACGATGTCGTTGCCCTTACGCCCAGTAATAATAGTGAACGCAAAAGCCCTAATCGTCGCACTAACTTATCTTCCAGTGCCAATTGTAATGCTTATTCTTGAATACCACAAGACTTTGACCTCGCCGCTTCTAGTATTAGTTCCATTTATCGAAATTCTTGCGGTGGCTTCTGCCGGAGCAGCACAAATTGGAATATTCATCGTCGGACATAGGAAAGTTGTTAGTGAGATCGGGCAAAAAAGAAAAACGAAGACAGTTTCGGTCTTTCAGCCTTCAGGATTTAGTCTAATGGGAAGCCGTGATATAGCGAGGTTGGCAACTTCTGTCGCGCTGGGAATAGCGCTGCTTGTCATTCCCATCGGTGCGTACGGCATCTCCTTTCTTTTGACGCATAGTCATCTTAATGCAATTGTTGCGATGACCCTCGGGGGAATAATAGAACTTGCATCAGTAGAGTTAGTTATACGAAGATAGAAGCTAAATTCCTTCTTAAAACATATCGCATCCGACATAGTTATATGCTGTCCAAACAACAATCATCTAGTCAAGAGAAAGTTCTGGCAGGTATTCAGGAAAACATGCCCACTAATTCGCTAGAAGCCGTGAATCTATCAAAGAACTATGGTTCATTCACAGCGCTAGACAATTTGAATCTCAAGATAGAGGGATCAAAATGCGTCGGTTTTCTCGGCCCAAACGGTGCGGGAAAGACTACGACCCTCAAGATATTCACCGATATGATACGCGCTACGAAGGGAACTGCTCTGATCAATGGGATCCCCGTTCATACGAACAAGAAAGCTGCCTTAGGACACTGCGGCTCCTTGATTGAAACCCCAGAGATCTATCCATCATTTACACCTCGAGAAGCGCTCATGATGGTGTCGGAAATTAGAGGAATACCTCGTTCAGAAAGAAAGAAACGCATCGAGGAAGCAATAAACGAGGTAAAGATGGAAGAATGGATCGACAAGAAAGTGGGCAAATTTTCGAAAGGCATGAAGCAGCGAGTCGATATCGCTTCCGCTCTACTCTCTGAACCTGATATTATTATTTTGGACGAGCCTACTACGGGCCTTGATCCAAGAGGCGCCGCTGAGGTCAGGGATATCGTCAAATCGCTGAAAAAGAAGAACAGGCTCATTTTCATGAGCTCGCATCTCTTACCCGAAGTCTCTGATGTTTGTGATGAAGTTGCGATGATTGATCATGGAAAACTTCTCGTTTATGATACCTTAGAAAACGTCACTTCTCGATTTTCGGGTGATGGCTCTTCGAATTTGGTGGAAGTTGGATTTGCAAAGCCGATTGAGGAAACAAAAATGATTTCTTCCCTTGAAGGAGTTGTATCTGTTGAAAAGATGGATTCCAGAAACTTGCGGATAAGGTTCTCTGGAGGATTGCAAAACCAGGAGAATTTACTCACTAATCTTGCCTCGATGCATATTGGCTTGATCAGCTTTAGGGCGTCGGTATCGGCGCTTGAGGATAGTTACTTGAATTTAATCAAGGACACATTGTGATATAAATTGAGTCAACAAGACAAAAAGTCCATGACGGATGTTTCATTGGAAGGAAACAATCCTCCGAGCAGTCTGTCTCAAGTCGGAATAATTACAAAGTATGAAATGTCAAATTATTTTAGAGCTCGACGATTCTTTATCCTCTTGGGCATAGCCCTTGCATTCAGCGCCATCTTTACTTTTCTTGTCGCTCACTATGGTCTCCCGGCTGGAGGGGCGCTGGGCTTTTATTCCGAGTGGTGGGGCAGATCTGCAACTTTCATAGTTATATTCAGCGCAATTTTCTTCGGCGGAGATGCGATCTCAGGAGAATTCCAGAACAAGACAGGATACTTTTTAGTTGGAAACCCGATCCGTAGATCTTCGATCTACATTGGAAAATGGTTTGCGGCACTTGTAGCATCTTTGATAATTATTGGGATCTACACAGCCATTATGCTAGCAAACTCGTTTTACTATTTTGGGGTTTCTATCCCGTGGCAATTTGGAGAGTCTTTTGCATTTACTCTTGTCTATTTGATCGCAGCTTTGGGACTAACTTTCTTCTTCAGTTCTGCCTTCAAGAGCAGTTCCTATTCCATTCTTGTGGCAGTAGTTCTGCTTCTTTTCGGGTTTACGATAATCGAAGAATTGATCGCAGTCTTTGCGCATGTTGAACCTTGGTTTTTGCTATCTTACGGTTCTGAAATCATTGGCAACATCTTAACCACTCCATACCCAGCGCATACGACAATTCAACATGGTTTTGCTGGTCGTGGCGGGCCGAATGCCGCGACATTCACGACGTACAATGCGACCGTTCCTGAAGGTGTTGCAATAATGCTAGTCTATTTCGCCCTGACAGCAGTGCTCGGCCTTGTACTATTCGAGCGAAAAGAGTTTAACTAAGCCAAAGAAGCAGCTTGATTTGCTAACGAAAGCTCTTGCTTTCTTCTAGATTGTAAATGATATCATCTTTGTTTGGATCCTAGCCCTCTCACAAGTCCATGACAATCAAGAAACTCGGTAAGAGAAAGTACAGGGTTTTATCTAAAAGGACTCATCGGAACTTGGGAAACTACTCTAGCAAAAAGGCAGCCAAGAAGAGATTAAGACAGGTTGAATTTTTCAAGCTGAGACACTAGCCACCTTGGACATATATTTTCCTAGCTCTATTTCATAATAGAACGGAGAGTGTCGTTCAGAGCTCGATTTTATTTATAGACCAGGATGCTAGATATATCATTAGGGCGCCTTCGAGGATTAGCGCAATTACCTCTGCTTGCGGATTAAAGCTCGGAAGTCCAACGACAGAGATTCTTACGAGATCCGCAATATAGGTCAATGGGTTTACTTGGAATATCAATCGTAATGGCAGATACCTACTGTAACTAGGGTAAAACACTGAGCTTAGAAACGTAAACACGAAGAACATCAGATTCATTGTCGCAGCTAAGGCTTCGCTTGATTTTACTCTCAGCGACACAAAGATTCCAAATCCACCGAAAAACAGTGAGCCTAATATTAGCGATCCGAACAGCTCTAGAATAGAAACTATATTCAAAATTACACCACTAGAAACTATCAACGAAACCAAGAAAACAACTATTGCACTTGCAAGCCCGGTCAATATAACCGAAAGTATTACACTCAAAATATACTGCATTCGGGTGAAAGGGCCCATCAAAATCTGTTCGAACATTCGAAAGTTTCTATCAAACCAGATCATTGTTCCGGAAAGCATGCTTGAGGACATGACCGTCATGGCTATGGCCCCCGTTGCCAAGAATGTTTCATACGAAATGCCCTGCACGCCTGGAACTATGAGAGTATATCCAAAGCCGGCTACAAAGATAAAGAAAAGCGGAAGGACTAGTTGGATGACCAAGAACTCCCTGTCTAGTGACGCTCTAAAGTTTCTTCGAGTTAGAGCGACAACGTTCCTTGCAAAGGACGTATTCGGAACCAATTTCGTATATTCATCTTCTCTGTTAATGATTTTGTTCTCCGACTAGCCTGACAACAACTTCTTCCAGCGAAGGTTCTGTTAAAGACATAGCATCGACTTCGTAGCTTTCAGATTGAAACAAATTAGAAAGATCTAAAATTAACTTGAATGGATCTTGTGAGACAATGCGAATCTCTGA
>JARCRS010000187.1 GCA_029850555.1 archaeon | reverse complement strand
TTCTCCGCACTTGACCCCTCCAAATAGCCGTTCTCATTGTCGTAGGTCTGAACTACCTGCCCGCTTGACGTACTGATCCATGCAACAAGGGATTCATCCATGCTTTCCCCATTGGTGGTTTCATCTCCGGTAATATTGACCTCATATGTGCTCTCTCTGTCAAGGGTGGCAATACCCAGCACCATGAAAGTAGCGTTCAAGCTATCCTTCGAACCATCGGGCGTTGTAGAATTAAGGACTACACTCATTCTAGAAAAATTTCCAAACAAATCATTGAAACTACGGATTCCGTTCCTACCATATTGGATTGCGTTGTTCTGAGAATGTCCGTTCAACGAACTAATCCGAGCATTCACAGCTAGAGCCATGACACTCGTAGACACTAGAATTATCGCAATCAGAACTAGTGATCCTTTCTTTCCACAAAGCGACTGTCGCCCCAAGTTCATGGGGAATCGAGTATCGAGTTGCACTATATGATACTCAGTGTATGCTTATGTACACTTGATTACACTCATTCAAAAATCAGTAGAGTGAAAGCGCTCAATTGGGTAGGACAAATATCGCTGTAGATGATGCTGTCGCGGAGCAATTGTCTTTCGAGGCAGGCAGAGAAAACAAGACTCAATATGCTCTAGCGAATGAATCTCTTCTATCGGTACTCGAAGTTACAAAAGACGGAGGCAGCCCAAAACAAATCTATCCTTCTTGGAAGTTTGTGAGCATGATGAAAGATGTAGGTTGCCTTGTACTTCCCGAGGATCTACTGGAGAAACTCATCGGTAAAATGTACGATATCGACAAGGACTGGCTCCTAAAAGCTTGGTATGATGAAGGCAGAAGACTGGGAGATTTTCTCAAAATGTCTGCAGTAAATCCGGAAGATTTAGCCAAGGTAATAGAAGAGTTTCAAGTTCTCCTCCCTGCGCAGAAGATCGAGTTCAAAAAAATAACTGGAATAAAAGATTCAACAAGATATGGAGGATCAACATATGAAATTAGGGCGATGGGAGCAGGAAGCTCGCTTGAATCGACAGCGTGCGCAGATCAATTCATACGAGGCATACTTTCATCATATTCGCTAAACATATCCGAAAGCAAGTTGTCCAGAGGGATTATTTCAATCAAAGCAACGGAGACAAGAGCTACGCTCTAATTCATTCTCTGGGCTCTAAAGAAATGCAAAGTAGCGAGATGAACAACAAGATTTGCATGGTCACCGGAGCAAATTCTGGGATCGGCAAAGCAGCCGCAGGCCAATTCGCTCGCCTTGGCGCTACAACCGTACTTGTATGCCGCAATGAAAAAAAAGGCAAAGCTGCGCAGGAGGAAATTAAGACTCAAACAGGCAACCAATCAATTGAGCTCTTTCTTGCAGATTTATCCTCTCTTGAATCTGTGAGAATGCTCGCAAGCGATTATAAACAAAAACACGATAAACTCCACGTGCTAGTGAATAACGCCGCGGTCGTCGAAGGGAGTCGTGTAGTTACAAAAGACGGCCTCGAAGAAGTATTTGTTGTAAATTATCTTTCACAGTTTTTACTTACAAATCTTCTTCTTGATACATTGAAGGCTTCAGCTCCGGCTAGAATCGTAAATGTGACATCAAGTGTTCACGCCGAGATTAATTTCGAGGACCTTCAAATGGAAAGGGGGTACAACGCAATCAAATCATACGGACAATCAAAGCTCGCTCAAATTCTATTCATGGGCGAGCTTGCCGAGCGACTTGCCGGTTCAGGGGTAACTGTCAACTGCGTGCATCCTGGGGCAGTGCGCACCCATTTAGGTGACGAAGGAGGCATTGTAGGAATAGGAATAAGAATAGCTAGACCATTTTACATGAGTCCGGAGAAAGGAGCTGAGACCTTGGTTTATGTTTCAACTTCGCCTGAAGTGGAGGGGGCCACTGGCAAATATTTCTACAAAAAGAAGGAAAGGCCGGCTCCTTTCAACAAAGATGATGCAAATCATCTTTGGGACGTGAGCATGAAGCTATCAGGTCTTTCAAGTTGAGTGTGTTTTGGAAATAAACAGTCTTGCAGCAATTATGCTATAAAAAAATCAATAGTCCTAGAAAAAAGCCGTAGACTGTATCCGATAGCAAGGCTCCAAGCAAACCTAGACTTGTAATTTTAATCTTTCCAGTGGATTCATACATCCTTCGCCCTAGGAAAGTAAAAAGAAACCAAAGAGCTACGCCAAATACGACGGCATCCAAGATTAGTGAGACCCTTCCAAAGGGAATTTCAAAAAAGTAAGGCAGTAAAAGACGAAATGCAATGCCTGCTAAAACTCCGTGGGAGAGATGACTTGCTATTGTCCAAGATAAAATCGGATTGCGAATCGCCTTCCATTTTTTATTTAAACTTGAAATCATGACCCAGTTCACTTGCCATTCAGCTACGCCTTGCATTCCCCACCTTTTCCAAAACGGATATTCCACTAATGTCATGATAACAGCGGCAAAGAAACCCGAGATGGCCGCCAAAAAGAGATCGAGGAGAAGTGTCATGGTTTGTTAACCTAATACAAACATGAGAAATAGGCCGAGAAAGACGCCATAAACTATGTGAGAAAGCAAGCTTACTAACAAACCACGATTAGAAATTCGGATACGCCCTAATGATTCGATTGCAGATCTTCCTAGCACGGGAAAAATTATCCAAAGGACAAAGCTATAGGCGATTGTATCATAAAGAATCGAGATCCTTGCGCCTGGGATGAAGAAATTGAAGAAGGGCAAAAGAAGATAGAAAGCGATGCTCGCAATAATCCCATTTAGAAAATGAGTGGCAACTGTAGGCCATGGAAAATTTTGTTGCTTAATTGGCGTCGCCTTACGAAGAATAATTTTAGATAAGATCACAGAGTCAACTTGCCATTCTCCTACCCCATCCATTCCCCATTTCATCCAAAAAGGAAACTCTGAAAGAGTCATGAAGAACGTGGCTGCGAAACCGGATGCGATAGCTCCAGCAATCTGCGAAAATATCAAGGCTCTTTATGAACTCAGAGTGTCAAGTGGGTATTTGACGGAATATGTGCATCTATGTACTCATCTACATTAGAACTAATTAATCCGAATGCTTTGAGATGATGAACCAAGAAACGCCGACGCCTTTGGGAGTCAGGTCATTTAATCTATAGCCAGATTTGACGATTTACTATTAGAGCATACTATTTGAGAGTTGTGTTATGTAGCAGTGACATAATTTTTGCGATGCTTTCTAATCTCACCAATTACACCTCTCGATCTTCTTTGAATGCCAGATATGCAAAGGGAATAATCTAGAGATAATAGCGAAGCCAAATCTCTGGGGCCCAACGTAATTGAGAGGAACTGCAATTGAAACCAAAAAGAATGCA
>JARCRS010000186.1 GCA_029850555.1 archaeon | reverse complement strand
GTCGTTGTAGTGTGTGAATGTGATTTCGGAGAGAGACTACCAATCGAATAGAAAGATCCCAGTCCCAACCCTAGGCCGATTATGAACAATCCTACGAGAGCACTCAAAACAGTACGAGAGACTGCTCTCTTGCTTTTTTTCCTCAAGCTTTCTAAAGTCAGAGATTAGGGGCTTATTTCCTTTTTGGACAAGTGAATATGATCTAAACCCGCCTTAGAATAACAAGAAAAGAAGAGTTACAACAGGAGAAAAAGTACACTATAGTATAAATGAGGCAAAAAAGAGAGACGAAAAGAAACGATCACAACTCGAAAATTTATTCATAGGAATAATTGATTCAAAGCTCTCACGAATCAATCCTTGAAAGTTTGATTGTCTAAAGACTAATCTCATCCAGTGATGAAATTGAGACGTATATATCGGCTCCGGATACCCACGCCCAAGAGTGCTGTACTCTTATAAGGCTAAAAACGGCCAGTCTAACCTTTGCAGGAAGAAAGAGGCCCGTCAAAGTGGCAGGGGATGCTGGATCGCCTAAAGATATTGCGCGTTTTCCGCGAACATTTTCTCCAACCTCAAAACAAATTGCAATTTCATTTGGAAAGATAACCCAAAGATTTGGAATCGAGATCAAAGTCGCAATTATCGCGATCGCAGCGATTGTGATTTTCTTTCAAGATATCTACATCACAGGTTCTGACGCGATAGCTAGCAATTATTACAACTTTGTCCTGGTAATCCCATTTCTCTCGGCATATCTGATCTACAGAAAAAGAAAACTTTTGAGGGCTGTGATGCCTCTTCGAGACGACGGCGGGCGCTCTAACGTCAACATGGCGGGAGGTATCTCCTCACTACTAGTAGCTTTGATAACATATCTCTATGGATCTGGCACAACCTATGCGCTAGACTATCACTTGGGGGCATTATTGATTTTCCTTGCCGGATCAATTCTCTTGTTATTCAACAGAAAGACATTACTGGTTTTGACACCTCCGCTTTTATTGTTCATAGCGGCCCTACCCTCGCTCACGGAGTTTGGTCTAAGTTTTTGGCTTGCAATGTCTTGGCTGAGCGTAATTCCTGCGCACTGGTTACTGGTGCATTTACTAGGGCTGAACGTTGCGGTTACTTTACCGAGTGAAAATATACCCACTCTCTTACTCACGACAGCTTCAGGATCTACCTACGGTTTCGCCGTAGGCGTGGCTAGTTCCGGGGTCTACTCTGTCGTAGGGTTTACGCTATTTGCCGCTTTTCTAGGTTATGTGGGCAAGGGGAGCCTGTGGAAGAAAGCGGTGCTTTTCATTGCCGCATATCCGCTTCTTGTCCTGATAAATATACTGAGGGAAGTGATACTGGTTTATGTGGCAAACATTTGGGGCGATTTTGCGTTCAATGTCTTTCACGCTACCTCGGGAATCGCTCTCGTCTTTATTTCGATATTCATCCTCCTTTTGATTGGAGATCGGGCGCTAAAGCTCGACTTTATCCCATTTTTCAATCCGGCACTCAAATCCTGCGACCTGTGCGACGATCCAAGCTACAAAGCTAGTCACAACAACTTTTGCGCAAACTGTGGCAGGTATCTCAAAAGCGCTTCAAGGAAATTTTCTTCTCGAGATGCCTATGCCATAATAGGAATCCTGATTGTATCGGTGATATTTGTGGCAACTCTTGCCCCGGCGGTTGCGACGGCGAGCGCCCCAACAAAACTACCAATTCAAACAGTTTCAGGAACTAGCGCGGACGCGTTGCTTCCCCAGGTTCGTGGTTGGAATCTGAGCTTTGTCGAGCGAGACACATACGCCCAAGAGGCGCTAGATCAGGACGCAGCTTTGGTTTACAATTATGTCCAAGTGACAAATGGAACGGCGACAACACCTGCTGCTAATCTTTACGTCACAATTCAAGTCGCGGCGGGTGGAATGCATACTCCCGAGGCATCACTAGTTGTTTATCCGGTTTTATTTGGTTACTCTGGAGTTAAGGTATTGACAGATAGCAACATCCAAATCTTAACTCAGCCATATTTGGTTGGAACTTTCTTTGTCTATCAGCAGCAAGAGTCGACGAGCGCATACATTTACTGGATTACAAGAGCAGCCTTCAATTTCGGCTCGTATTCTGATTTTCGCAATGTCGAGATCAGCGTATGGCAGAATACTAGCTTTTTAGCTTCCTCTGGTGTAATTTCTAGTGCAAGTAACCTAAGCGCAATCAAGCAACTATTCCTTCCATTAACCCAGTCTATCGCGAGTTTCTGGCAACCTCTATCTTCTAATTCAGTTATCCAGACAATAATGCAGCACTGGAGCGTTCTTTTCGTCGGCCTCGCGATATTTCCCGCGTTAGTCGTTGGAGGTCAGGATATGGACAAGCGAAAGGGTAGAAATGGAAAGGGAAGCGTAGCTCTTCTAAAGGCACTCACAACAAAGAATAGATCTCTTTTGGAATCGCTAAAGCAGTCCTGTAGCAAAGAGCAAGTAATCACTTTCTTTGGAAGGAAAATAAAGAGGCACATAGTGACACCTGTCACGGTCGAGCAAATACTTGCAGCACGCAAGGGAGGAACAGGAGAGGAACTGTCCCCTATCGATGCGCTTAAGGAACTCACTTATCTTGAGCATATCGGCCTAGTAAGAAGTGATATAGTGAGCGATCAATTCGGAGAAGCAATTCAAGTGTGGAGGAATGCAAAGTAAAGCTTGATTTTGGGTAGATATTTCTTTTTGGGGCTGGGCCTTTCGTTTGCTGGAACAACGACGAGTGTTGTCTCGTTTTTTGTAGCTCATCTCATTCCTCTTACGGCCCTCGGTATCGCAGCAGTAATAGTAGGAGTAACCGCCGCTACTTTGCCAGAGCAAGTAACGGGAAGCTATGCGATGAAAGTACTTCTCAGAGGTTCAACTTTGGGAATAGATCCTCTACTCGATGAAATTCTTGCAAGAAGAGGAATGACTAGTAATCCAAACGCGCAGATTCCAAATCCGGTGTGGAACTATTCACTTGAGGATGTAGAAGGCGAAAAGGGGGAAGAAGGCGGTCCTAAACAGGGAAAAATTCCTAGGGCAATCTATCTCCCTCCCAAGATGAAAGAAACTAGTATTGCAACTAAGAGTCCTTCTGAGGACGAGAGGAGTTCAGTCTACATTCCTCTAAGAGATCATATTCTTCCCACAATGGAGGAGATGCGGGCTGCGCCTGCTACTTTACTTTCAGAAGACAGATCACAAGATGGCATTCGCGTGTTTACGGCAGGAGCTTATCTCGGGCAGCTCGAAGAGATAAAAGGCGAGGATGTGACAATTGAGGATGCGCTAGAGTACATTCTCGTAGAATCTGCAGAGCTATGCACCTCAGTTAGAGCATCCGAGATCGAAGACACAATAGTGATTGAAATAAATGACGTCAAAGTTGAGCCGGAATCCGAGTCATACAGGACTCTTCTCGGGAGCCTTCCCACAAGTCTTGCAGCAAGCGTTGTTTCTTCCATCCGGGGGGCTCCGGTTGTGATTGCAAACGAAGACATTGCTCCGACAAAGACTGTAGCGCGTCTTCTAATTCTAGGAGGGAGGTAGACGAAAATGAAGTTGAAGAGGAGCAATACAAGAGTTAGTTTGGGGCCTCAAGATTTCGCCGAACGTTCCAAGCGGATTCTAGGAGAAAAGCAAAACGTGTTTCTCTTGAGCCTGGCCATACTTTCCTTTGGAGCTGTAGTTTCTCTTGCCGCGCTAGGTGAAGGGCGTCTCACGGTCTACCTATCTGTTTTGACCATAGCGTACTTTGCTTCAACCTTAATTTTCAGGGTCAAGAGGAGACCAAGCTTCGATTTTCTTGCGGTAGCTCTCGTGATTGTGTTTGCAGTGAGTATAATTTCTACCCTTATCTAAATCGCGGAGAGTTCTTCTTCTAGCAACTTTAGAAATTCGCCTAGCTGTGATCTTTCTATTCGGCATCCAGCAGCATGCACGTGACCGCCGCCTGAAGCTTGAAGTCTGGTTGAAATTCTAGTAACTATTTTTCCAAGATCATGATCACTTGCTTCTGTGCTTCGTAGCGAAATTTCGTAGTGATCAGATCCGTCTTCTCTGAACGCGACTCCGACTGGGACATCAAAAGCTCCAACAAGAAAGTATGCGACGTTCCCGGTTGAGGATTCCCCTGTTTTGATGTATGCAAAATTACCCATCTTTTTCCCTTCCCTACGAGCTTTTTCCATTAGTGCTGTAGCACGTGAGGCAAACTCCTGGGCAAAAGTAGAAGCATTTTCGATTTCGTGAGGGAGTTTTTTTCCTTCGCCAAGCTCTTGTGCCATCTGCTCAAGCTTTAGATTAGCCTCTAATCCAGTGCGACCAATTATGGCGATCGAGAATGCTAGAACAGTCGCCTCGTAAAGTAGAAACTGCCTATCTAATGTTGAGATCAATTTCCTTGCAAAAGGTTGCAAGTCCATATAATCAGTAATTGCTCCGCAGCACGCGAGCACTTTCATGTATGGAGATTGTCTAAGATGTTCTTCAAATTTTTTGTAGATCAGAATTGAAGCACATTCCTCCTCTGAGTGAAAAACCTCCACGCCCACATCTCTAAGCTTTGAAGCAAAATCTTCACTCAAGGGGTGATGATCGATATAGTGGACCTTGCCTTCCGAACCTAGTCTCTTTACTTGTCCTAAGAAACCGTCAAAGGTGTTTTTGTTCAACCCGAGATCGCAAACGAAGATTTGATTTGCCGGCTCGACTTGGGAAAGGGTTTCGTTCATTTCAGAATAATCTGTAAGAGCTATTTTTGCCTTTGTGAGATAGTGTATTAGAGCCGCAGAAGATATTCCGTCAGCGTCTTTTCTATGAGAGACAACTGCGACATTACTTTGTGGCAGCTCGGTTTGCGAATTCAATTTTTGTTTCGTTCAATTCTTTCTTGATAAAGAAAAGCCTAACTCTCAGTAACTAGCCGATAACATAATCCTCGCTTGGGGGACGCAGGAAATTGTCGAATAGTTCGCTCAGGCGTTGAAGTAGAGCCCTGACGCCCTTTTTCATTCCAGTTTGGCTCATCTCCATTACTTAGTCACTCCCAGTCGAGATGCCATTAGGGCAGGAGTCTCTTTGCTTCGAATCCTTCTGTTAGCAATGATACGCTCTCAGTTGGAGTATACTTCTCCGTGTCAATAACAATGTCCGGAGCGGTAGGTTCTTCGTAGGGGTCTTGTATCCCGGTCATATTGGTTATCTCCCCCTTACGGGCTTTGGCGTAGAGCCCTTTAGGATCTCTTCTTTCGCATGCATTAAGTGAGGCTTTGACGTAGACTTCAACAAACTTGTCAGCTCCGATGAGTTCTTTTGCTCTCTCTCTCGAGCTTTTGTATGGTGAAATCAAAGCGACAATTGAGATCACACCATTTCTAGACAAGACCTTGGCTAGATAGGATACTCTTCTGGCGTGTTCTTCCCTGTCCTCCTTTGAGAGCCCTAGATCTTTTGAAAGGCCTTTACGAACTTCGTCTCCATCAAGGATTTCTACAAATCTTCCAAACTCTTTTTCGTACTTTTCTTTTAAGAGATTTGCAAGTGTGGATTTACCTGATCCTGAAAGGCCAGTCATCCAGATCGTAAACCCTCTTGGTTTGAGATTGCGAGATTCGGTTGTAACTCGAGAGGATAGTGTCATGCGTTGATAACCTCCTCGAGAACTTTTCCATCAATGCCATCATTGGGTACATTCGCCCCATACATTTCGAGCAGCGTCGGGGCAATATCTTCAATGTTCAGATTATGCAACTCTTTACCGCCTAAATTTCTTTTAGGGTCATACATGAGAAAGATTCCATTCATGGAATGAACAGAGTCATCGGGCCCTGTGTCATTTTCAAATAGGTAAAGAGAGTCGTGTCCCACAGTCCCGGCTGATCTCCAATCAAGATCGCCAAAGTACACCATCAGATCTGGCTTGTCACCCAAAGCCGTGCCATACAATTTGTCCGGCTCGAAAACAAGATTGTTCATTTTCTTACCCTTGTCATCTCTAATGGAATTGAATTTCTCTTCCAGCATCTTTTCCTCTCTTGGCAGGTCTTTTGGATCAATGATTCCGTTTGGTTCGCGCCCTTTGACATTGAAAAAGATACGAGCATAGTATCCTCCCCATCCCCAGGCTTTTGTTTTTGCCCAATCGATGTCTGCTTTCTCAATGTCTACTATTCCAGAAGGTGGAGTCTTGAAGGAGAGATACCCCTCTTTTTGTAGCCATTGATTCACGCAAAACGCGCCGCGCATCCCCTTTGATCCGTGGTCGGAAACTACGAAAGTTATGCAATCTTCTCCGAAGGAATCGACTAACTTACCGATCCTTTGATCTACCATTTCATAGTACTCTTCATCCAGGTGTTCGTATTGATTTCCCGCCACGTACTTCGGATGAGTGGGATCAAAGAATTTCCAGAAAGCGTGATGCAGCCTGTCAAAACCAATCTCGTGCATTATGAAGAAATCCCAGGGCTTGTTCTTTGCAAGATACTCTGCGACATCAAACCTTTTCTCGGTCATCTCAAAGAGTTCTTTTTTTATCGCATCTCTATTTTCGGTTCGGAAAGTGACGTCAAAGATGTATTCCCCGTTTGACGAGGCAAGTATCTCACTTTTCAATTCAGCCGGATAGGTAAACACCTTATCCATGCTTGGAGTAATGAAGCAGGAGACGATATTGCAATTTTGAACTGATCTTGGGGGATATCCTGGAGGCACTCCAAGAACGATAGATCTCTTTCCTTTTCTTGCAAGCGCTTGCCACACTGTTTCTTCCTTGACGTGCATCGAGTTGACGATGTATCCGTCCTTGTAGGAGTGGCCCTTTCGATGTCTGAAACCGTAGATCCCGAGCTTGCCTGGATTCTTTCCGGTCATCATGACCATCCATGCAGGTACAGTGATTGGCGGATCACAACTTACCAGGGTTCCATGTAATCCTCTTTCATACATCCTCTTGATGTTGGGGAGTTTGCTCAAGAGTTTAGAAAACATGTATTCGGGTGGTACAGAGTCTAGTCCGATTACTGCAACTTTCCTGTCGTCGCCACTTTGCAAAACCATTTATTTCTCCCTATTCCACAAATGCGTTTTTTGCTTTCAAGATTACCTGAGAGACTTCGGGGCGCATGAACTCCTTTGGAGGAGTCTCTCCTGAGAGAAACATCTTTCTCAGTTTAGTGCCGCTAAAAGTGAGCCTATCAGTTTCCGCATGAGGACATATCTTTTCGTTTGCGACGCCGACACATTTGTTGCAGTAAAAGAATTCCCGCATGAAGATTGCTTGGATACCAAGATCTGGGAATTCTTTGAAGATATCATGAGCCGCATATGGTCCATAGTAATTTCCCACCCCTGCATGATCTCTTCCAATTGCAATGTGGGTGCACCCAAAGTTTTTTCTCATGATCGCGTGCATTACTGCCTCTTTTGGGCCAGCATATTGCATCTCGTAGTGAAGGACGCTCAACACAACTGAGTTCTTTGGATAGTAATTCCTTGTTAGCGCGCGGTATGCATCAACGATCACTTGATCTGTAAAATCTCCAGATTTCTTCTTTCCAAGTACCGGGTTGATAAAGAGTCCGTCGGCGAAGGAAAGGCCGGCTTTTTGTACATATTCATGCCCTATGTGAGGCGCATTTCTCGTCTGGAAGGCTATGATATCTTTCCATCCCTTTTCGTTAAACAGGACTCTAGTTTCCTTGGGAACTAGCGTGCAGTCCTCGAAAGAATTGCTCGAAAACTTTGCCGTCTTCAAAAGTTTGCCCGCTAGAACTCGGCCAGTTGATGAATAGGTCTTTGCAACTCCAGGATGAGCTGCGTCTTCGGTGCCAAAGACCTTCATCGCAAATTCTTTCTTTGATATTTCGTAGATTTGCTCGCACTCTAAACTTGCAACAGGCAGATCCCTTTCATCTACCAAAGAGATAATGTCGCCGCTCGCCGCGCTAAAATCCATTGGAACGTGGAGCAACAAGGGTATCGTCCAGGGAGTATCATCTTGAAGACGCATGTTATCGAGCACGTTCTGATAATCTTCTTCATTCATGAACCCCTGTAAAGGACTAAAAACAGAGTTTGCAATGTTGAAAATCGTAACCTGGGTTTCATAAGAGACTCTGACCTTTGGTCCCTCAAGCATATCTTTGACTTTCTCAGGCGTAGGTTCGACTTGTTTCACTGAGACTAGTCTTCCGCCGTGGGGAATTGATGGCATTTTCTCTTTCCGATTCCTCCTCTACAAATATCCCAGTGCAGTTAGGCGTTCCTTTATTTCCGAAATGTCTTGACTTGTGAAGGGTTCGGGTACTTCCTTGGTTTCGTGCATAGCAACAACTTCTCTTAGCACATAGGTAACGTAATCTGAAACTGATTTGAATCCAGTCTTCTTTGAAATTAATTTCTCGATCCTTTCTTGCAACGTAATAGGAATCGATACAGTCGTATACTTTGATTTCGGAGGCAAAATTGCGATACTATCATCACGTTTGTTAATCATATATAATTATCGAAGTTAAGCCAATTTAATTATATATGATTACCGATTTTCTTAACTACATAGTAATTATATGTAATTAACTAATTATACCAGATCGTAAATTGGGCCTAGTTCTTGAGGTAATGATTCTGTTTGCTCTCCTCTCGCTGGGAGCATCTTTCGTTAATGGAGCTTTGGGATACGGCTACTCTTCTATCTCAACCCCACTCGCACTTCTTGTGCTTGTAAATAAAATCGTGAATCCAGCTTACGTTTTGCTTGAGGCAATGGCTAACACTGTCATGGCGATTGTTTCAGGAAAGAAAATTCTCAAAGCTACATTTAGGCGGACGCTACCGATAATTGTTCCAATAGTGCCAGGGGCTATCTTAGGAAGTTTAGTCCTCGCTGGTCTAGCAACTTCAGCTCCCAATTGGGCAAGGTTCATAGTTTATGCGATGATATTGCCTCTCATTCTCTTACAAGCTACTGGCATACGAAAATCAATAAAGAAGGAGACTCATGCAGGTATACCACTAGGATTTGGAATTGGGCTACTTTATTCGATCACAACAATTTCGGGGCCGCCGATTGCACTGTTTTTGAATAATCAAGGTCTGAAGAGGGAGGAGTTCAAAGCTTCCGTTGCCCAAGTAAGGATTACAGAATCATACATCACCTGCGTCGCATACTACTTCTTGGGGTTATTTGGTACGAAATCTATTGGATGGTTCGGCTCCATCACGCCGATACAGCTTTTCGAGGTCATAGCTCCTCCAGTTTTAATCGGGTTGCCTCTCGGGATGATAATCGCAAGGCATCTCAATATCGAGACATTCAGAAGAATCTGCATGAGTTTTGATGCCTGGATAGTAGGTTTTGGGTTCACACGGGTCTTGGTGACTTTCTTCAGCGTGAATATCAATCTCGCTAATGCCCTCTATGCAGGAATCGTTGTGTTATCACTCCTAATCCTGTATAGGTACTTGGTTACCAGAACAAAATCAGAGTATGAGCGTGTGCCTATTGCAACTCGCGAGTTGCAAGTTAGTGATCCGCCTCTGAAACCCGGGAGCGATCAACCTTCGTAGAATTTTTTAGTGAATTGATTTTTAGACCACGGGTGGAACTTCTTTGCCTTCTTTGCTCTTGATGTCTATCCATCTTTTCCATGTAGGCGAGTGCTTTTCTCTCATCTTCCTCTAATGTGAAATTAAAGTTCGCCCGATCCTCTGTTAGCAACTTGCCGCTCGCTTTGTACCTTCTCTTTTTTGAGAGTGAAGAAAACGGAATAAATCAACCTGTTGAAGTTCATAAAATCATACTATCCCATTCATGACCTCGGTCGAAGAATTAAAAGTGCGATAGAGATTTTATCGGCCAGTAAGGAAACCTTTGAGCTTTTATATTCTAAAAACTAATCAGCTGGCTGAAGAGAATTAGCCAGTTGCAAGCAGTAATTCTTGCTGGAGGGTTTGGAAAAAGACTCAGACCGCTAACTGACAATGTACCAAAACCCATGATTATTGTGGGAGGTATTCCGATACTGGAGCGCCAAATTTTGTGGTTGAAGAAGTACGGCGCCGAAAACATCACACTTTGCGTCGGGTACAAGAAGGAATCTATTATGAGCTATTTTGGAGACGGGCATGATTTTAAGACAAAGATACAGTACTCCTTTGAAGACGATCCTCTTGGCACCGGTGGTGCCCTAAAAAAGGCAAGAGAATACACGCATGGTGAGAACTTTATATTTACATATGGTGACATTATGACAGATCTCAATCTAGATCGTTTGACTGAAACATTCAATCTTGAATATCTTGCGGCTATGGCGGCGATACCGCTACGCAGTCCGTTTGGCATTGTGGAAATGCAGGGAGACAAGGTCAAAATCTTCAGGGAGAAACCAATTTTGCATAATTATTGGATGAACGCAGGGGTCTTTTTCTTTTCGCACTCTATCTTTGATTTACTTCCGGAAAGGGGAAGCTTGGAATCAATCACCCTTGAGAAACTTGCACTTGAAGGAAGGCTCAAGGCTGTGAGATACTCTAACGCGCTATGGAGATCGGTTGATTCTCACAAGGATATTGAAGAGGCAGAGAAAGAGTTCGAATACGTTCGCCCTGTTGAAAGAGAGATTGGCGTGCGTATGCAGTGACCCTTTAAGCTCTTATCTCGTAATAGGATTCTTCCAAAATTTGTTCTCTCTCAGAGACGTCGCCCCTCAATGAGAGGTCTAGTCGAGGATGGCAGCACTAACCCTCTCATCGTCGAAGGAAATCCATCTAATTTTCTTGCAATTGAACAGAGTTTTTCATACAGTTCCTTTTTCCAGCGCGAACTGACAAAAGATGTTGACAATTCAATCAATCCACTATGCCATGTCCTATCAATAGTGAAAGGTTCACACGATATTTTCTGGGCACACAAAAATGTCAGATGTCACAACTGTTTCTGAGATCAATCGAAGGGACGAACTGAGAGAGAAGGTTAGAGCACTGGAAGAAGAAAGTTCTCAACTTGAGAATGAGATTGTATGGTTAAAAGGTAAACTTGAACTCATCGAACTTGAAAGAAGATCTACCTCCCTTACGGATAAAATTGGGACTCTACAAGTTCAGAAGACTTTGCTTCAGGAAAAACTTTCTCATGTCACTGAGACGAACACGGGCGAGCTGTCTAATCCAAGTCCAAGTGAGAGCACGGGCGAGTTTCAAGAGATGTCAACAAAACTTGCTGAAACTACTTTTACGGAAATAGAATCAGCCATGCCTCAAGTGGAGCTAGGAGTCTCTGGTCCCGCGGAAAACACATTGACACCAGATCCTCAACAAGAAACTGCAGTCCCAGTTGTAGTAGCAAGCGCCTCTACGAGTGAACCAATTTCGGAAAACCAGTCGTCGTCCCCACAATAAATTCAATCTGCTACTTGAGCTTGAGGAGAGAGACTCGCAATTTTCTCTTCTAGCTCACCCTTATCTCTTTTCAGATGCTCTACATTTGATTGAAGATATGCAATCTTGTCTTCAAGTCTTCTGATATCCACTTCATCGATCTTGGTCTTCAAAGTGGCATCTGACTGTTTTTTCTCCTCATTTGCCCTATCGAGCTTTGCAGAAAGTTTTTCCCCACTCTCTCCGAGACGTTTGATTTCATTTTGCATATCTCTAAGCTGCTTGATTGGCACCATAACATAGTGGCGTCTATCTAGAACTATGGGAAAACGCGTCATACATTTGTCGCACGCATACATTCCCATCCTTCTTTCAATAAAAGATGGAGTTTCCGATGCTCGGCTCTTGGTCGAATTGCCATTGCTAGAACCGATAAAAACTGAAACAGTCTTTGAGGCGGTTCTTATGCTGTTACCGCAGATTGGGCATTCTGGCACTTTGAGCACTCTAGCACGGCTCTACAAAGGCGAGGAGTTAAGCGTTTTTGAGGAAAATTCGAAACTTCATGAGGAGAGATGAAATCATTTCTTATCCTCAATTCCTTATTGACTTTGGAGTACGAATCCATAATCTAATGGGATATGACCAATCTTCGCTTCATAAATCCTAATGAGAAGCAATTTTAGGACTAGAAAGCAGAATGCAATATGAATTTCTTTAGATTTGGGCCTAAGGAAGATTATAGCGCTTACTATCCAAATAATGTTGGCACACAGAGACCCGGAGGAAGATATTACTACGAATTTCTCATGATAGGGAAGGACGTTCCCAATGCCCCATTCGTGGTTATCAATGAATTGCTTTTGCATCACGCGAGGCTCCTGACAATCAAGAGTGCCATCGATGAAGTTAGAAAGGAATTCACTCTCGCAGTTCTTTGCAACTTGAATGACTGCGAACTTGAACCAAAGGATCTAGCCCTCCGGATCCGAGACAAGGGTTTCATTATTTCGCTTGAATTTTTTGAAATGAAGGGAAGGATGTTTGGAAGATCTTTTCCTCTGACATTCCATGACAAACACCGAGCTGTGGCCCTACACTCAAGTACATTGATTAATCTAGCGACGCACCTGGCGGAAGAGTTTGGAGTGGATGGTCCATCTTTCCTTTACGAGGAAGGAAGGACGTATGTTAGGGAAGTAATTCAGGATCTCAAAGAACTGTTGAAAAAAGAACAATCAGAAGAGACAGGACTCTACGACAGCTGCGATGTAGGCTTACCTCTAGACTTTGCTTACTGTTTGAAATGCAAAACCATGAGAGAGATTCAGGAACCAAAACAAGTGATTTTTAAAAACAAGAAGTCCGCTACTCAAGGCATTTGTCCCGTTTGCGAAGCGAAATTGTGTAAGATAGATTCTAGAGCGTTCAATGCAATGAAAACTGGTTCCTTGATTGAAAACACTCAGGGCTTTCTTTTGTCGGCGGGATGGGGAACATTTCAATTGAGAACCGAGATCAAAGGGAGACAGGGGAGCGTTACTATACTAGATCCTCCAACTTTGGATGGAGATATTTCGTATGGGAATCAGTTTCTGGAGGGCCTGGCCGCTGGCTTTTTAGAAGCAATTAACGGAGCCAACAATGAAATGAAATTAATAGGTGAAAATTACGATCGCCAAAGCAGAATTCTTAGTTTGCGCTTTGCTGAACGGATGCCGATTCGGACAAAACAAGCTCGTTCAAAGATAAAAGTATCAAGAGAGAATAAGAAAATAACTCGAAGGGAAGCGGCAAAGGACAATGCAACCCCCTCTTCAAGTCCCGAATCTATTGAGGTAGACAAAATCGTCCAATCTTTGAAGAAGATCGAGCGGGACCCAAGAGAGCCTATACAACAAGGGATTGCGCTAAAGCAAGAACTACCACAGGAAATAGTAGTCCAAGAGAATTAAAGCTGCGAATCTATTCCCCTCTTTCAGCCACAGAGTGGCAAAGAATAGATCAAGTGCTGAGTCTTAGCTCAAAGCCAGAGCCGCTGGACACTTGTCTAGAATTTCGAACTCTTCTTTGAAATGGCGAAAGCCGCTATTGCTCCGATTGGTACCAGAACTGCAAGCAACGCTCCCAATGGAAACTCTGGCGTCGGGACAGTAATCTTTGTCGTAGGTGATATAGATGATGTAGTGGAGCTGGAACAAGTACACGTGCTACCACTAGGTCCGTCAGATGAGCCTGGAGTTGTTGTTACGGAAGTAGTCCCGGCTGAATTGCCTGAATTAGAGGTATTCGTAGTCGGTGGCGGGGCTTGCGGAGTTGTTGTTGTCGGAGAATTCGAATTAGCCGAACCTCCTTTACCAGCAAAGAACATTGAGCCAAGCAGAACAAGAATTAGGGCAGCCGCAACCGTTGCGACAATTATGATCGGTTTTCGATTCTTCATCTTCGCTCGGGATATAGATTGCGCACATATAAGTGTAATTCATATGTGAAATCCATATCGGCTTTCGCTGTATATTGTGCTAGGCCAGGGGTGGGCCCGTCTTCTTTTGGCCGAAGACTAGCATTTGAAAATGGATTGAGAAATCTTGAAAATATTATAAAATGTCGTGGAAATTCGACAGTCTTTGAGAACTTAAGCTAGGAAACCGAGAGGGCGGATGACTTTTGAAAAGTTGGTTCTATACTCAGCATTTGGGCAGACTTTAGGGTCTCATTGTAAATTGGTTTTTGAGATTATTAGATTAAGATCAAAGATTCTTGCCGTTTTCATATATCTGATCGCCTCAATCGCATGTAGAATGTTGAAATTCCAAATATCATACTAAGTTCATGACTTATGAATTGTAGCCTTAGATGAAAAGAATCACGATTTCCATAGATGACCAAATCTACGCGAGCCTTGTCGACTACGCGGCAGATTCCTGCAAAGAGGATCTTGCGCGCCTCAGCGTGAGTCGAGTAATACGAAAGATTCTGGCAAATCGCTTAGAAGAGTTAAATTACTATCCGATGCCAGTCAAAAAAGAACAAGAGTTACAAACTCAACAGATTCTGCGTGCACAACAGAAAAGTACGTAAGCAAACTAATTGGAAGTTTTGCAAACACGATTTGAAGATACTTGTAAGAAAAGCCTATCGCCTGGGTACTTTTTGTTGATCTTCGGAGTTAGGTCTGAAGCGATATGTTGTTTTGCCTCGAGTATCGATTCCTTCGCGTTTCGCCGGCTCAACTAGAGGA
>JARCRS010000185.1 GCA_029850555.1 archaeon | reverse complement strand
AATTTCGTAGGCTGGTAGAGTCTTAAGAAAGGAAGGATCAATTAGTACCGCAGAGGGCTGATAGATTGTTCCGACCTGATTTTTACCCCATTCTGTGTCAACTCCGTTCTTACCTCCTATGCTGCTATCGATCTGTGCGAGTAGAGTGGTTGGCACCTGAATGTACTTGACTCCGCGCTTGTAAATTGCCGCGACAAAGCCTCCGATATCTCCTACAACGCCGCCGCCAAGTAAAATCAACACTCCATCTTTGTCAAAACCAAGCTTTGCCAAATCGGAGAGAATCTTTGTGCACGTATCGAATGTCTTGATTTGCTCACCCGGACTCACCTTGATTAGATCCGTTTTTGCAACTCGCGAAAGCTGTCGAACCAACCTAGAGCCATATAGTCTTTCGACAGTCGTATCTGTGATTACAACAAATGAGGTAGCTCTTCCATTCAATAATGCGAGAAGAAGTTGATCTATCCTACCGTTTTCAAACAATCCTTCTTCAATAATAACATCGCAAGAATTTCTCTTGATCCCGCGCGACGCGGCGAGGTCCTTTGAACTAAGTACTTTAATGGTCGTGGCTTGCGCCATTGGATATGTCTCCTGAGAATGGTACTTCACTTTGCGCAATTGTTTGGTGAATCAGTTTTGAGATCATGATGATTTTTGTCAAATCCTCAGGGGCTAGTGCTTGATTGGCGTCGCTCAATGCTTCTTGGGGTCTATCATGAACCTCGATCATGAGCCCGTGTGCACCCGCTGCAATAGAAGATCTACTCATCGGAATAATGAGATCCTTTCTTCCAGTTCCGTGGCTTGGATCAACGATTACTGGGAAAGGGGTCTCTTTTCTCAAAACCGGGATCGCGTTGAGATCCAAAGTAAATCTAGTTTGAGACTTGAAGGAACCTCCAAGCGGCATGATGCCTCTTTCGCAGAGGACTAGTTTTTTGTTTCCATTTGCCACGATCCTTTCTGCGAAACTAAGATATTCGTCGATCTGGGCAGAGAAGCCCCTTTTGAAGAGGATTGGTTTACCCTGTTTTGCCGCAGCTTCTATGAGATCCTGGTTGTACATATTGCGCGCTCCAATCTGAAGCATGTCGCAGTATTTCGCAACCATTTCAACGTCAAATTCGGAGCGAACTTCTGAAACAGTCGGGATACCGAGATCTTTTCCTACGTTGTGAAGATGTTTTAATCCATCAAGCCCTAATCCCTGGAAAGAATGAACCGAGGTTCTAGGCTTATATGCGCCGCCTCGAAGGATGTGGCATCCCGCTTCTTTCACTTTCTTTGCAATCCTAAACATTTGTTCATAACTTTCGATGGAACACGGTCCGGCGATTATAACAGGCTCCTCATTTCCACCAATAGAAACATCGCCAACCTTTACGACGATGTCATGCGAAATGTACGAACGACTCATCAGTCGATACGGAACTTGGATGCGATTGACATCATAGACGCCGGTCAATGATTTTATCTGATCGAAATTGATTTTCTTTTCATCCCCAACGATTCCTATTACTGTTTGAAATCGCCCTGAGGATACGTCTGCCCTTAGTCCTGCTGCTTTGATCAGCCTAATGACTTGCTGAACGTCTTTCTTAGTTGCAGTAGGCTTCATTACAATGCTCATATTTTGTTACACTTCTCTCAAAATGTCATTTTGAACTCGATCATGAGAACAGGAAGAAAGATAAGACAGAGACAATAGGAGTAACCATCTTGGGTAAGAAGGATTAGAAAGGAACTTTAGAAGTAAAACAGGCCCGACGTGGGCAAATGATATTGGCAGTAAATCGCCAACGCTTTTCCTTCCTTCCAAGTTAGCTGACAAACCTATTATTAAATCATGCTAATGCTGCTTGTGCGATCCCACTTGGTTTTCGTTTCATGGAATCTCTGAAAATTTTGTAAAACGGGAAAGAACGGTGCAAACATGCGCGAAGAGTTTAACTTGTTTCTCTCATTCTACCCGCAACGAACCTTTGTTTCGCGCTTCGGTTGCTCTACTTTACATACGTGCATCTCTAACCTAAGGGCCTGTTTTGGGCCAAGCGATTTCTTGTTGCTGTTGCAAAATGTTTCCTATGTTCGAATTTCGCAGTTTACGAAAATGGGCATGCGTACTAGTATTGTAAAATCAGAGAATTCGACAAAAAACAATTCCAATTCTTAAAGAAATTCGAAGGATTCGCTAGTCTTAAATAACCCAGAATCGCCTGTGTGAAGAAGCGATGTCAGGCAAGCAATCTGCATCCACTTTGTCCTCCGGATTAGGACGCTCCCTGTACTTTGGAGTGTTCCTTGTGACACTTAGCTTGCTTGTTACTATTGCCTAGACCCAGCGTTCTTCAAGCTTTTCTGAAGAAATTCGCTGGGGAAGAAATGTATTGGAGTTGTAACTTATAAGTGGTAAAACTATCAGGATCGAAATCTCTCATAAAACAATTGGAAAATGAAGGCACCAAAGTGATATTTGGTATGCCAGGAGGTGCCAATCTGCCGATCTACGACGAGTTAGGCAGCTCAAACATAAGACACATTCTAGTTAGACACGAACAGCTTGCTGCTCACATGGCAGATGGCTTCGCACGCGTTTCAAGAAGACCAGGGGTATGTCTCGCAACTTCTGGCCCCGGCGCGACAAATCTTGTGACCGGAATTGCAACCGCGTACATGGATTCTATTCCTATTGTGGCTATCACAGGACAAGTTGCTACCTCAAGCATAGGACGTGACGCATTTCAAGAGTGCGATATTGTTGGTGTTGCGACCCCGGTCACAAAGTACACTTTTCAACCCCTAAAGCCGAACGAAATACCCCATGTTGTAAAGAAGGCTTTCTACATTTCTTCGTCAGGGAGACCTGGCCCTGTTCTTATCGACATCCCAAAAGATGTTCAAACTAACGAGGCTGAAACAGAATTTCCAAGCTCAGTTAGAATTCGCGGATATGATCCGGCCGTTGAACCTAGCGGAGTAGAAGTAGAGAAAGCAGTAGACTTGATTCTTTCAGCGGAGAGACCAATGATTTTAGCTGGCGGAGGAGTCGCGATTTCTGGAGCATTTCTCGAACTGCAAACTCTAGCCGAGATGTTGATGATACCTGTTGCCACTACATTCAAGGGCAAAGGAGTATTCAACGAAACTCATCCTCTAGCACTCGGACCAATTGGAATGCATGGACACGTCGAAGCAAACAGACTAATTCTTGAGTCAGACGTTCTAATCGCGATAGGCACAAGGTTTTCTGACAGATCTACGGGCAAAGTCTCAGAATTTGCGCGCGAATCAAAGGTCATTCATGTTGACATTGACCCTTCAGAGATCAACAAGAACAAGGAAGTAGATCTTGGAATCCTAGGAGATGTTAGGGCGTCGCTTCAAATGATGATAGCATCCTTCAAGAGAAGAGCTAGACGTAATGATCTGAAAAAGTGGAATGAGCGTTTCACCGAGGTCAAAACTCGCTGCAAGAGCGAATTTGCTATCGATATGACAAAGGTTACTGCTATCAGCCTCCTCAAAACTTTGCGGGAGGCACTTCCTGCTGATGCGATTGTCACGACGGAAGTTGGTCAATGTCAAATGTGGGCGTCACTTCATTTCAATGTAATACAACCTGGCACATTCTATAGTTCGACCGGGCTTGGGACAATGGGTTTTGGGTTTCCAGCGGCCATAGGGGCCAAAGTTGCTGCTCCGGATCGTCCCGTTCTAGATATTGCTGGGGATGGAAGCTTCAACATGACAGAAGCGGCGCTTGCTACCTCTGTATTAGACAATATCCCAGTGATTGTTGTTGTCATAAACAATGGAATGCTTGGGATGGTCGCACAGTGGCAGAGACTCTTCTATGGACGCCGGTACAACGGAGTCAAACTCTACAGCCTCCCAGATTACGTAAAACTGGCCGAAGCCTACAGGGCTCAGGGGCTAAGGGCACAATCTCTTGATGAATTCTCAAAGGCTGTCAAACTTGGCTTAAAGAGTGATGTTGCAACAGTAATCGACGTTCCAATTTCCCCTGAAGAAGATGTATTCCCATTCGTTGTCCCCGGGACTGCTCTAAAGGATATGGTTGTAGCGTGAGCGCATCTCCGGTCTCTTCCCGTACTCCTGAAGGGCCAATTTCAGCAAAGCCGATCCTCGAAGCTTCCAAGGCAAGAAGTGACGAGGTTATCCAGAAAACAAGACAGAGACATTCTCATGCCATAGTTTATGCCGTGGTCGAGAACCAACGCGGAGTGTTGCATCGAGTCGCGACTATGTTTAGAGCAAAAGGATTCAACATCACGAGCATTGCAATTGGCCGGACTGCTCATCCAGATCTAGCTAGAATGACAATTGTTCCCTCCGGAGACGATGCTTCACTTAGTTTACTTGTAAAACAGCTGAGAAAGATGATCGACGTCATTGAAGTTGGGACAATGGGCAGACATGATTCAATTGCTAGAGAGTTAGCTCTTGTAAAGTTTGAAACGTCTACATCTAATTCAAAACGTGAGATCCTGGATTTATCAAATTCGCTAGGCGGAAGAATGGTTGATACTACTCATGATTCTCTTGTCGTAGAATTTTGTTCAACTCCGGAGGGAATCGATTCTTTCATTGAAGAGGCGGCAAAGTCAGGAACTGTGAAGGAAGTAGTGCGTACAGGTCTGACCGCATTGAGGAGGGATTGAGATTTTGTTGCAACAAACTTCGGCGACTAAACTCCAGGATGAGGAAAGCGGAGTGAGAAAACGAATTCGCATTTTTGACACGACGCTACGCGACGGAGAACAAACCCCTGGTGTATCATTGACAGTTGAAAGTAAGGTAGAGATCGCAAAGGCCCTAGATCGCTTGGGTGTCGATGTAATCGAGGCAGGATTTCCAATAGTTTCAGACGGAGAATTTGAAGCAGTTAAAAGAATAAACAAACTGCGCCTTTCCGCACAGGTCGCAGCTCTGTCTCGTGTCGACAAGAAAGACATTGACAAATTAATTGACTGCGATATCAGTTACGGACACCTTTTCATCGCAACCTCGGATCTTCACCTTGAGCATAAGCTCAAGATAACTAGAGAGAAAGCGCTTGAATCTGCGATCCAGGGGATAGAATACGCGCGGGCTCACGGAATAAAAGTAGAGTTCTCAGCTGAGGATGCTACTAGAACAGCTGAAGATTTTCTTGTGAATGTGTTTCGCGAAGCAGAACGTGCCGGGGCCGAGCGAATCAACGTACCTGATACAGTAGGTACAATGACCCCGGAGAAATTTGCAGATCTAATTGCTTACCTAAAGACGCAAATTGGAATACCAATTAGCGTGCATTGCCACGATGACTATGGACTTGCGGTCGCAAACAGTCTTGCGGGCGTAAAGGCTGGCGCAGATCAGGCGCATCTGACTATAAACGGTCTAGGTGAGAGAGCGGGGAACGCCTCGCTTGAAGAATTCGTTATGGCCGCTTCAAGACTATACAACATTGAGTTTGGCATCAATACTAAGCTTCTATACGAAACTTCACGTATTGTGTCTAGATTAACCCGAGTTCTTTTGCCACCAAACAAGGCCATTGTGGGAGAAAATGCATTCGGTCACGAATCTGGAATCCACACCCACGGCGTCCTCAATATGCCCGCGACTTACGAGCCAATGGCTCCTGAGTTAGTTGGCGCAAGAAGAAGGATTCAGGCAGGAAAGCACGCGGGAACACATGGAATTTATTCACAGCTCAAAGCTCTCGGAATAGAGGTTTCTCCGGAAAATCTCAAGAAAATAATTCAAAAAGTGAAGGAGATTGGCGATCAAGGCAAGACGGTTACTGATACCGATCTTGATAGATTAGCTCGAGAGATAAGTGGCGTTGCAACACGCAATTCTTCCTTTAGGATAACTGATCTTGCAATCGTAACAGGGATTAACACTGTACCGACTGCATCTGTTAGATTGTCATACGGAAATAACGAGTCGGCTTCTGTCGCCCAAACTGGCGTCGGACCAGTAGATGCTGTGCTTAAGGCGATTCAGCAAGTTACGGATAGATTCGCAAGGGTTTCGCTACGCGAATACAGGATTGAAGCCGTCAGTGGTGGAACAGATGCTGAGGCAGAAGTATTAATCAAAATTGAAGACGACAGAGGGAATGTCTGTTCTGCCTCTGCGACTGGCCAAGATATTGTGATGGCTAGTGTATCTGCAATGGTGAGCGGAATCAATGAGATATTGCTACGAAGATCAAGAGGCGAAAGCGATAAAGTCGAATCACTGAGTCAGGCTCCGAAGATCGCTGCTGTAACATCTCAGGAAGCTCAGCGTTTCAAGGCATGATGGCGCGGAGAAAAGAGAAGAAATGTCAAGACATCATTCACTTGTAATTTCCTGCATTGAAGGAGACGGCGTTGGTCCTGAGCTTTTTAGATCAGCTCGCTCGGTACTTGATTCAATTTCAGAGGCTTTTGGTCTTCGATTTGAATATGCCAATGCACCGGCCGGTGATAAAGAATTCAAGCGCAACGGCAACGCGCTTCCGGAAAGTAGCCTTGAGGCAATCAAGGAATCTGACGCATGTCTCAAAGCGCCTGTGGGAGAATCCGCGAGAGACTCAATCTTAAAGATAAGACAAGAGCTAGATCTCTATGCCAACATCAGGCCTGCCAAGAACTATCACTTTGTGGAATCGAAATTCTCGGACGTAGATCTTGTTATCGTCCGTGAAAACACCGAAGACCTCTATGTTGGGAAAGAAGTAACCTACGAACACGGAAATAAAGCTACAGCACTCAAGATTATCACAAAGAAAGCAAGCGCAAGAATTGCAAGATATGGATTTGATCTAGCTCTATCGAGAAGAGAATCCCGCAACGCGAAAGGAAAATCACCGTCTGTAGTTTGCGTTTCAAAATCGAATGTCCTCCCAAAGACTGACGGGCTATTTGTCAAAAGCTGCGAAGGCGTGTCCAAAAATTACCCCTCTGTATCTTTTTCGAACATGTACGTCGACTCTGCGGCGATGAATCTCATCAGGAATCCTGAGGCTTTCGATGTAATTGTCACGACGAACATGTATGGCGACATTCTTTCTGATGAAGCATCCGAGGTCGTCGGAGGCATTGGGACTGCCCCGTCTGCAAACATTGGAGACAATCTAGCACTTTTTGAGCCAGTCCACGGAGCTGCTCCGGATATCGCAGGTAAAGGGGTCGCGAATCCGATTGCAATGCTGCTCTCGGTGAAAATGATGCTCGATTGGTTAGGAAAAACAAAACGAAATCCGGATTGTAATAGGGCATCAGAAGCCCTCCTTGATTCAATTTCCGTCGTGGGAGAATCCGGGGTAAAAACTTCAGATATTGGAGGTAGCGCGAGGACAGACGAGATTACAAGAAAGATTTGTCAAGAGATCAAAAGCAAGAAACTTTCCTCTGGCGCAAAGAATGGAAGCCCCATGGAAAGCTTGGTTACAAATTGCGAGTAAAGAGTGAGTGAACAAGAAAGATTGAAAGCAGAATTAGAGCAAACAAGTGACACTGCGAAAGCAACATCCGAAATTCAAAAAGTAGACTTTGTATGGATGAATGGAGAGCTAGTTGGCTGGGAGGAAGCGAAAGTTCCTGTTATGAGCCATGGGCTTCACTATGGAACTGGAGTGTTCGAAGGTATCCGGGGTTATGGATATGGCGAGAACTTGTACATTTTCAGGCTTCGAGAACACTTTGAGAGGCTCTTAGAATCTGCTAGAATATGCGACATCGAATGCAACTACGCTCCGCAAGAGCTCGAAAGAGCTTGCCTAGAGCTTATACGTGCAAACAAGATGAGACAAGATTGTTATATTCGCCCGATTATATTTGTGGGCTTCTCGGGAATCAATCTCGGGTTCATCAACTATCCAGTTAACACCGCAATTGTCGCTTTCCCTTTCAGTCAATATTTCTCAAAGGCAGGGCTGGATGTTTGTGTTTCAAGCTGGACTAGGCTTTATGACCCTGTTACGCCGCCCATGGCAAAGATCTGCGGGAACTACGTCAATTCTGTCTTTGCAAAGCGCGACGCTGCAAAAAATGGATACGATGAAGCCATCATGCTCAACTCTACTGGAAAAGTTTCAGAGGCGACCGGTGAAAATATTTTCGTTGTACGGGATGATGAGCTAGTCACACCATCTCTTGGATCATCCATTCTCAAAGGATTAACACGCGACACGATACTCCTGCTCGCAGACGAGTTAGGAATTAGAGCAGTTGAACGAGAAGTCGCGAGATCGGAACTTTATACAGCCAATGAAATATTTTTGACTGGAACGGCAGCTGGAATCGCGCCGGTTCTAAGCGTGGACAAAAGACGCGTCGGAAACGGCAAAGTCGGCCCCATCACAGAGAGATTGGCCAAGGTATACTTCGATCTTGTAGTCGGACGCGAGACATTCGGTCATAAACAATGGGTAACAAAAGTGTACTAGGGCAAAAGTTATGATTCTCAATTTGGAGAGAATGAGTAAAAAATGATACAACAACAGGAAGAACGAATCGAAAATAAGTCGAACGAAAAAGTAAGAGCTTTCGCAAACGCTCTATATGAAAAGGACATCAAGACGACTAACGTGAAAAAGAACGAGACAGTAGCCGTACTTGGATACGGATTGCAGGGTCGAGCTCAAGCAAGCAACCTGAGCGACTCCGGATTCAAGGTCACAGTCGGATTGAGAAAAGATGGAGCATCTTGGAATTTAGCAAAGAAAGACGGGCACAAAGTTATGGAAGTCCAAGATGCTGCTAAAGAAGCGAGCATAATCCACGTCCTAGTTCCCGATATGGTTCAAAGTGATCTCTACAAGAAGATCGAACCTTACGTTACAAAGGGTAAGGCGTTAGGATTTTCTCACGGGGCGGCGATTCATTGGGGATGGATCAAACCCCCGTCGAATGTTGACGTATTCATGATAGCGCCAAAGGCGCCAGGTCAAAGATTGCGGGAAGTCTATGTTCAGGGCTTTGGAACCCCATCACTAGTCGCGGTTCATCAAGATGCAACAGGCCGGGCTTGGCAAAGGACTCTGGAACTCGCAAAGGGGATCGGCAGCGCGAGGGCCGGTCTCATCAAAACAACATTCAAGGAGGAAGTTGAAAGTGACTGGTTTGGCGAGCAAGTAGATCTCTGCGGCGGTGTAGATAGAATGATACGAAACGCCTTCGAAGTTCTAACCGAAAGAGGATACCAGCCTGAGATTGCTTACTTTGAATGTCTCCACGAACTCAAACTGATCGTGGATCTTATCCAGCGCTATGGAATAACTGGAATGTATCGCGGAGTAAGTGAAACTGCAAGATACGGAGGGCTAGTTGTAGGTCCCACAATCATGACCGAGGAGACCAAGGATCGAATGCGAAAAGCCCTTGATAAGATTCAATCGGGGGAATTTGCCGAAGAGTGGGTCGCATCGTATCAAAGAGAGGGCACGCAAGCCTTTGAAAAATATCTACGAGAATTAGAAAACCATCCAATTGAGCAGGTGGGAAGTAAACTACGAGGGATGATGTGGCCTGAAGATTCTGCCAATGGGCGTTCGGGCAAAGCGATAAGTTGGTCAAAGCTACAATCAAAAAACAACGCGCTAAGAAAAAACACCCCAGCCAGCAGATCTCCGCACAATCGTAGCAGTCAAAGAGGAAAAAAGCGGAAAAGGTGACTTTTTGTCCAGCACAATGCGCCACGAACCAGCTCAAGATCCTGAGAAGCCCTCTATCTCAGTAGAGATCATGGACACCACATTCAGAGAGGCCACGTTTGGAGTGTCCTTTGCGGCGGGCGAGAAGCTTGCGATAATCAAACAACTTGATTCTATGGGAGTTTCATTTACCGAGCTACGAGCAGAAGACAAGGAAGTTCTAGATTCGTTCAAGTGGTCAAAGAGCAAACCTGTAGTATTCCTCGCTAGTAACCAAAGTAAATGCTCTATCGATGTTGAGAACGTCAGTGTTGGAGCTAGCTGTTTACCCTTTGAGATCGTGTCCGTTAAGAGGCCAGATCATTCTAGATCCGAAACCCTAGGATCGACTGCGGAGGAGAATCTAAACGAGGTCAAGAAAAAGATCTCGGCTCTAAAGAAAAGTGGTAAGAACGTATTCTTTGACGCACAACATTTCTTTGACGGTTTCTATGAAAATAGCGACTATGCTCTAACACTCCTTGAGACAGCATCAAAAGCTGGCGCGTCGCGGCTCGTTCTTTGTGATTCAAGAGGAGCCTGCCTTCCTGAACAGGTCAAGACTGCTACGAAGTTTGCATTCCGTTATCTTGCAGGGTACGAGGTTATACTTGGAATACATGCGCACAATGACTGTGGCCTTGCAGTTTCAAACACCTTATCAGCGATAAGCGCTGGAGTGAGGCATGTCCAAGCGACAGTCAACGGCATTGGTGAGCGAGCAGGTAACACAGATCTGTGCCAGATACTTCCTCTCCTCGCGCTCAAGTTAGGTTACAATGTTCTAAACTCTTCGCAGCCGAAACAAAAACAACTCGAAGGCCTAAAGTCCCTTTCTGAAAGTGTCGCTAGAGCTTGTGGATTCTCAATTCCGAATCAACCCTTTGTGAGCTCAAGAGCTTTCTCTCATTCTGATCCCTCGCACTGCCAAGCAGTCTCAAACAATCCAAGACTTTACGAACCGCTCGACCCTGCATTAGTTGGAAACGCAAGACATCTTGGAGTTGGTGATGTCTCGACAATTCTCGCTGAAATCTCGCAACTCGGCCTCTATTCGAGGGACCCGAAAGCCACAGCAAGGAAAGTTCTCGAACGCATGAGGGAGCTTGAAGCTCTTGGTTACAAATTTGGTGATGCCCTTGGAAGTGTGCATCTTCTGATTCTTGAAGTCATGGGTTCGAAGATAGATCCCTTCTCGATCTCGGGATGGGAAACGAGCACGGTCAGAGCATCCGAGAATAGCATTGCGAAGGTTAGGGCGACAATCAGGGCAGCAGTAGGACAGGGATCAAATTCTCGGAATCTATCAGCTAGCTCTGAAGGTGTGGGACCGATACATGCAATTGATTTAGCAATAAAGAAAGCATTAAGCGAAGAGTTCCCTGAACTAAAACATGTCAAGCTCATATCATATTCCCTCAATATAGTGGATTCGCTGAGTGGGACTGCGGCGTCTGCAAGAGCAAGGACTGAATTCATGGATGAGGATCCTCCTCTCGGTTCAACATCCGCCTCGTCAGATCATAGTCCAATTTGGGCTACAGTATCGGTTTCTGACGATGTGATCGATGCAAGCATACGCGCACTTGTCGAGGGATACAGGTACAAGTTGGTCTTCCTCAACAAGAGAGAAAGATTCGCACTTCCTGATTGGAGACTTGCACTAGCTTAGAATTAGTTCGCGGAGAGATGTGAGAGCAGTTTGGTCAAGAAGAGTAAGGATAACGACTCAGGGCAGACTATAGTAGAAAAAATTGTTTCAAGAGTACTAGGGCGTAATGTTAATGCAGGAGATTTAATAGATGTCCTTCCAATAGATAAACTCTATTTCAACGAAGTTATCGCACCGCCGGCAATTTCGAACTTCAAAGAGGATTTCGAGTCAATTTTTGAGGAGTTCTCATCAAAGAAGAGTACTGACAGTGGGACCTACCAAATTCAGGAATTGAGGACAAAGCAAAGAAGAGTGTTTGATCCTGCCCGAGTTTGTATGATCCCAGATCACACAGTTCCTTCTTGTTCGGTGATGGTCGCAAAGGGAATCAATCTGATGAAAGATTTTGCAAAAGAAGAAGGGATCAGAATGTACAAGGAAGGAGACGGAATCGAGCATACACTTGTCACAGAAGAGGGATTCGTCCTCCCAGGAGAAGTCGTTGTTGCAACTGATAGTCATACCGATACAGTGGGAGCGATTGGCGCTCTGGGATTCGGTATCGGGACGACCGAAGCTGAATACGCTCTCGCACTGGGTGAAATTTATGATTTCGTAGTGCCAGAATCCGCTCGCTTCGCAGTAAGCGGCGAATTCATGTCGGGATCTAGTGCGAAGGATCTCATACTCTACATACTAGGGCAAATGAGTGAAAGCGGCTGTTCTAGGATGGTCGCCGAGTACTCGGGGGACGCGATCAGCAAGGTGGGAATGGACGGGCGCTTCACAATATGCAATATGTCTGTTGAGATGGGAGCGAGAAGCGCACTCGTAAATCCAGATCAGGTTACGATAGATTTCCTCGAGGACATTACCAAAAGACATCCAGAACTTACGACGCAAATTAAAGAGAGAATCAAAGAAATTCCCAAACTTCATAGTGATGAAAATTCAAGTTATATGTTGAATAGCGAGATTGATGCGTCTAAGATCGTGCCGCAAATAGCGTTACCTCATTCACCTTCAAATGTAAAGCCAGTGTCAGAAGTGAGTGATGAAGTAAATGTCGTGTTTATTGGCTCATGTACTAATGGAAGGCATTCCGATCTTTTGGAAGCGGCTAGAATTTTAAAAGGGCAAAAAGTACATTCTGGGGTTAACCTGCTTGTTATTCCCGCTTCAAGAAATGTCTACAATTGGGCAATGAGAAACGGAGTGCTGCAAATCTTTGCTGAAGCTGGAGCAAACATAGAATCGTCAAACTGCGGTCCTTGTTTTGGAAAACATATGGGCGTTCTCTCAGCTGGCGATAGGTGCTTGAGCACTTCAAACAGGAACTACAAGGGTAGAATGGGCTCTCCTGAAGCTAAAATCTACCTAGGATCTCCTGCAACTGCTGCAGCGAGCGCAATAGAAGGAAGGATTACTGATCCGAGGAGGTATTGCAACTAGAAATGAATGGTCGTAATGCGCGACCCCAGCCTTCTTCCACGCCCCCGTCTACAAGTTTCTTTACCGGTAAAGTCGCTTTCAAGTTCGGAGACGACATCAACACCGACTACATAATACCTGCCTCTCTTCTTCAGGAAGCTTGGAACAAGAGTTTCTTTGCTGAACACGCGTTCGAGCGCTACGACCCGTCTTTTGTCGAAACTTGTAGGTTGAATAGTTCAAACGGCAATATTGTTCTCGTTGCTGGGAAAAACTTTGGATGCGGCTCTAGTCGAGAGCAGGCAGTCTATGCAATCCAGTGTAACAACATAAAGGCGGTTATCGCCGAATCTTTCCCGGATATCTTCTACCGAAACTCGATTAACAATGGCTTTCCAGCACTGGCGGTTGAGAGCACTAGAGATCTGCAAATCGGGGACCGGCTTTCCATCAATTTAGAAAATCTGTCACTTAGAAAAGAGGAGTCAGATCTAGAACTCAAGATTTCAATGACAAATGGGGATAGGGACTCTCTACTCACTGGAGCTCGTCTAGGAGCAGTAAAAGAAAGGCTACGAAAGAGGTTGCTTGCAACAGCTTGAAAGTACTACAGACTGCTGAAAGAGAAACTTCAAGAACTTACTCTGTTGCATTCCAAGGAGAAATCGGCGCGTACAGTCAGAGCTCGGTGTACGCGTTCTTTGGGAAGGACAGAGTCAAGCGAGTGATCCCTCTTCCCACTTTCAGTCAGGTATTCAATAGTCTATTTTCCGCTCAGGGAGAAAAAGGATCTGATTTCGCAGTTGTTCCAATAGAGAACAGTCTAGCCGGTAGCGTAGGCGAAACTCTCGACCTGCTTCTCACACGCGATGTAAGAATAATCGGAGAAGTGAGCATCCCGATTGAACACGTTCTAGCTATTCACGAGGATACATCCATCGACCAGATTAGAAGTGTAATTTCTCACCCGCAAGCGATTGCGCAATGTAAAATGTACCTTGATTCAAAAGATTGGCAACAGGTTGCTGTATATGATACCGCCGGCGCCGCAAAAATGATCAGGGATGGAAATCTTAAGGATACGGCGGCTATTGCAAGTGAAGTTGCTGCTGAAATTTATGGATTGAAAGTTGTGGAGAGGTGCATAGAGGACGATCACTCAAATCGAACAAGGTTCATCGTGATCGAGGCAAAAAAGACGGAAAAAAGCGTGACTGGAGAGGACCTTCGAAGGTCAGATGAAGAAAAGGAAAGCAACGACAATAATTACAAGACTTCAGTGCTTTTCTTGACAGCACACAAACCGGGCTCTCTTGTTGGGGCTCTGTCGGCATTTTCAACTCGCGGAATTAATCTAACAAAAATCGAATCAAGACCGATGAAATCTCGCCCTTGGGAATACTATTTCTTCGTGGATTTTGAAGGAAGAGAGGAGGATATAAACTGCAAAGATGCTCTTGAAGAATTGAGAAGCAAGACAATTGAGATCAAAATTCTCGGATCTTATAAGCGCAGAATCTGATTTCTGAAATTTACTTCCTCTTTAGGTGAAGGCCAAGCAACAATGTTCGAACACAATAATCAGCACAGGGCGCGAAGAAAGACAAGAAAGTACGTGATGAAATTCGGCGGCTCTTCCCTTTCTCGCGCAGAAAATATCAATCAGTGTTCCTCTCTTATCAGAGAGTATATTGGCGAAAGAGGATCGAGCTCTTTAGCTATAGTCTGCTCCGCCGTGGGAGACACGACGGATGATCTGTTAAAGGCAGTCGATCTTGCAAAGGCCTCTGACTTCAATGGAGCAAAACAAATCCTGAATAAGATCAGAAAAGCACATACTCTGATAATCTCGGGAACAATACGCGATAGTTCTCTCTTAAAAGAGGCAGCAGCTTTCGTAGAAATTCAGCTTGCGAAACTAGAGAAAACCCTGTATGGAATCTCCCTCCTGAAAGATATCAGCCAGCGCTCGCTTGACTATGTTCTCTCTTTTGGAGAAGAGCTCTCGACAAAGATAATGAGTTGCACTCTTGCTTCGATGGGAATCAAAACGAGATACCTCACCGGCGGAGAAGCTGGCATCGTGACTGATGATGCATTTGGTTCGGCCGAACCCATCATGAGCGCAACAGAAGAAAATCTGAGAAAGAATCTGCTTCCGCTTCTAGACCAGGGGATAATTCCAGTTATAACGGGTTTCATTGGAGAGACGCTGGAAGATCGCCAAATAACCACGCTAGGACGAGGTGGCTCTGATTACACTGCATCGCTCATTGCAGCGGCAATAGACGCAGACGAAGTCTTTCTCTGGACCGATGTCGACGGAATTTTGACGGCCGATCCTCGGCTCGTGAAAGATGCAAAAATCGTAGAACAGATCACCTATCTTGAAGCAATGGAAATGAGCGCCTATGGTGCAAAGTCTATGCAACCTCGGGCTCTTGAACCCGTAGCCCTGAAAGAAATACCTGTTCGGATCAAGAACACATTTCACCCCAAGTCCGATGGAACTCTGATAGGCTCGCCACGGAGGATTCAGAACGGCGCCCATTTTGGCATCAAGTCTATTGGCTCCCTCAGCGACGTCGCTATTGTTAGCTTAAGCGGTGCTAGTATAGTTGGTCAACCTGGAACTGCTCTAACGATATTTGAGATTCTAAAGGAACTAGGAGTAAGCTTGCTCATGATTTCCCAATCTGTTTCGGAGAGCAACGTATCGCTAGTTATCAAGAAAGAGGGTCTTTCGAAAGTAATCCGAACCTTGAAACAAAGGTTGCTTCATGAAGAAGATGAAGGGAGCTCTACAAGGGGATCGTCAAGTCAGAGTAAAAAGAGGAACTCTGTGTTTGCAAAGATAGAGTACGAAGATGACGTAGCAGTAATTGCAGTACTTGGAAGAGGGATGATCGGGATGCCCGGCATCGCTGGCCGAGTTTTCACTACAGTCGCAAAGAAGGGAATTAACATCAGAATGATAGCCCAGGGCTCTTCTGAGATCAACATCTCATTTGTGATCAAAGAGAAGGATAGAAGCAAAGCTGTGATTGCACTGCATGAAGAATTCGGTCTCGGGAGAGCAAACAACAACTATGACGAAATCCGGCAGCGGCAGCCCACCACGAAGCTCATCGCGAGCTAAAAAAGTGCAAAACGAGGTTCGAAAAAAAGCATGCCAACAATTGAGGTAGCAGTCCTAGGCGCGACAGGAAGGGTTGGAGAAGAATATCTGAAAATGCTCCAAAATCATCCTTGGTTTAAGGTGGTTGAGGCAACAGGGAATTCAAAGATCGGAGCAAAGCTTGGCGACGTCGTCCCAAATCTACCTTCCACCATGTCATCGATAGAAGTGAAGGAATCCAATCCTTCAAAAATCGAATCAAATCTTGTCTTTTCTCCGCTTCCAACAGCTGTGGCCGGAGAAGTGGAATCAAGTTTCGCAAATGCGGGTTTTGGGGTGATAACTGACGCATCCCCGCATAGAATGGATGAAGACGTGCCTCTTTTGATTCCTGAAGTGAATCCAGATCATCTGGGACTCTTGCCCCGACCTTTATTTGGAAGACATCGAGATAGTAAAAGTAAGAAAGGGTTCATAGTCGCAACGCCTAACTGTACGACAATTGGACTTGCAATGACACTAAAACCACTTCATGATGCGTTCAAGTTGAAGAAGATCGTGATGACATCCTTCCAGGCCCTATCTGGGGCAGGGTACCCTGGGGTCCCATCGCTAGACATTCAGGATAATGTAATACCTTTCATCGAGGGCGAAGAAGAGAAAGTTGCAAAGGAGACTAACAAATTACTCGGTACTCTTTCAAAAGACTCTAGAAAGATCAAACCTTCGTCAATTGATGTGTATTGCTCTTGCAATCGCGTCGCAGTCCTTGATGGTCACTTGGAATCAGTCTATCTTGAATCAAATGAGAAAATTGAAGATCCAGAAAGAATCTTTGAAGGATTCAAGGGCGTTCCTCAGGAACTCAAGCTCCCCTCTGCTCCAAAGAAGCCAATTTTGGTGACACGCGAAAACAATAGGCCTCAACCCAGGCTAGATCGGATGGCAGGCGAAGGGATGTCGACCGTGGTAGGAAGGATCAGACAAGCTCGGGATAAAAATATCCTTCAATACCATTTGCTGACTCATAATACAATAAGAGGCGCTGCAGGCGGAGCAATACTAAGTGCAGAATTGCTTTGTAAACAATTGGATCTTTTCTAAGCGAAAGGAATTTCTTGGAGAAAAGATAATTTGGATTACTTCGGAAGCGCTAATTCGAATGCTATAGAAGACAGCTCGCTTAGTCATAGGATCCTGAAGATACGAATTTCCGATCTCGTTCCTCACGAGGGGATCCTTGATTGGCATCTCAAAGAGATAACGGATTGGATTGCAAGAGAGGGTAGTCAGGCACGTGCTATAGCAGTATCTTCGCTTGAATCTGTGGGACCAAGCTGGCGCGGCAAGTTCATGATTCATGATGGACATCATAGGACTGGAGCTCTCAAGGTCCTCGGATGCTCTTTTATCATGTGCAGCGTTTTCAACTTTGAAGATCCATCTATCAAGGTGTTCGATTATGATACTGCGTCTATTCCAATTTCAAAGGAAGAAGTTATTGCGCGCGCAGTGTCCCAAGCTAATATCACTCCCAGATTTGACAAGCACTTTATTGAGCTTAAAGATGGAAGGCTAGTTCCTTTCCACGACAACTCTATAATTGAGCCTCTCGTTAACACTAGTCTTTCCGAATTGAGATAGGTCTTGGCTAGAAATATTTTGAAGGACGTCTCTAAAAAACGAAATAGTGCTATTCCAGCCCTACGTAGCGAGCAAGTACTCCAAGGTGTCAAGAACACTCCTCATCGCTCCTATTACAAGGCAATGGGGCTCTCTGATAGAGATTTAGCGAAACCATTGATTGGAATCGCAAACACCTGGAACGAAGCAACGCCGTGCAATGTACATCTGGATGCTCTTGCAAAGAAAGCATCTGAAGGAGTAATCATAGCGGGGGGAACTCCACGCGAATTTGTAACGATTGCAGTGAGCGACGGCATCGCTATGGGAACTGAAGGGATGAAGGCCTCTCTAGTGAGTCGGGAGATCATCGCGGATTCTGTTGAACTAATGATCAGGGCACACGGATATGATGGATTTGTTGGAATTGCTGGCTGTGATAAGAGCCTCCCCGGGATGATCATCGCAATGGCGCGCCTTGACATTCCTTCTGCATTCGTCTATGGCGGGACGATCATGCCGGGTTCGTGCAACGGCAAGGACATTACTGTGCAGGATGCTTTTGAAGCAGTCGGCGCATACGAGGCTGGAAAGATCACACTTTCTGAATTGAAAGAGATTGAAAATAATTCTTGCCCCGGCCCTGGATCATGCGCAGGATTGTACACGGCAAACACGATGGCTGCTCTTTCCGAGGCTCTTGGCGTCGCTCTTCCAGGCAGTGCTACTCCACCTGCCGTAGATCCTCGCAGAGCAAAAGCGGTCTACGAAACTGGTCGGGCCGCTATGAAGGCACTAGAAATTGATCTGAAGCCAAGAGACATTTTGACTTTTGAAGCATTTGAAAACGCCATAACCGTGCTTCAGGCGATAGGTGGCTCGACGAACGCAATACTACACCTTCTTGCAATTTCAAGAGAAGCTCGCGTGAAACTGGATCTTGATGATTTTGAGAGGATTCGAAAGATAGTCCCACACATAGCTGACTTGAGACCCCTCGGAAAATACGTAATGTCAGATCTTGATAGAGCCGGTGGAATCCCCCTTATTTTGAAGAAGCTCTTGGAGAAAAAGATGCTCCATAGCGAGTGCCTAACTATAACGGGGAGGACCGTTGCAGAAAATATGCGACGCTTCAAGGTCCAGAAACAAGTGGTAGTTCGTCCAATCGAATCTCCGATCAGCCCCATCGGGACAGATGTAATTTTACGCGGTTCACTTGCACCTGAAGGGGCGGTCGTAAAGGTTCCGAGTCTTGGATTTACTAAATTCAAAGGAAAAGCAAAGGTCTTTGATCGCGAAGAGGATGCTTTCGACGCGGTATCAAAGAAGAATTTGATCAAGGAAGGCAATGTCATCGTGATTAGATATGAGGGACCCAAGGGCGGCCCGGGGATGAGGGAGATGCTAGCTGTCACCGCCGCAATCGTTGGTCAGGGCCTCGGGCAGAAAGTTGCCCTTGTGACCGACGGTAGATTTTCTGGCGCGACAAGGGGGTTGATGGTAGGTCACGTCTCTCCTGAAGCAATGGTCGGAGGTCCCATTTCCTTGGTCGAGGACGGCGATGAAATCGAAATTGATGCAACAAGGGGAAGATTAGATATTCTTGTTTCGAAAAAGGAGCTTCAAAAAAGGAAGAAAGGATGGAAGGCCCCGAAAAAAAGATACGACTGGGGGGCTCTTGCCAAATACGCGTCTTTGGTCGGATCCGCGTCCGAGGGAGCAGTTTGCTACCCTAGCCTCTAGTTTTTCTGCACGAAGAGTATTTTTTCAAGAGATTTCGCGTCCGCACTTACGACCTTCATTTTTCCTGAAACAGATAGATCATTCCACTTCATTATTGCATCAGGATCTTTTAGCCCGTTTCCAGTTGCGATACAAACTACTGCGCCTTCTCTCATTTGCTCATAGCGATCGTTTCTAGAATCTTTCTTTGAAATTTTTGCCAAGTATGCAATCGGGGCGGCTGATGCAGGCTCTACGAATAGTCCTTCCTTTGATGCAAGGAGCCTTTGGGCCGCAAAGATCTCTTTGTCTGAAACATAGTCTGCGTCGCCTCCTGAATCATATATCGCGCCAAGAGCTTTTGAAGAGCTGACTGGAGAGCCGATGTTGATCGCAGAGGCCTCCGTATGCGGATCGTGGACCTGCTCTATCGTTTTCTTTCCCAAATGAAAGGCCCTTGCTATTGGCGCGGCTCCTTCAGCTTGGATTCCACTCATCCTAGGAAGCATGTTAGTTTTCGAGTCATAGATCAAGGAAATCTCGTTGAACCCCTTCCAAAGCGAAGAGATATTCCCGCCGTTTCCTACAGGGAGTATCACATCGTCCGGGACAAAGCCCAGTTGTTCAGAAATCTCAAAAGCTGCAGTTTTTTGTCCCTCGATTCTGAAAGGATTTAGAGAGTTCAAAAGTAAAATCTCGTGACTTTGCTCTGATATCTCTCTTGCCATCTTTAGGCAGTCGTCAAAGTTTCCCTCTACCTGAATGATTTCTGCGCCGTAGGCAATTGCCTGTGCTATCTTTCCAAGAGCGATTTTGCCTTTCGGAATTAAAACGGTGCACTCAAGATTTGCTCTTGCAGAGTACGCTGCAAGGGAAGCCGAAGTATTACCCGTTGAGGCACATATCACGCGCTTAAACCCCACCTCCTTTGCTTTCGAGACTCCTACTGTCATCCCCCTATCTTTGAACGAGCCAGTTGGATTCTGACCTTCAAATTTCACGAAAAGAGATCCCAGTCCGAAGATTCTTGCTAGGTGCTTGCACTCAAGCAAGATTGTCCCCCCTTCGTCAAGTGATACAATATTTTCTTCGCTCCAGATCGGGATCAGTCCAAAATATTTCCAAACACCGCGAGTGGAATGCAGATCTTTAGGAAAACTTTTTCCGTCTAACTTCACTTCAAGCAGGTCTCCACATTTCTTGCAATAGTAAAATTTGCCATAGTCATCCATTTCGTAAATTTGCTTACAGCTGAAGCAGCGTAAAGTGAAGAGTTTCTTCTTGGCGCTGTTTGATGTTGTTGAATTTTTACTTGTGGGTGAGGTTGCCAAATGATGTCATCTGCACGACGAGTTTTGTTGACAAAAACTATTCGTATCTTTTCGTTTTTGACTCTCTTCTAGGCGGCAAAGGCTACAAACCAGTCTTAACTAGATAAGTTTCACCTATACTAAAGTAGGTATAAGAGTCGAAATCTATGAGGATATGAGGTTTTTTTGAGCAAACCTGTTTCTTCATTTCTAGCAACGCAATGCCGCTATTCATTAAAGAATTTGGAGAAAGATTGCAACGTTTTTTCGCTATTATGGCAAAACTGGAATACCGAATCTCTAACGACAATGGCCATCTGTGTGAGATTAGCATAGGACACGCGTGATTTAGTCTTTCCCAAGTGATCCTGAATGCTTTGACAGAAGGGACCATAGTCTGCTTTCATTTCCGGAAGCTGGACCAGCTGGACTTGCTGCTGGTTCTATAGGGGATTCTCCTTCATCCTTTGGAACAGAGGCTGGAGACGTTCCTTGCTGAATTGAATCTTCAAACAACTGTGCAAAAGGAGCTTCAGGAGGCGCAAGTAGTTGCACTGTGTAAAACGTATTTGGATTTGGGGCGTATCCCTCATCTGAAGTATCAGTTTGCTGATCCCATGTGTCGATCTGGTTTTGATCGTAAGCAATGCAGAAATCAGATTCAGAAATGGGGCTCACTTCATAGGCAGTGATGTTTTGGGGAGGCATCACACGAGAGAAACCCCCTTCAAGCACTTGCCAAGTTTGACCTGCAGCAAGAGTAAAAACAAATGAGATAATGCTCTTGTAAGAACCATCAGCTTGCTTCCATGAAACTATGCCTAACGGAGCACAGTTGCTCTGGATAGACTTGTCAACTAGTGGTTCAAGTTTTGCAGCGAAAGCCACTCCAAAGCCAGGATTGTTCTCATAGACTGGCCAATACGCATTTCCGAAATAATAAGAGTTCCTGAATAAAACGCCTGTAGCTTGTTGCGAACCAGTATTTTGAAGAGTCCACGCAACTATCCCCTGATCTTCGTTGTACCATGCCCAAGAGACTTTGAGGTTCTGAGTCGAAACCTCTGCCCGCTCGTGAGTTCGATTAATGATTCCGCCGGCAATTTTCCTCGAAATGATTTGCTCGCGTACCTCCTCCGGCTCGGGTTCAATCGCTTTTTCGAGCTCTGGCGTCTTTTGTGGTATCAGTTCATCAATTATGCAAAGCAGGCAAATGCCGGTGGTAACATGCTTTTTCTTGAGGGACATGCGTTCATCCTCACTCGCCCCATTCCAGAACGCAGATTCTTCAGAAGTACCTTCAAAATCCTTGAAACCAAATGAACTGGTGATCTTGTGACGCGCCATGTCCTTGCATTGCATTGGTAAAGAGCTAGTAGATGGAATCCTCACAAGAGTTCTGGGAAGCAATTGTTCTTCTTAATATTAAACCGATGTGGATTCTGAATTCCTATATTGAAAACTAGCACCTGAATCCTATCTGTTGAAGCTTCTCGTATACTTGCTTAAATTTCTTAGGCGTGACTTCTAAAAGATCAGCCCGACCACAATCACGGATAGCTCTTCTCTTCTATCGACATTGTCAGATTGGATAGTGGCTTAAATTTTCACTTTTCTACTACGCAAATAGTAGCTATAGCCTTCCACTTAGCTCTGTCTCAAATCGCGAACATGGACCAGATTCGATATTGTCATACGCAGATGAGAGGGAAATGCAGATCCTTAAACATTGTCCATAGTACGATTGAAATGACTTGGGTTAGGAAACCTCTGCTATTTGCGGTAGCAAAGTGCATCCTGGTGAAAGAATGTATGGCCTGTAAACTATAACAAGATCGCGGATCACAAAAAGACCTAATGAAACCCAAGGTATACGTCACTAGGCTTCTACCCGAGGAAGCTTTGAATCGAATCCTATCCTATTGCGATGCAAGAATATGGAAAGGAGACCTGCCTCCCTCTCGGACAGAACTGTTGGAAAACATCAAGGATGTTGAGGGATTGCTTTGTTTGTTAACTGACAAGATCGATGCTGAACTCATTTCTAACGCGCCTAAACTCAAAGTGATCAGTAATCTAGCCGTCGGATTCGATAACATAGATCTAGTGGAAGCGAGAAAGCGAGGGATTCAAGTCGGGAATACTCCAGGCGTTCTTACGGAAACTACAGCTGATTTTGCATTTGCGTTAATGATGGCTAGTGCTAGGCGTCTAGTAGAAGGAGATAGATCGGTGAGAGCTGGTTATTGGAAAACATGGGGGCCCCTGATTTTCTTGGGGCATGACGTATTCGGTTCGACTCTAGGAATAATTGGAATGGGAAGAATCGGGTCTGCTCTCGCCAGAAGAGCAAAGGGGTTCAATATGAAGGTAGTCTACTACGATCTCTATCGGCAGGAAGAAAAGATGGAAAAGGAACTGGGGATTGAATATGTAACGCTTGAGAGATTATTATCGACCTCTGATTTCATTTCGATTCATGCAAACCTCACAAAGGAAACTACGCATCTCATCAGTAAAAAAGAGCTCGATATGATGAAACCTAACTGTGTCTTGCTAAATACCGCGAGGGGAGCAATAGTCGATAACATTGCCTTGTACGAAGCTTTGGAGGAAAAGAAAATCTTTGGAGCAGCTCTAGATGTCACCGATCCGGAGCCACTTCCAATGGATCACCCTCTCTTAACACTTGAAAATTTTGTAGTTACCCCGCATATTGCAAGCGCCTCGATCAAGACAAGAGAGAAGATGGCGGAAATTGCCGTGGATAATCTTCTCGCAGGGCTCAAAGGAGAGAAACTACCCTATCCGGCCGGGTCTTCTTGAACGTGTTTCAGATTTAGTCGAAGAACATACTAGTTTCTTGTTTTCTTCACCGCAAAAGGCTAACCAATCTTTCCTTTACGATCTTGCGGTGGTAGTTCTGCCTTTTCTCAAAAGCATTTAACTATGCCCATGCTATTCTAAAGCTCAATGTCTCAGACTAGTGTTCAAAGGGAGCTTCGGTTAATTCGCCAGCGCCTTGAGGCAATAGAAGAAGTGCTCGGCGAAGAAATGAGCGAAAGTGACAAGCATGCCCTCAAGGAAGCTCTCAGAGAGCATAAAGAGGGCAAATCAGTCCCCTTTAGCAAGGTTCGCAAGTATCATTGAAAGTCTTTCTTTCGAGAAAGGCAAAGGACTTCGTTGAGCATTCTCCCGCAGATCTCAGAAAGAGACTTGAGAACGCTATCTCGGAGCTCATGGAAACTCCTTTTCCAAATAGCTGTAAGAAACTCAAAGGTGCTCCAAACTCCTATAGGCTAAGAGTTGGAGATTATCGTGTTCTTTATACCATATTAACGCGAGATGAAATTCTTGTGTTCAAGATAGCTACACGTGGATCTGCATATGATTAGCCTACGGCACAGAAGATCCAGTTTCTATTTTCCCCATAGGACTGAATGAGCAGCTCTATCGCTTCGTATCCAATGAACTTTGGCTAGCACGTCAAGCTAGCTTTTGTTTTTCTTCTCAAGAGACTATCCAATCTTTCCTTGACGATCTCGCGATGGCACTTTTCTCCTTCTTTCTCGTAGCAAAGAAGTATGATATTCTTCCTTCTTTTAGTTAGCTCTAAGAGCTCTTTCATCGCTGCTATACTTTCTTCTGAAGTTTTGAGCTGCAATTTGAAGCGATTTACAAACTCGGGCCAGTTAATCGAACCCGATCTATATTCTTTCAGCAGATCCGGTTTGGGAGACAAGTCACGTACCCATTTGTCGAAACGATCTTTCTTTACGCCTCTAGGATAGTACCTTGTGATTAAGAACCTCATTCCATCCTCTTTACTTGACTTGTCATAGATTGACTTTGTTTTGACTTGCAAAGAGAAACTTTTCCAATAACCAGCTATGCAACCTTGAAATAAAGAATTACTATAGAATCGTAGCAATCAACTTGAGGGCGCTTTGGATCCAGATTATTGAATTCTTCGGCACAGGGAATATGATCGTAGATTTCATTATCCTCCTCGAAGGCTGAGGGTACGATATTCTAACCGAGGAGTACTCTATATGGGAAAAATCAATTTCCCTTTGCGTTACTGTTCTAGCTCCAGCTGAATGACCAGGAGAACGAGGACGCTTTGCTTGCGGATGAGGATGAGCAAGTTGCCTCTGGCATTGATGTAATTGTTTGGCCACTCACTGTGCCTAAACTGACTGTCGTCGCGCATAGTATTTGTCCCGTGTCTCTAGATCCAGACCAGAACGTGAAATTTACGCTTGCAGAGGAAGCGCTCTGGGTTCCGACATTAGAATATGCCCCATTGATTGCGTAAGTGCAGGGAATGAAAATGCCGCAGCCCAAATTATTGGAATAGGAAAACGAACCAACTAGATTAGCTGGCACGCTAGTCACCGTGGATACCGATGTGGTGGTAGTAGTGATTGTACTCGTAATGGTCTCCGTAACGTTTTGAATGATAACAACTGTCGTCGTAGTTGTTAGTGTAGCTGTTTGATTTTTGATGACTGTTGTTGGCGCTGCTGCTATTGGAAACATGGGCGTATATTTCGCGGCAACGAAAGAATAGCCCAGTCCGAGACCTACAACAGCCGCTACTGCAATGGACACTACAGCTAAAGACGTTCCAATGGCATATGCTTTCGACAAATTGAAGCTCTTTCAAGATAGTTGGATACTGGATGTAAATAACCGCCTAGTGTTCGAACATATAGAAGTTCGATACTCGAAACGAGCCTAGAACGCGGAAATGCGCACGAATGGCTACCAATGTTCCCAGTGAGCCATTTTCTCAAGCGGTTCGCGCGGCGCTTTCTTGAATTCAGTTCCGAGAAGGTACGCAACGGGAATGAGACACGCCTGCCTAACATCTGGATAGGGAATTCCCAAGATTTTTGCTGCTTCCTCTTCAAAGAAAAGATGAAGACTAGTCCAGCATGTGCCGAGGCCTCGAGCTCGCGCAGCGAGCATGAAGCTCCAAGCTGCCGGTGCAATTGTTCCCCAACTCGCGCTTTGCATGACGTACGATTCACCTTCAATTCGTCCTCCTAAGCATGGAATGATTTGGACGGGAACCTCGTGCATGTGGTCCGCGAGATACTGTGACGACGAGGTTATTCTTTTTCTTGTGGCGCTACGTTTGGGATCGTCGTATTTTAGATTGGGGCCAGCATTGGGATTCTTTGAGTAAATTTCCCACCCCTTACGATATAGGTTTCCAATCGCAGCTCGTTTGGCAGGGTCAGTTATGACGACAAAGTGCCAGTTTTGTCTATTTCCTCCGTTCGGCGCTTGCTGTGCTATTCTTAGGCACTCCTCAATGAGTCTACGATCTACGTCTCTAGTCAGATCTAGGCGCTTTCGAACGGAGCGCGTGGTAGTTAGAAGTTCATCTGGAGTTAATGTTTGGATGGGGGCCAATCACAGGCTTCATCGAGCAGCAAGATCCTAGGAGAAATAGTTAGGTCTTTGCTTTCGTTTGTTTGTGCACTTCGATTAAGTGTAACCTTGGAACAAGAAAACATTCTCTAAAAGTAAGGCGATCCTGAGTAAAGCGAAAATTTCCGATCGCTTTTTTCCTAAGCTCTGAAAGACGCGTCTACGTAGCACCGTCTATATATAATATTTTTAGATAGTCAGAGCCTATGGGTTTCTGCACTCCCAGAAGAGAGACTAAAATAAGAAATAGATTATTCAAAACATCTTTAGGATTACCTAGAATCCGCGCTTTACAAGCTGCGATTTTACTTGCGATTTTTCTCCTATCTGGCTCGGCGTTTTCGCTCTTTGTTCCTCATAGCAACGCATTATTAGGTGACTCATCAAATACTCGACCTCTAATTTCAGCTGATCCTGAGCAGCAGATCAACATTTTCCAAAATGCTCCTCAGATTTCTTCCGCAAAATCTCTTACTCAACAATCTCCAATCACCACACATTTCTCTTCATCGGGTGGTGCTACTGACCCACCTTCATCATGGGTCTCTCTTGGGCCTCAACCAATTGCAACCAATAGCAGCTTCACTTGGGGCGAACCACCTTTTTCAGGCAGAGTCACTGCTATTGCGATCAACGGGTCAAACACGCAGGAGATATTCGTTGGAGCGGCTCAGGGAGGCGTTTGGAAGTCTACTGATGGGGGAACCACTTGGACTCCTCTTATGGACTCTGAACCAAATCTTGCGGTTGGTGCGATAGCGCTCTCTCCGGACAACAAAACGATCTATGTTGGAACGGGGGAGCCAAATCACTGTGGCGACTGCTACGTTGGTACAGGATTGCTCGAGTCTTCCAACGGAGGCAATACATGGACAGTACTCGGCTCAAGTGTCTTTTCGGAGAGCGCAATCTCATCGATTTTGATTAATTCATCAAATCCGAGCGACTTGTTAGTTTCAACGACCTGGGCTGAATGTTGCATGGGGCTCGAAGGCGCGTCTAATTCTGCTGGTCTAGGAATATTCCAATCCAAGGATGGAGGAACAACTTGGAATCTTGTGCTCTCGCCTAGTTCAGGAAATGGGGTCGCCGATCTTGTATCAGATCCGAACAATGCCAGCGTCGTCTATGCAGGTGATTTTTCGGGCTATGTTTGGCAGTCAACTGACGGTGGATCAAGTTGGAATTACATACTCTATGAGAACTCGACGGCAAATCAGGGTAGAGTTGCCGTCGCAACAAGTGCAGCTCTTCCAAAAACGATCTTTGCAGCTTTCGTAAATCAAACGGGAGCGCTGATTGGTATTTACGAACACAATCTTACGAGTAGCGTAACAACAACTCTTGCAACCCCTCCGAGCGTTGTTGACAATTATGGTGGAAGCGTCGCGCCATGCGGATCAGATGAACAATGTTGGTATGACCTAGTTCTAACAATCAACCCGACAAATGGAAATGATATCTATTTTGGAGCCACATCTTTGTATCACTCAACTGACGGAGGAACAACATGGACCGCTATTGGAGGGTATTCTGCAGGCTCGATAATCCATCCTGACATGCATGCCTTGGTATTCATGCCGGGAAATTCAAACACTATTTTTGTCGGAGACGATGGAGGAGTATCGGAGTCAACAAATCAAGGCGCGTCTTGGACAGATCTGAATGGAAAGCTATCGATAACTCAATTCTACTACATGGCCGTTTCAAATTCAGGCAAGCTAATTTTAGCAGGCGCGCAGGATAATGGATGCAACGAATATAATGGCAGCCTAGCTTGGAATCAAGTACAGACCGGTGACGGCGGCTGGGTTGGATTCGATCCTGCAAACAGCCAGATAATTTATTGCGTCGTAGATGGCAATCCATGGATATCAACGAATGGCGGAATAACGTTCCAGCCCGCTACCTCAGGAATGAGTCAAGGTGGTTCGCTTGATGCTCCAATGGGACAAGATCTCAACAACTCGGGAACATTGTATTTCGGAGCTTACAGCATAATTTACAAAACAACGAACAATATGGGTAGCTGGACTCAGGTGCTTAATGACTCTGGATCTAACATTATCTCGATTGCAGTCGCACCATCTAACAGCAACATAATTTATGCCGGCGACAATCATGGCAAATTGTTTGAATCAACAGACGGAGGAGCTATTTGGAGCACTCTTGGAACAATTCCATATCCAGTAGCAAGCATAGCAGTTAGTCCGGCAAACGCAAGCGATGTCTATGTTGCCGGTTCTTTATTTCAGTCTCCAGCGGTTTTTGAGTATCTGAATGGTGTGGAAAAAGCCATTTCTTCAACCGGGTTGCCGAGTTCAAGTGTAAATGTAATCAAGATCTATGAAGGGAAAATTTTTGCGGGATTAGACAGCGGAGGAGTGTACTATCTTCCGTTAGGAGCTAGTAGCTGGGCACAGGTTAGTCCTGGTCTTACCAATGCGGCAGTATTTGATCTCGCTGCAATAAACGGAACGCTATACGCTGCAACACATGGAAGAGGAGTATGTGCAATCAACACAACTTTAGTAGAACAGGTTGCACTCACATTAAGTTTTCAGATAATTGACGGCGGTTCCGGATACAGCGCCCCAACTTTGACTTATGTTAAGAACGGCATTTCGACATCTGCAACTCTTTCTGGAACTCCAACCACTTTCAATGTAGATTACGGGACTGCATGGAATATAAGTACCGTATTGCTAGGTTCAACTTCTACACAAAGATGGGCAACATCACAGAATGGTGGGACAATTTCCTCAGGCACGACACTAGTTCTAAGCTATTACAACCAGTACATGCAAACTCTATCATATTCGATCTCAGATGGAGGTATCCCTTCCGCTCCAACAGCTACAGGAGTGCAATTTGGAGCCGCTTACTCTCCTGCACTAACAACCTCCCCAACAGGTTACTGGTTTGACGCAAATGGATCAATTACATTCACAGGTTCAATGAATGGCGGCATGGGAGAAAGATGGATGACTGGAGCGTCTAGCATCTCTGCCAATTCAAGTGGAACGGCAGTTGCATCTTACTATCATCAGTACGATGTTCCACTTTCATATTCAGTCTTAGGTGGAGGGTCTGGATACTCTGCTCCAAGCCTCATCTTCAATTATCTCGGCTCTTTGTCATCTCTTTCTCTGACAGAAACACCAACAGCTTCGTGGATGGATGCAAGCTCTTGGTCTATAACCACTCTGCTAGGCGGCTCTAACTCACTTGAACAATGGGAAACTACTACAACTTCGGGCACAATAGCCTCAACAAATGAAATCACGCTCACCTATAACCATCAATTCTATGTATCGTGGGCTGTCTCTTCATCTGCAGGTGGAACAGTCACCCCAGCGCAATCTCAGTGGTACAATTCGGGCGCTGTTGTTCAGATAAGTGCTAGTTCCTTTTCAGGCTACGACTTTACTAGCTGGAGCTCGAGCACGCCTTTGATCACTTTTGCAAATGTCGCCTCATCATCTACGACAGCAACAATAGACGGATCAGGAACTATACAAGCAGAATTTTCGTCATCAATAGGTCCAGTCTCTTCATCGATGCGAACAACGACAACCACGACGAGCTCATCCGTCAACTCTGCTTTGAGTACTACAGGTAAAGGCGGTGAAGGGGGAATCCCAGAGTTCCCGTTCGCTATAACAGCAATCTTCACGATACTTATTGTGGCATCTTATCTCGTGATAAGACGTCGACATTTGCCCTAGAGATCAGTTCGGAAAATTTGAATGCCTTTGAACGTGAGAGCATTCGTACGGATTGCTCTTATTTTGATTCGGGTTGGATATTCAAGTGGGGTAGTAGCGTTTTGGAGTCTGCATAACTGGGTTGGATATACACTCTTCTTGGGATTTTATGTGATAGCAATTCCCATTTACGCGAAAATGCCTGCGAAACGTACTACATCAATCTCTGCGAACTCGAAATCAAACTCTTCTGTTCCAGTTTCTCTCTAGCTTTAGATCTAAACTTTTCTGCATTAATTACAAATCGCTCATGGCTTCCACTGCTGATCAGATCAAACTCGTCTCGCGCTTGTACTTCAAAAGTGATCTTTCTTCCTTCAACCTTTACGATCTTCGTCTTTACACGAATCTCAATTCCTGGAGGAGTTGGCGCCAGATGGCTTACATTGACATGAGTTCCGACGGTCTGCTCCAACGGCCAGTCAATGTGTGGATTAACAGCTTGAATGCAAGCCCATTCGATTAGTCCTACCATGAAACCGGTTGCAAACACTTCCGGCATCACTTGGAACTCTGGAGATTCTGGATAAAGCGCAGAAACGATCTTTGTGCTCGGTATCCTGTATTTTAGTTCGTGTTCGATTCCAGCTTTCAAAGAGTCTTTCATAAGATCATTACTCTCCTTTGATTTCTTCTCCATTTGGAAACCGAAACTTAAGTCATAGCCTACTTTGAATCAACGCCGCAAGCGATCATATTCGAGAAATTTCGCCACTCTTCCGTGGCTACACTTCATCTCCTCATTGTAGGACAGATAACATCCACATTGCGTTGCCTCGTACCTTAGAACTTTCCATAGAGGTTTAGAGAAAAGTCTCAGCGAGTGGCTGATTATCAACCTGACGATTATCATGAGTTAGCAAGCAACTTTGCATTCTCATAAACAATCTCCGGGCTTGGAACAAACATTTTCTCCAACGCTGGACTGAAAGGAACCGGCGAATAAGGAGCGCTTACGCGCTTTATCGGAGACTTTAACGAATAGATTTTCTCTTCGGCAACTTCTGCGGCAACCTCAGCTCCCCACCCACAAAAGCCAACATCTTCCTCGACAAGAAGAAGCTTTCCAGTTTTCTCGACTGAATCAAAGATAGTTTTCGAATCTAGCGGATAGAAAGTCCTCAAATCAATAACCTCTGCGCTTATTCCGTCAGTCTTCAATTTCTTTGCGCATTCAAGGCACGTGTTGACTGCGGCTCCTGCGCTAACTATTGTTAGATCTTTTCCCTCGATCTTCACATCGCATTTTCCAATTGGAATCAGTTCTTCTTCGTCAGGAACTTCTCCTTCCATTGGATAGAGAACTTTTGGCTCAAAGAAAAGTACAGGCTTTCCACTGCGTATTGCGGACTTTAAAAGTCCCTTTGCATCTCTTGGATTGCTTGGCATGAGTGTATACAAACCTGGTGTGTGCATAAACCATGCTTCCAGACTCTGGGAGTGCTGGGGACCAAAGGATATACCAGCGCCAGATGCCGTGCGAATGACTAAACCGACGCGCTCGCGCCCCTCGCTGAGATATGATTTCTTTGCCACCTCGTTTACTATCTGATCCATCGCAGTTGTAGTAAAGTCGCAGAACATTAGTTCAGCAACGGGAACTAGGCCCATCAATGCCGCTCCGAGTGCTGCCCCGACAATTGCAGTTTCAGAAATAGGCGTGTCTATGACACGCTTCGCCCCAAATTCGGTCAAGAGTCCTTCGGTGACTTTGAAAACACCTCCAGCCTCTCCGATGTCCTCGCCGATGAGAAATACCCGCTCGTCTCTACGGAGCTCTTCGCGAAGCGCAAAGCGGATTGCGCTACGGAAATTAATGCTAGTCATACACGTGGGTCGTAATCTCCTTCGGATCAGGATACGGACTGTTCAACGCAAATTGGTAAGCTTCCTCGACAATTCGTTGCTGATCTGCTTTGACATGCTGCTCCATTTCATTTGTCAGAATTTTGCTAGCTTTCAAATAATTGCCAAACAAAAGTAGCGGGTCTCGCTTCATCCAAGATTCAACTTCCGGATCCGGCCGATACTTGCCCGGATCAGTCCTAGAATGTCCTTTTTGACGGTAGGTCTTGCATTCGAGGAGTGTTGGTCCATTTCCTTTACGTGCATTGTCTACTGCGCTTTTTGCAGCCGAGTAAACTTTCAGCACATCGTTTCCGTCTACAATTACTCCCGGTATCCCGTAACTTGAAGCACGTGATGCAATGTCCTTTACTCCTGTTGTTTTCGAGATATGCGTATACTCTCCATAGAGATTATTTTCGCATACGAAAATCGTCGGAAGTTTCATGATTGATGCGAAATTAATACCCTCATGGAACGCTCCAATGTTTGCCGCGCCGTCTCCGAAGAAAGAAACAGAAACTTTCTTCGATCCAGTATACCATGATGCGAGACCAGCGCCCGCTGCGATTGGAATCCCAGCTCCAACTATTCCAAAAGAGCCCAATGCCCCCTTCTCATAATCTGCAATATGCATCGATCCTCCCTTTCCACCGCAGCACCCAGTTGACTTGCCCATTATCTCCGCCATAATTTTCTTAGGCTCAACCCCCTTTGCAAGACAGTGACCGTGACCGCGATAAGTGCAGGTGATCACATCGTCCTTTCCAAGGCTTTTCATCACGCCAACCGAGACAGCTTCCTGCCCCTGACAAAGATGCGTCGTTCCGGGGATTTGGCGATTTGCAAAAAGTTCGTAGACCTTGTCTTCAAAGTACCTAATCAAAATCATCTTTTCGTACATCTGTAAAAGATCTTTCTCTGAAAGACCAGAGTCCGAGTTTTTCATAATGTCTGTTGTCCTTCATTTTTTCATAGAACTTTAAACGACATTATGTCCAAAGATTTCGCAGGCTTTATCTTGACAAGAATACGAGGATATTTCATTAAATCTTCATACTGTTTCTTTACATACTTTGCCGGAACATACTTCTTCACAATTGCACGCGTTATCTCTTCAACGTCGTTCTTTGTAAGCTCCGCAATGCCTTCTACGATGACTCCTTTGTAAGGACTGACATCAGTATCTACTATTAGGGCAACCTTGGGGTTTTCCTTTATTGTCTTCACTTTAAGCCTATCTTCAGACGTTGTTATGTAAAAGTGACCATCTTTCCATAGGTACCAGACGGAAGAAACATGTGGTGTACCATCTTTTTTTGCAATTGCTAGTCTCAAAAGCTTGGTGCGACCTGTTGTCAGAAAGCTCAAGTTCTTTGGCGTAGTCAGGTCCACGAGAACCATGAAAAGCTGAAAGATTTTCGTTTTATAAAAAACATGTTATTCATTCCATTGCAATGTGATCTAGCAGGACTATGGCAAAGCTTAACTTGAACTGAAATTCGTCTTTTCGAGCGATAAATGAAGTTGAAGTATGGGGTCTGTCTCTCCAATTACGGCAAAGAAGTTGATCTCGAAACTCTGAGAGCTACAACCATGGAAGCGGAAAAACTGGGGTATGATTCTATCTGGCTGACGGATCATATTCTTATGCCAGAAAACAGCGGCACGGTATACGGCACGATCTTGGAGACTATGACAACGTTAGGATATCTCGCCGCGGTAACAAGCAAAGTCAAGCTCGGGATCTCCTCTCTAGTTATGGCGCTGCGTAACCCCGTAATCGTCGCAAAACAGCTTGCAACTATTGATTATCTGAGCGGTGGCAGGGTGACACTTGCAACGGGCGCAGGCTGGAATGAAGATGAGTATTCAATACTTGGTTCTAATTTCCATAACAGAGGCAAGCGCTTGGATGAATCGATCCGTTTAATAAAATCCCTTTGGAGAGGAGATAAGAACTTTGAAAGTAAGGTAATACGACAACATTTTGATTCTCAGTCCTTCGAACCTAGACCTGTTCAAAAAGAGCTATTCATCTGGATCGGCGGAAATAGCAAGGCCGCAATGAGGAGAGCGCGCACTCTCGGCGACGGTTGGCATGCTGATGGATCTCCTCCAGCTCTTTTCAGAAAGCTTGTGTCGGAATTTAGGGCGATTGACGGCCCGAGCAAAGCTATAAGCACAAGGCTTGCTTTCAACTCTCGAGCCAAGGATACAATTTACAAGGGAGCGAAGGGAGACGATCAGCTCATGCTCTCGAGTAACTTTGAGGAGGATAGATCTATACTCGAAGAATTCGAGAAACTGGGCGTTTCTTTAGCAACTATAGAAATAGATTATAATGGTGCGACCTCTCGCGAGGCTCAAATCGAAAACCTACGTACTTTTGCAAGTAAATTCATCGCAAATTAGTACATAAAGAGGGTTGAAATGATCATGGCACGAAAAAATCCGAATGAACTCATAGCAGGGAAGCGGAGAAGCATTGATGGAGCCTGTACAGTAGCGAGGGACTTGTGGAAAAGTGTCGAAACCTACTCAAGAACGCTTGGCTGGGGCCCCTGGGATGTATATCACTGCAAGCCTCCGCGCCTGACGAATACGACACTACGCGGAAAGCCAGTTTCCTACACAATGGATTTTGCGATCACAAAAGTAGGTGACGCATATTTTGAGGTAATTTCACCGGTCGAAGGTCCGAGCACTTACAGAGAATTTTTGGATCGGGGCGGCAAAGGGCTACAGCACATCCAGTCTAATTACTCTAGCATGAAAACAGTAAGAAGAATCTTGTACGAGTACAAAAAGGCCGGGATTAATCTAGTTCAGACTGGAAAGTTTTGCGGAAACGAATTCTTCTACCTTGATACTGAGGCTACGCTTGGAACTATCTACGAAATTTTGAAAGTTGGCCCGCTGGACCCTCCAGACGAAACCTATCCTTGATTCTGACAAGTGATTTCGCATTTTAATCTTTTGATCAAAGGAAGTCAGTTGTTTTTCAGATCTAACTAACATCAGAAAACGGTTGCATCCAAAAGCTATAAACAGAGTTCAGACTCCCGAATTTCGTAATGTCACACTATCACATCGGCGAAATGGGCGGAACGGAAGATTCGCCGCTTGGCCACATTGATTTTGATCGTATGCTACGGGACAAACTCGTTCGACTGAGAGAACGGATGAAACACTACGGTCTGAGCGCAATTATATGCTTGACCGAGTTAGACGTAGGTTATTCTACTAACATTCCCCCGATCTTTCCGGGGGCCTCGGCAATCGGTGGAAATCGATATGCCGTCGTTCCGTTGGAAGGCGAACCCGTAGGCTTTGAAGAAGCAAATACCGCGTACGTCCTTAAAGATCAGCTGAAAAACATCAAGGTCGAGTACGCGGTTCCGGGATGGGGGGGCCCCAACTTTGCGAGCGCCCCTGAAGCTCAGGAATTTCTCACCCGTTCCTTTGCAGAGCAAATTTACTCGGTCCTGAAGGATTTTGGATTGGCGAGAGAAAAAATCGGCATTGATGCCTTTGTTCCGCAGATAAACACTCAGCTAGAGAAAACAGGTCTAAACCTAAGCTTGGATGGAACGAAAGCAATCAACGAAGCAAGGGAGATAAAAACTCCTCTCGAGCTCGAATGTATCCGATCTGTTGCGAGCATAGTGGATGGATGCTTTGCAACTCTTGCGAAAAATCTCCGTGTTGGAGTCAGTGAACGAGAAATCTGGGGAAAATGCATTGCGTACGCTGTAGAAAATGGCGTAACTGTTAATGGTGGATTTATCGACTCTGGTCCGCACACATGGCCGAAAGACAATACTAGACAGGCGAGTACTAGGCGGATCAGACCTGGAGATGTCGTATATGCTGATTTCTTCAACTTTGGATTCTTCGGGTATCGATCCTGCTACTATAGATCTTTCAATGTTGGACCTCCGTCCAAAGAGGTACGGGAAACTTACAAGAGGGTATACGATTGGATGCGCGAGGCATTAGAGGCGGTTAAGCCAGGAGCTACCACAATGGATGTTGTCAAGAACTGGCCAGATGACGGTGAACTCTGGGGAAAGAGAGCTCCTTTCATTGGGAGCGAGACGGAGAGACTTTCGACTTTTTGGATGAACATGGGACACGGGATTGGCTTGAGCTTGTACGAGCCTCCTTTCTTTTGGAAACCAGTAGCCTCAAAATGGCCGCAGAAGCTGAAACAAAACACTGCTATAGCTCTTGAGACGCTCGATGGGACGCCGGACGGAAAGGCTGGAGTGAGAATCGAAGAAATGATGATAGTGAACGATTCGGGATGTGAAGTAATTAGCAAGTGGCCGATAGAAGAGATAACCGAGGTTCCCCTGTACTAAAGTCGAAGTTCTGTATTTGAATTTCGTCAAGGCAGTTCTTGGAATAACTCTAGAGTCAATCCATCAGGGTCTGGAAAGTAGACAAACGCCCTTCCCTTAAGGGGTCCTTCCTTAATTCTAACAGGATCACTATTGAATTTCACCCCTTTTGATTCAAGTTTCTTTTTTGCTTCGTCGATATTGTCGACCCTGAAAGCTACATGCGGCGCTCCAGTGTCGCATATCTTTTGCTCATTTGGTTTTGCCATTGGAGTCAAATACTGAATGAGTTCAATTAACGTAGATCCCTCTGCGACCTTGAGCATAGTGAACCTGATCTTTGCGCCGTCGATTTTAGTAGCTTTTTCAAACGCTTCACCTGACGCTTCCCGAGGTTCGAAGAGTAGCTCCAAACCGAGGACATCTTTGTAGAATTTTACGGATCTATCAATATCCAACACATTTAGTGCAGTATGGTGAATCTCTCGAAACACGTTGCCAGTCATATGAATCGCGAAACTAGTCTCACTATAAAGGCTTAATCACTTTTTTTATCAAATGCGGAAAGGCTCTTGGAAAAGAAATCGTAGAGCCAGAGGATTCATCGCAAAAGATAATAAAAATCGATTTGCTGATAAAACTCGAGTTAACTCTTTTTGATCGAGTTCAAAGAAATAATCGACCTAGCAGTCCCCCTGAAAAGCATGGCCACGCCAATGTTTACGGGTCATCCCCAGCCTCTAAGGACTACATTCACTACGATCGATGTCCAAGGTTTCCAATCATACGTTTGGTTCTTTGCGGAACATTCTGGAACACATGTTGATGCCCCCGCTCACATGACGAAAGAAGGAATGACTGTAGATCAGGTTCCAGTTAAGCAGTTTGTTTCGCGCGGAGTGGTACTTGACTTTGCGGGCAAACCAAGATATCAGATAACAAAGAACGATATTGAAAAAGCTCTTGAGTCAACCGGGCACAGGAAAGATGTGGATGAGAACTGGATCCTGCTCTTTTATTGCGGATACACGGCAAAGAGCGACTCTAAGGATTGGCTTGAAAATCCCGATTTGACTGAGGATGCGTGTAAATTCATTATTGAGCTTGGCGTTAGAGCAATAGGAATCGACGCATTAGGACCAGACCATGCTCCTTGGGTTGCTCATCACCTGCTACTCCCAAATAATGTTGTCATTTTTGAGAATCTTTCTAACTTGGATAAGCTGATAGGAAAGGAGTTTGTGTTTGTCGGAACACCAATTTCATTGTTCGGAGGAACCGCAGGTCTCACAAGACCCGTCGCATTGATTTTGTAGGAGTATTAGAAAATGCAACAAATCACAGATGAAATAGTTCAGGAAATTCGAACAAAGTTTCCGACAGTCGAAAGGAGTGCGGATGGAGAAAGAATCTTCTTCGACAATGGTGCAGGAAGTTTAGTTCTCCAATCAGCTATTGATGCAGAAGCGCTAGCTCGAACTAAATCTGCTCCTAATCGAGGAGGGGTTTACAGGGAATCTAAAGTAAACGAGGAAATGATTCTCGAAGGGAGGAGAGCGATTGCTGATCTGCTAAATGCGCCTAATCCCTACAGTATAGTTCAGGGCGATTCCGCTAGTGATCTTTTTTTCAAGTTGGCTTACGGGCTATCAGCAAAATTTGAAGACTCTGATAACGTCGTATCAACCAATCTTGAACACTATGCGAATGTAACGCCCTATCTTGACCTGCAGAAAAGAGGGAAGCTGAAGGAAGTAAGGTTAGCTAAACTACGGATGGATGATGGCAGGTTAGATGTAAACGATCTAGAAAGCCTCGTCGATAATCATACGAAAGTAGTTGCCATTGGTGCCTCAAGCAATTTACTCGGGACTATAACTCCGATGAAAGAAATTGCAAGAATTGCACATAGGGTTGGAGCGTATGTTGTAGTCGATGCCGTCCATCATGTTCCACAGGGGCCGATCGACGTTCAGGATTTGGATTGCGATTTTCTAGTTTTCTCAGGGTACAAGTTCTTTGGTCCTCATGGGAGCTACATGTACGTCAAAGAACAGGTATTCCCTGAGATACAGACCTTCCATGTTGATCCAAATGCATCAGGAAAAGTCATGCCGTCGAGCTTCGAGCTTGGAACTCGTGATCCTGCAAAGTTTGCCGCGATTAAAGCCGTAATCGAATATCTTCTCTGGGTATACTCTCGGGTAAACGATGATAGAGATTCTACAGATTTAGGAGAAGAGAGAACTAAAGTGCTCAAGGAAAGCATGAGTTTGATTGAGAGTTACGGCAGAGAATTGACAAGCTCAATGCTCTTTGGTCCACATGAAGAAAGAGGACTGTGCGATTTATCTAATCTCAAAATATACGGCATAACCGACGAGACGCACCTTTCCGAGAGAGACTGCACTTTTACTTTCAAAGTGAAAAACAAGAGCGATAGTGAAGTTGTTGAGAAACTATGGACAGATTATCGCATCGCGGCAAGAGCCGGTCACTTTTGGAACAATGCCCAAGAACTTTATGACATACCGAGCGCCGTGCGGGTAACCCTATTGCATTACAATACGAAAAGCGAGATTTCGAAATTTCTTAGAGCAATGGCTGAAATAACTCGCTAACCAGAGGTAAAATTGTAGCTCTTAACTTTCCCATCACCTAGATTAAGTACCAGGCCTTTCAGCACGCCCTCCGTGTATTCACTTCCCGGGTTATAACAAGTAGTCTTGCCTATCTTTGCGATTCCCTTGCTTTCGTGAATGTGCCCGTGAATACCACATAGCGGCTGGTATTTTTCTATCGCTTCTCGCGTGGCAAGGCTTCCCGCTGGGATCATTTGAATTTCGCCCCCCTTCACGATCGGCTTCAAATCTGAATCAAGAGCAGGAGCCTGATCTATGAGCGTTCGAATAGGAGGGCAGTGTATATTGAATAAACAATTTTTCATGTCGGAAACTTGTGAACACATACCTTCAATCATCGAGCGCATTTGATCTTCGTCAACTTCCCTAGCCGAATTCCAGGGGGTGTGGTTAGTGTACCCCAAAGTTATCATTTCATGCTTATCATCGATTCTTACGACCTCCTGTTCTGGGTTGATGACTTCGTCCCCGTCCTTGATATGTTCGTCAATTGCTAGAATGTCATCGTTCCCTGGAGAAATAAAGCACTTGACTCCGGTTCCTTTGAGACGCTCACGAGCGAGTATCATCCATCTATCGATAGATTCGACCATTAATTTTTCGAAAACTCGGTCCAATTTGGCCCTATCAGCATCCATCGCCCTAATTTCTTCTTCATTAGCGACATATGGGTAAAAGCCAGAGTCGCGTATCATTTTAATTGTCGAGTCTAGTTCGTCGCGTGAGTTCATAGCCAAATTATTGCCGAAGAATTTGCTGGAATATTTCTCACCGCCCTTTTCAATAATGGGAACTATAGCTTTACCCGTAATGTCGCCGCCGAGGATCAACACTTCGGCATCGTACGCCTTTGCAGCATTGAGAAATTTACGAAAGCATTTATCAGAACCATGAACATCCGTGACAAAAAAAACTCGCGTGAAATCTCTTCCCATATCTTTGAATGAAACCTCTCTAAGTGAGTTATAAAAGCTTGAACGATTAAACATGTCATCCCGTGAGGCTTTCTTCAATTCAAATTGTAACAGATTTGAATTGAACACTCTGTCAAAGCCTTATTCTGGCGGAAGCTGTTTGAATACTTGATCCAGGTTGATGCCCTGTCTGCGTCTTATTGCCCTAGAAATTGGATAGAACAGAGCTGCCGCGACCAGTGCGAATAATATTACTATTAATGCTCCAATGCCCAAAGCTCCAGTCGACGTTCCTGAATAAGAAGGATACAGGAAAACCAAAACAAGAACCGTCCCAAAAGCAAGAGTATGTATTATTCCTGTGATTGAAACCAAGGGAAATCCTGCGATCTTCTTTTGTACTATACTCGGCGCAGACTTGAATGTGTCCTTCCTCAAGAAAGGCAAAAGAGTGGCCGTAATGCCATTTGGTAGGAAGGCAAGCACAACTATGACTGAAAAGGCTACGAATGGTCCAAAATAAGTGGAAGCGAAACTAGCCACATATGCAACAATGGAAACCGCCACTATCAGCACTACTAGAGCAAAAACGGGAGTACCCGTTCTTCCATTAACGGATGCAAACCGTTGCGGAATAATCCTGTCGAAACTC
>JARCRS010000184.1 GCA_029850555.1 archaeon | reverse complement strand
CAAATTAGCCAACCAAATGGCAATGTAGAGTCTTTTGGCGGTGGCTCGCCCTATGTGCAATATAACACAGCCAAGAATGGGTCTTCGGCATCTTCTCCGGTTGCTCCTGGCCAAATAGTCGCCTTATCCAGCATCCCCATCACGACAGTGACTGATTCATCTAACTCGCAGAAGGAGGATATCAAAGTAATGTGGGCAGGTCCTGATGGCTCAGTTCCAAATGGGTACTCGCTATATTACAAATTCAACAATGCAACTTGTTATCCAAATCAATTCCAAGGATGCGGTTTCATTTCTATACCGACTGGCCTCAGCGAAAGTAATATGACCTTTCTAAGCAATATGACAACTTTTAACCAGATTTTTACTCCACCACAGTTAGAACCAAACCTTGGAAATAATTCTCAAATTACTCTTGGGCTATTTTACCCTAATGGAACGGTGGCGCAGGACACTACTTTTTCAGTCACCCAACTCTATCCTTCTGCTCAAGTAATAAGTGTAGGTCAATCGAACCAGATTGTCATTTCTTTCTTCACAACAGTTTTTGGAATTTTTATTCCTCTAATCGCGATAATTGGTTCTTACAATGCGTATGGCAAGGATCGGGTATCAGGAGTGCTTGAGTCAATCTTAGCTCAGCCAATCTCTAGGAGAGGGTTATCTCTTTCGAGGTTCCTTTCTAGCTTTGCTGGAATGGCCATTGCGATTTCAATTTCAATGGGAGTTGTGGACGCGATAGTGTACTACTATACAAAATCACCTTTTAACACCACCCTCTTGCTTGCATCAGCAGGAGCCTTCTTCGTAGAGCTCGGAGCATTCATTGGTTTAATGATGCTTCTTTCGCGTGTCATAAAATCATCAGGTCTTCTTATTGGTATTGGGATAGGACTTTTCCTCGTCTTTGACCTCTTTTGGAGTATACTCATTTCACTGCTGGTCACAGTTAGTGGGGCCGGGTTCGCCTCTAATGGCTACTTATCATACCAGATAGCTGGTGAATTTCTAAATCCTGCGCAGTTTGTTCAATTGGTGATTACGTATTTAACAAGTCAGAGTACATTTGGATTGATTTCTCCTGCTCGATATGGAATAACGATACCTTCGATTGTTGCAACAGGAATCCTCTGGGTAGCTCTTCCCTTAGCCGGCTTTCTCTATTTGGCCATAAAGAGAGACTAAAAATGATCTAGTCCGTGACAAACAAATCTAGGATCGTTTGCCCCAAGCAAAACATCCATATTTTCTTGTTTTGAAGCCTGATCAAGGCTACATACCATTAGCGTTCCATAAGTATAATCAGAGAAAACATAACCTCGTTTCGTAAGAAGAGTACGTGCACTAGAAACAAAACTATTTGCGAAAGCGAGCCAACTACCTTTAGCCTCCGTCTCAAGTAAGGATAAGGCTGCCTCGACATATTCTCGTTCTATGATAACTTCGTATGATTTTATCCAGCCAGTGTTCTGTTGAAAATAGGCGTATCCCACTGGAGTGTTTTCATGAATGAAAATTCGGAATGAGTCAGACTTTTCGAACTCTAAATCAAATAATATTTTCATAAAGTTCTTCGGACGTTGTCTAAAACCCAAGTGTTTAGAAACGATCTTTCTATGAAGATTGTCCATCAACTCCTCATCATTGGTAGTCGCGGTTCGTATTGTTAGATCCTTGGAATTAGTTCTATTACCTTGAGTTTTGAGGAGAGCTATACTTGGATCGTAAATATCCACATAGCCTAATGATTCGTAGAGATTGTGTGCTTTGTTGTTTCGTCCTGTCCAGAGAAGTGAGTATTTGATGCCAGAGGCTTTTTCTCTTTCGTGAACTTCCAACAAAAGCTGCTTTGCGAGGCCCAGTCTTGATTTGTCTCGTCTCGTGACAACTCCAGCGATTCCACTCATAATTTCAGGACCTTTCGGAGTCTCAAACTCGATGTGAATCACCTCGACCTTTGCAACTGGTCTGTCATCCTCAACTGCGTACACTGCAAAGTAATCTGAAGAAGGGTAGCCCATTTTTCTGGCGCGTTTTATTTGATCAAAATCAAATATTCCCCAGCCGGCACCAAGCTGTAGTAGTTGGACTTCTGAGTCAAATGAATCTGGTAATTCGTCGTGAGTTAATATGTGCATTTTTGTTTGGGCCACTATCTATGATATAGTCTTCACATGAGAGCTAATGGATGCGACGAGGGAAAAATATGTGGTGGAAGAAGGAATATTCGCACTTTGATTTCTTTCCTTAAAACAAAGTAGCCTGGTACTGTTCTCGCTCATTAGAAGGAGGTTTACTACGCTTGTGCTTTTTTTCATCCGCTTTCTCTAGAATTAACGGGTTTTCTACCATAACTGCCATTTTGGTTTCGGCTCGTTCTTCTAGTCTTTCTGGGACTGAAGATCCTGCCAATAAATAATCAACCATCTCCATCTGTTGTCCTTCGGGCTTGAAAAGAGTGGCAAGCTCTTCTGATGCCAGAACAAATCGACTTCTAAGATATTCACCTACATCATATTTTTCCGATAATCGCAGACCTAGCTGCAGATATTTTTCTACAGAGCCGCGAGTGGTGTTCGGTTGGAGGACCCCACCACAACTCAGGCAGGTTCCGCGTAGCGGGATCCTACGATATTTTACATTACAGCTCTTGCACCTGAACCTTTCAGCAGTGAACGCTTTCGTATTTCCAATTATATCTGGAAGCAGATGTGTTCTTAGTACTGATTTTACTACTTCGTTAGGATTAACAGCCATGATTTTCTGGGCGAGCTCAATTTGTCTATCGAGCTTTTCTTGAAGTGTGACAAGTGTTGAATAGCTACTTCTACCTTGCTTAACAGTAATTGTATTTGTGTCGTGAGTGAATCCAAAGCCAAAAT
>JARCRS010000183.1 GCA_029850555.1 archaeon | reverse complement strand
TATTCTGACCCCAATAGCATCGTAGACAGCATTCGCAACTGCTGCAGCAGTTGGAATACATCCATGCTCTCCTAGCCCCTTTGCCCCAAATGGCCCCGAAGGATCTGGCTTTCCCACAAATATGACTTTGATCTCTGGAACCTCAAGGCTAGTCACTAGCTTGTAATCTGCAAAGCTCGGATTCATCACCATCCCCTCATCCAATATTAGCTCCTCAAAGAGTGCGTACCCAAGGGACATGACGACCCCGCCTTGAATTTGTCCTTCAGCTCCATTTGGATTCAAGATTCTTCCGGCATCGTGCACCGCAACCACTTTTAAGACATCAATCTTTCCAGTTTCTTCGTCAACTTCGGCAAGAACAGCTTGAGTTCCAAAAGCGTACGTCATCGAGATGTTTCCGATTCCGCTTTCATCCGACATCTCCGTTTGAGGATCAAAGAAAGCGCTCGCCATAATCATCGTTCCACCTTGCTTAAAGTGGACGCGTCTCAATAATTTTGTGAATTCGATTCTTTTCTTTGGATCAGAAATTGAATAGATCTCTCCATTTTTGATTTCAAGTTTTGAAGGATCATCCAAAAATTCTTTAGATGCAAGCTTCAAGATCTGTCTTTTGGCATCTCGTGCAGCAAGCAAGGCTGCGTTTCCTCCCACAAAGGTTGCCCTGCTAGCATGAGTTCCCACATCCCAAGGTTTGAGGGCCGTGTCCTTGTTTATGATCTCGACTTTTGAAAGCGGAACGCCTAATTCTTCAGCCACAATTTGTGCAATCGAAGTATCAGAGCCGGTGCCAATTTCCGTACTTCCAACTGAAACGCATACTTTTCCAAAATCATCTATCTTGATCATAGCCCCGCAGCCGTCAGACTTGTAAACCCTAGCTCCGCCCGCGACATGAAACAGAGTCGAAAATCCAATCCCTCTACTTTTTCCTTCACGATGCTTTCCTTTCCAGCCGATCTCCCTTGCCGCAAGCTTCAAAGTTTCTTCCATTGCGCAGGTCGTAATCTTCATTCCTTGAGTTGTTGTGTCGCCTGGTCGGTTCGCATTTCGCAGTCTTAGTTCGAGCGGGTCTATGCCTAATTTTTCTGCGATTTTATCCATCTGAGATTCTATAGCGAAATTGATCTGTGGGTTTCCGGCGCCCCGCATTGTGCCGGAGTAGGGATTGTTTGTGTAAACTACAAAAGAATCAAACTGCACATTGTCAACCCTATACTGCCCGCTTGTAGTCGCCATCATTACTCTAGAGTCAAAGGCTCCCCAAGAGACGTACGCTCCTGTATCAAGATACACCTCCGCCTTTCTCGCAAGAATTTTTCCGGTGCGTGAAACTGCAGTCTTCAGCTTGATCAAAGCTGGCTGTCTCGTCGGAGAATAGCTAAGATCTTCTTCTCTCGAAAACAAGATCTTGACAGGCTTTCCAGTTTTCATTGATAGAAGACACGCAATAATGTCGGAGGGATAGACATCCATTCCTCTTCCGAACGCGCCACCGATGTAAGGCTGGATGACTCGCACATTTTCTCCTGGAATACCTAGAGCTTCTGCGATCTCACGCTGATACATGAACGGAGCCTGCGTGTTCGCATAGATCGTCAAGTGACCACCCGGATCGTATGAGGCAAGAGCTCCCATCGTTCCGAGGGCAGTATGAGTCATGAAATGAACTTTGAAAACATCATCAAAAGTCAAAACGTCGGGTGAAGAAAAAATTGACTCTGGATTCCCAGCCTTGAAAGAAAATGGAATCTTTACAAGGTTATTTTCATACCCTTCGTGGAGTCTTGGAGCGCCTTCTTTCATTGATTCGATCGGATCAAATACCGAAGGGAGCTTGTCATATTCTACTTCAATGAGATCCAAAGCTCTTAACGCAGTTTGTTCATCTATTGCGGCAACAGCAGCGAGTTCATCGCGATAGGACAATACCTTATCATCCTTCAAAGGAAGGTTATCTTTTAAAAATCCGAATTTGATTTTCGGCGTGTTCTTTGCAGTTATTACTGCAACAACTCCTGGTAGCTCTTCCGCCTTTTTTGTTTCAATTTTCAAAATCTTTGCATGTGCATATCTACTACGGAGAATCTTGCCGTAGAGCATGCCGGGAAGCTTTAGATCGATCAGAAACTGAGCCTGTCCACTCACTTTTTCAAGAGAATCATATTTTGCAACCCTCTTCCCAATGACAAAGAACTTTTCCTTCTCTGCTTGAGCTTCAAGTCTTGTTGTTGTCGCTGACAAATTTTACGGACAGCTTCTCGGTTTGGGCTATCTCTTTCTGAAGGAAGAGGCACTCTAAAAAGGCTATAATCTACACAGAAGTGGAAAACTGCAGAGGCTCGACCTTGATAGCCGCTGAAGGAACGTTCTTGCTTTGCGAAGCTCCTTCGCGGGCCACGATCGAAGAAGTGAATGCGTAACCCCTGGGGAGAAACGTGACAATTATAGCGAGATTCTTGATTTGCTGCGTTGTCTTGAAACCGCTTATCTCTTCAGCCACCACTTTTTCGCCTGAGAGCCTGTGCAAGATTTCGAGCGATCCACCACCCACAAAATCCCTTATCTGGGATCTTGAGGTTGCAATGACTGTGTTACCCTTTTCCCGTAACCTAGACACATAGTGTACAACTTTTTTCCGTAAGCTTTCGCTCTTGAATCTGTCTAGTACGTCTTCCAGCACAACGATCGAGAATTGAACATTGCAATCAAGCAAGTGCTTTAGGATTAACACAGAAGCGATGAGTCTTTCTTCTCTTGTTGTAGGATCTCTTAGTCCCCTTCCCGACACATCGAAGATGGCACTTCCTTCACCCTTTTCGAGTTTTGCCTGCGGATCTTCCGTGAATATTCTTGACATCGCGGTCTTGGAAAGAATATTTTTTGCGAGCTTTTGAGCCACTTGAGCAAGTTCCGGTTCTGCCATAAGCGCCTTCGAAATAGATTCAGCACTAGCAGATCCGATTTGCGCTCTAATTATTGAAGCAATTCTTGCTCTTTGCTGTTCAGTACAACTAACCCCTGCTTGAAGTAACCACTCTTGTAAGAGCCCGGCCGCGAGCTCGGAACCTCCCTCCTCATCCTCCCTGCTTAGGAAAGATGGCAGCCTAAACTGTCGAGATTGCGCATCCGAAGCAAACGCAAGGACATCCCACTTGAACTTCCAGGCGATTCCTCTATGCTCTCCCTTTTGGTCGATAACGAAAATACGAGGGTTGTTGTTTGCCCCTAACAACGAGACTGCAGAAGCTAGTCCATCTAAGATCCTCCTGAGTGTTGTGCTTCTTCCAGATCCAGAAGAACCTACTATCGAAATGCCCGCCTGTTTTACTTCAGAAAGATCGACGAAATAGTCTCCTATTGTTTTTACCTGAGCGCCTATCTCTTTTTCTGGCAACCTTCTATTGAGTGCCCCAACAAACTGTTCAATATCTAGACCATGGCCTATGTAGATGGATTCGCCAGATTTCTTTCTCTCTCTTTCACTTTCTGCTACTGGGACTTGGATCGTGAGTCTCCTTCGCTGCTGTTGCCTCTCCATCTCAAGCTGCTCGATCCGCGACCTCTCCCGGGACTCGACCTGCTTTTGCTTCTCTCTATCAGCCTCTTGAAGCCTTCTTTCCTCAGATTCCTCTTCTGCAAATAAGGCAGAGACGTCGTCGAGCTCTAGAGGAGTGAGGATAACGTATCTTCCGCTAACTCTTGTAACAAAGTCAGCGATTTCATCTGGAACTTCGCCAGATCCTGACAGTACGCCTTGGCTTTCGACAAATCTCGTAAGGATGGGCCTTACTGTATCTAGCCTTCCTTGCTCTCTCATCTCTTTCAATCGTGAGAGAAAGAGATGCTCGGACACTACGCTTGCTCTTTCAATTAACGAATCGGCATTTTCTTTAGCGAAGAAAGACGGGACCCAAATTGTGTTGTCGCGCTTGTCTTTTGATTTCAGTATCAGCTTGTTGAAAATTCCCTTCTCTACGATGAGATTTTGAAACCTAAGTTCTTTCATCGTTGGTGATTGCGCTTTGACAGCCGCGAAAAATCTCTCAAATTCCGCCCCGCTACCCTCTATCCCTTTTCCAAACTCAACCCTGAAGATTATTTCCTCTTGAGATCTTCTGATCAGTCGCAAAGTTGCGTCAATAGCTCTTCGTTCCTCGGTATTCATTCTCGAAAAGCGCTCCGCGATTGAAGCAGCCATAACCTTGTTTACACTACGAAGCTCTTGCCTAAGCAGGGTCTTTACTCGATCCGGATTGTTATTTGCAGCCGAGAGAAATGAAACAACATCATTACGAGCATTCGTGGCAGCTTTCTTTGAGGCAAGTTGCGGAAACCTCTCGGAAAGATTTCCTAGTATAGCAGCAAATACTGATTCTAGGTCTTGAAGCTCTAAGGGACCGATCGGACTGTCTACGAACTCGCTGTAAGCATCAAGTATTGCAGGTATCCCGCTATTCCTTTCTATCGAAGAGCGAACTAGCTGGGTTAAATCAACAGCTGGCATATCAAAATCCTCTTTTTCATCTTCTTCTTGTAAGAAACTAGTAACAGGTCATCAGATTCCCTTTTTCTTTTCAACAGATCAAAAATACGATATCTATTCTAGTCCAAGAGCCTCTCTTCTTCTTTGAGATGCCATAAATTAAGTGAGGAACATCAAGCGCGCAGTTGTTTTAAAGGATTCTCTCAGAAGAGGAAAGCAAGACGAAGCAAACGCCAGTTTTTGAACGATTCAGCCCAGGAATCTTTCAGTGTAAACTGTAATGCCTTTATCCTCAATGACATATGGATGGAGCTGTCTATCGTGCTTTGTTTCCCTCATCTTTTCTATTTCTAATGAAGGAACTACCCCTCTCGCAGCCGAATAAGTACTGTGAAGTACAATCACACCGTGACACAGATACTCTTCAGAAGGGATTTGCCTTTCGCCAGGCGCGTTTCCAATTATAGCTCCCATCTCGCTTGTCACTAGATTAGTCGTGCCCATGCTCATCAACGAATCAAGCAAGTCAATTATGGCAATCCTACGCTGCTGTTCATCGGGAAATTGGAAGGAGAGGGAGGTTATAGGATCTATTACTATTCGCGTGGCCCTAGTTACTCTTGCATAACTGCGAATAACCGTGCTAAGCGCTTGAATTGAAAACTCTGGCCCTCTTATTCTCACTTCTCTTTGGTCGGCTTCTGATGCGGGATTCTCATCTTCCTTCTCTTTCGAGATCTGTCTCAAAGGAGAGGCATCAACAATTGCAAGTTGGTTTTTCTTCTCATATTTTTCGAGATCCCAACCGAAATTTCGCATTTCGCTAATGAGGTGATACTTGCTTTCCTCAAGTGAGACA
>JARCRS010000182.1 GCA_029850555.1 archaeon | reverse complement strand
GGGAGCTAGACACTTTCAAGTGTCTAAACTCTTTCTAATGAATCTATGGAAAGGTGCTTGTTTGACTACATGCTACGAGATTTGGAACTAGATTTGTGACGGAGTCCCCACCCACTCGCATCGCGATAACCAGCTCCTGCATTGTGAGTAGCCTTAGCTAGAAGCTACCGAATTTAGCGATGTCCCCCAGTTTGCGAAGGCATCTCTTGTTCCACCACATGTTCCGCCACTGTTGAGGAAGGCTGAGCCAGTGCAGCTTGGATACTGGATGTACTCAGTAGAGAAGTAGATATTGCCGCCAGACCACACAGCCCAAGTATAGTCACCCCAGCGCGGCCTGTAGAATGCATTGTATTGGATAAGCTGGTATTCAGTAAACCCGTCTTGAGGAGACTGACCAGACGCAGATATGTAGATCGTGCCACCTATTGCGGTTGTTGATGTCTTGCTTATCCAGGCGTATCCTGAGCTTGGATACATATTTGGACTCGTGACTGTAAAGGCAACAAGTGCGTTGCCACTAGGTCCGACACCTATTGATGGGAAGAGAAGTTGCGTGCCTGAAGCAGAAATGTATCCTTGTGTTGAAAGTGAGACGCTCGAACCTGCCGCATTTACAACCCAGAATGCAACGCCCATATGTTGTGAACTGCGAGAGTTTCCTTGAGTAACTATCGTATTGACTGCCCCCCATAGTGCACCCTGTGCGTACGTCACAGTGTCCCACATTCCATCTCCGTTAGAAGCTAGCTCTCCCACATGGCAGGCTCCGACGCAACCAATGCCGCCCGATCCAGTGTTGCTGAATAGCAAGCTACCGTCTGGAATTGGTCCCTGACCTTGTGGTACTAAGAGACCAATATTTACATAGAATTCGACGCCAGTCATCAGATGCTCGGTGAGAGTTACAGATGGGGTTTTGGAGGATATCGAAGCTGTATTTGAGAAGCTCCATACAGCAATTCTATTGTCGCCTGCTCCTGTGAAATCAAGACTGCTAAGCGCCCAGGCTGTGCCGGAACTACTCGAATCGTAGCTGCTCGTAGTTGGAGAGTCGGCCGGATCCACCGAGTAGAAGCAGTACAAGCCACCAGATGCTGTACAGCCTACTCCTCCGCCATCGGGTGGATTCACCGTGAGTCCGATGTTAAAATGAACGAAGCCCGGCGATGAGGCTCCAGCTGCCATCGCGTTCTTATTGAGTAAATAGACTTGAGCGCCGTTAAAGTAGCCAGTACTTGCAAAGACTGAAAATTCATTTGTCGATATAATCACCGTGTTTGCATCTGCGCCAAGAAGCGGCTGATCTCCAAAGCAGGGGCAATTCGTAGCAAGAGAATCGCTTGTCACATCGAACATGTAAATATTGAAGGAAGTTGGAGATGTACCAGTGCTTGCAAGCACAAACTCTGCCCCGTATGTATTAGGTCCTAATGGGAAAGGCCCGCTGTTACTGAAAACTCCGGCTCCTCCAAGATAGAGGAATGAAATGAACCAGTGACCCGTACCCGTGTCGTAAAGGCATCTAGGGTCGCTTAGGATATATCCGCCTCCGACTGGGGAAACGCCAAACTGTTGACTAATCGGATAGCCGACGAGATCTGCTAGTGGAGTAACTCCTGAGACTGGAGCGAAGGTTGTTGAGTTATAAGTTTGAACCGCTAGATTCACGGCCTCAAGCGCATAGCCATTTCCAACACATAATCCTTGATCCGGTGGTTCGACATCTAGCGGACCAAAACCAGATATGGAATTAGATTGACCGCTATCAAACGCGTTTAACCCCTTTGCACTAGTAGCTCCGCCAGATCCGGATAAACTATCTGACGAGGCCGAAGGTATCTGCGACGCACTCTGAGCCGTTGTCGGCTTGCTATAATCATGCCCTAAAGGTGCCGGAGACGTTGCCTGTATTGACGATGTCTTTAAAGAAGAGGTTCTTAGGGCAGTTTTTCCTATCAACTTCAATTTTCCAATGTTTGTCTGACCCTCGTGTCCAACAGATTTTGACGATCCAGAGGAAGCCGAGGCCCCCGAAAAACCTACAATTCCTGTTGTAAGAGCTCCACTTAGTAGCAATATAGCCAAAAGAGCAAGAGAAACTAAAATGATTTTTTTCTTATTTGAGAATAAGATGGAAAATTTCATGTTCGTAAAAAACATCGGGAATAATATAAGCCTATCCAAATTGAATTTGAGTACCGAAATCCCATAGCGGTTGTCGATATATCTAAAAAAATCTGCCGTTGTTACAATTACTTTTGCGAGCAATTTTCTCTACCGCACCGTAATAAATCGAATATCTTGTTTTAACATCTAGAGACTAGAGCAACTTGGAAATTATGCACATCAGGGACTTGCGTTATTCTTATCCTTGGAATAAAGGCAAGCCAACGCCATTTGCTTGGTATCTAGCTCAGTGGTTCAAAACTGTCGAAATCAACGCAAGTTTCTATCGATTTCCTTTGCAAAGCTGGATCAATGCTTGGAATTTTGCTCCAAAAGATTCTGATTTTGCTATCAAGGTTAATCGATCAATAACAAACTATGCAGGACTGCAAGCGGAACTTTAGATTTGCAAGCACATTGAAACAGATCTAAGATAAGATTTCTTTTTGGCTCTTTCAAATGCCTGAGAATTTTGATGCGAACAAAAGTACGTCTTTCTTAACAATGATCATGATGATTCCTAACTCTAAATTTCTAATGAAAGCCCTGAAAGTTGTCTAAAAAGGCATTAAGCCAGGCCTCTGCAATCGTCAAGATTGCCGCAAAGCGAGATTGTTACTAACCCAATTACGGGCTTGAATTTTAAGCTTGTTCAAAATTTTACTTATTGACAGTAACGCATTAATGATCAGATCAATAGCCTTTCGGTCATTTGGCTCTTCGCATTTCGAAGTTCATCGACAAAGTCTACCATGAAGACGTTCTTGATCTACTAGCAAGACTCCCGGACAATTCTATTGACTGCATTTACGCAGATCCAGATTATAACGTGGGAGTCAAGTACAACAAAAAGTCGTATTCAAAGTCATTCAACGAGTATATTGCTTGGTGCGTACTTTGGTCCCAAGAATCAAAGCGCGTCCTAAAAGAAGATGGCAATTTCTTCATCATCAATTATCCGAAAAATAACGCGCATTTACGAGTGAATTACTTGGACAGCGAATTTGAAAATGTTAATGAATATGTTTGGGTTTACAACACCAATATCGGACACAGTAGGCACAAATTTACTACTGCGCATCGCTCAATACTACATTGCACAAAGTCAAAAAACAACAAATTCTTCAAGGACAATGTCGCGGTCGAATACAAAAATCCCACCGACAGGAGAATCATGGAGCTACTACGTCAAGGAAAGAAGGGCCGAATGCCTTATGATTGGTTCTATTTTGATCTTGTGAAAAATGTCTCGCGCTCGAAGACATTTCACTCTTGTCAGATACCTGAAAATCTGTCTAGGACCTTGATTTTATCCTCTACTCAACCCGACGATATAGTATTGATCCTCTTTGGAGGTAGTGGATCTGAAATTGTGGAATGTAAGAAACTAAATCGGCATTACATAGCTGCTGAGCTGGACATGAAATATTATCATCTAATTATGAAAAGACTCGAATTAGGAGGCGAAGTTCCCGAAAGATATCGATTGTTCAAGAAGTGAAGATGATGGTATTTTGGATACGAATTTAGAATTGGAATTCTCGTTATTTGAATATTCGTTGTCATGTGAAAGGGCTCAAACATATCTGACTTGGATTAACCACACCTAGGCGGAAGCCCAAAATACAGGCAAAACTCACCTTAATGAAACGTGTACCATTGAGCAGTAGCAACAAAGGCAAGCCTTCTGCACGTAAAACTCTAGCAAATTTGCGAACCGGCCTAACTTACGACGATGTCTTGCTCGTTCCGAGGTATTCAAGAATAAGATCTAGGCATGATGTAGACACCTCTACAAAACTAACCCCAAAGATCGCTCTAAACATTCCCATAATCTCGGCAAACATGGATACTGTAACGGAAGGCGAAATGGCAGTTGCGCTCGCAAGAGAAGGCGGCATCGGAATTATTCATAGATTCATGAGCTTAGACGAGCAAGTTGCCCAAGTTCGTAGAGTAAAAAGAACGGAAAGTATCATGATTGAATCGCCCTATGCCCTTGGACTCGATGCAAAGCTTTTCGATGTACGAAAAATGATGCGTGAAAAAAACGTTGGCGGCATTTTAATCATCGATGGGAAAGGCAAGCTCCAAGGCATAATCACTAGCCGTGACCTTCGTTTTGAAGAAGATTTGAATGCGCCAGTTACAAGTGTGATGACAAAACGAAAAGATCTCGTCGTTGCAACCTGGGGAAAGACAAGCATAGATCAAGCAAAGAAAGTTATGGAAGATATGAAGATCGAGAAACTCCCTCTTGTAGATTCCAAGGATAGACTTAGAGGACTAGTCACCGCGAAAGACATTTTGAAAAGAAAAGAATTCCCAAACGCGACGAAGGATTCGAAAGGTAGGCTACGAGTGGGAGCCGCAGTGGGTGTGAGAGGGGATTTTCTAGATCGCGCAAAGGAGCTAGCTGATTCTGACGTTGACGTTTTGGTATTGGATATCGCGCACGGGCACAGCGATCACGCGATTGATGCTATCAAGAAAATCAAGAAAACTGTTTCTAATATTGAATTGATTGCAGGCAACATTGCAACGCCCGAAGGCGCACGAGATTTGATCAGAGCTGGAGCAGATTCGATCAAAGTTGGAGTGGGAAGCGGCTCAATTTGCATTACAAGGATTGTTACAGGCTCTGGAGTGCCGCAGCTTACTGCGATTAGCGATTGTAGTAGAGTCGCAAAAGACAGCGGTGTGACTTTGATCGCGGATGGGGGAATTCGAAATTCTGGGGACATTACAAAATCGCTTGTAGCAGGGGCTGATAGCGTGATGATAGGTAGTCTTCTTGCAGGAACAGATGAAAGCCCTGGCGAAATTGTGTTCAGAGGAAACCAGAGATACAAAGTGACGCGAGGCATGGCTTCAATGGCGGCTAGAAGAGATCAGCTTGAAAGAGAAGGGAGACTAAAGGGGATAAAAGGAGAAATGCAAAATCATGGTGAAGAAGACCTTTCTGATTATGTCCCTGAGGGTGTTGAAGCAATAGTGCCTTACAAAGGAGGAGCTGTAAGTGTTATTCGTCAGCTAGAGGGCGGATTGCGCAGCGGATTGAGCTATTGTGGGGCATCATCTCTTAGGGAATTGAGATCAAACGGTCAATTCATCAGGATAACAGATGTTGGATTGGTCGAGAGCAAGCCCCATGATGTGATCACAGAGCTTTAACCAACATATGATCAGGTCTTTTAATCACTGAGTTCTTGGCTCTTTCGTTCAGTAGACCCCTGAGCCGGATATGAAAATATTCATACTAAGGAAAGCTGCCTTGGCGATATTTATTGTGAATAGATTATATTCATACATAGAATAAAATTCTACTATTCCAGGCCAACCAAGATGAGTCAGGTTTGACACCCATTCAAGGTAGCACCACCATAGAGAAATCGTCTATCATAACATAATTAGCTCCGGCTCTAGAGCGAAAGGTTGTTTTTCTGGGGCATATCATAGATTTCAAAGGCAACTAAATTTTTAGGGTCTGACGAGATCAAAAACGGTTGGATACAACAATCACAAAGAGTTAGAGAGACTGAAATTTGAAGGAGAACGCGGAAAACAAGTTCAAAGATCAAGCGACTACGACAGTCTACGAAGGAGCTGACGCTATAACAGCTATAAGAGTTCAGACCCTTTCGAATGCACTAAAACGCCTTGATGTATGCGATGATAGCGTAGGTACAGTTGCCTTAGTTCAATCTCAACCAGTTCTAAATGCTCTCATAAAGGCTGCTAAGAACAGGAAGGTACACATCAGATTCATCTCTGATATCAGGCAGGAAAATCTCGCTTCGTGTAAAGAGCTTCTTGAGTTTGTAGAGCTTCGCCATCTTGGGAACGTAAGAGGGAATTTTGTTGTAACAGAAAACGAGTATTACGCTTTTGCTGAGATCAAAGAGTCAAAAATTCCTCTTCAAGCCATTTACAGCAAAGGAAGAGTGATCGTCGAGCAACAACAGTATCTCTTCGATACATTATGGAATTCGGCATTGCCAGCGAGAGTGAAAATCCAAGAGCTGGAACAAGGAATTGTACCAGTCAGTACTAAAATTGTCAGAGGAATAAAGGAGATAGAAAGACTAGCATACGCTCTAATCGATAGATCCGCCAATTCTCATCTTTACGTAGCGATCGATGACCGCGAACCAGAAAATCGTGAGACTGGAATCCAGTATGTAAAAAATCTCATGAGTAAGAATCCGAAATTCCAATTCTTGCTAATTGCTGACATTCAAAAGGAAAACTCGAATTATTATAAAGCCATCATCAAAGAAGGAGTCCAGGTTAGGCACATAGAAAGGAACAAAGTTACTTTCATTCTCTCAGGGGATGAGTACATGAGCGGAGAGCCTGTGGGTGAACAACAACAGTCGAGTGAAAGTGTGACAATTCCTACTGAGGCTACCTGGACCAACAATCCGGAAGTGATAGTTCAGATGAATCAGGTATTTCAGACCATGTGGAAGAGCGCGATCCATGGAGAAGCCAGGATCAGACAGTTGGAAGAAGGCATTGAACCGCAGGAAACCAAGTTATTTGAAGATCTAAATGAGGTCTCTCAGATCGGAGCAAAGCTAATCGAGCAGCTTAGATTCGAGGCTCTAATAATTGCGGCTTCGGATAAGATGTTGCTTCGTAATCGTGAAGCGTTTCTAAACCTCTCCAAAAAACAAGAAAAAATTGGTGTTAAGATACGAGTACTTGCTCCCCTCACGGACTCTGCTGTGTCTGATGTTATACCGGGAGCTGAATGGCGAAAAGTTGACTCAACTCGCGTAAGCGTGATGATTTTCGATAGAAAGTCGATGTTCCTAACTCAATATTCCGACTCTGGGGCTAACACGACACAAGAAGCAGTCTCTTCAAACATCTACAGCACAAACAGGCAAACAATTCTCGGCATGGTCTCTGTCTTTGAAGCCCTCTGGCGCCAAAGCGAGTTGCGCGAGTCGGAAGAAAAGGCTAGGACTCAACTTGTAGAGACTCTATCAAAGGAGGAGAGGAGTAGAAGACAAGCTCAGCTTTTGCAAGATATTTTGACTCATGATATTAGGAATTACAACCAAGTGTCGAAGCTTAGTGCAGAACTCTTGAGAGAAAAATTCGCAAATGATCCTGAGGTTCAAACACTCATAGACTCGCTTTTGCAATCAATTGACGGTTCTACTTCTCTAGTCGAACGTGGAAGAAGACTAGGCCGAATACTTTCCGAGGACACCGTAAAGATATATCCAGTCAACCTCGTAGAGTCGCTTCAACGCTCCCTCAGCCTGGTCAGACAAGGCAGTAAGGAGAGAGTAATTTCTGAAAAAACAGTTTTGCCGGAGGGTTTGAGAGCAAATGAGATGCTTGTGGAAGCGGACGACCTTCTGGACGAAGTATTCTCAAACATATTTTCAAATTCTGTAAAGTACAGCGAAGGTCATAACGTTCAACTTGGAATTAAGATAGAGGATGATGACAAATATTGGAAGGTCTCGCTTTCTGATCAAGGAATAGGTATCCCGCAAGATCTTCTCTCAAAAGTATTCGATAGATATCTTGCAGGAGCAAGAGGGAGTGGGCTTGGAATGTCGATCGTGCATGCACTCGTCGTTCATAGATACAACGGTCGGCTTGAAGTGACAAGCACCCAAGAGGCTAGTTCGAGCGGAACCACGATTCATGTCTGGTTGAAGAAAGCACGCTGAATTTTTAAGTCCTAACGGCGCGAGCTAGATTTCAGATCAAACAAATGGGTTCACTTGAGGAGGGAGCTCGTAATGCTGTCAAGATATGTATGGGTGTACATAGCAACGACAAGGTCCTAATAATTACGGATAAAAATCAAGAAAAAGTTGGAAATGCTTTAAGAAAAGCCTCGCTACAAATAGTAAAAGAGTCAAATGTCAAGCTATTCCTTCTTGAAGATGTGGCAACACGCCCTCTAACCAAATTACCGGAACCGATCGAAAGAGAAATTCCGTGGGCAACAGTCACTTTCTGGGCGGCGGCAAGCATGCCAGGAGAACTGGGCGCAAGAGAGCCTTTCATCAGAAAGGCAGCGCAGTACGCAAGGCATGCGCATATGCCAAACATTACCACTCAATTAATGGAACAAGGCATGTGTGCTGATTATGATAAAGTTTACGTACTAACCCACAAGATCTATGACATTGTAAGAAAAGCGGCGAAGATCGAAATACGAAACGATCTAGGCGCAAATATAGTAGCTTTGTTTGACAAATCATGGCGATGGGTCCCAAGTGATGGAAGATACCATGAGAAGGGCAAGTGGGGAAATCTTCCTGAGGGAGAAACTTTCACCGCCCCAAAGATTGTGAATGGGCATTTCATCACTAATCTTCTAGGCGATTGGTTTTCTGAAAAATATGGCAACTTTAGGGATCCCTTATCTTTTGAAGTGAAAGACTCCAGGATAGATGGTAAATCAATCAAGTGTGACAATCAAACTCTAAAACAAGAAATTGAAAAATATCTTCATACTGATGAAAACAGTAATAGGGCAAGCGAATTTGCCCTTCCGACGAATCCTCTTTTAATTTCTCAGCCAACCGTGGGAAATCTTTTGCAAGATGAGAAGGCAAGGCCTCATATTGCGTTTGGTGATCCATACCAGCATGAAACTGGAGCTCCGTGGGGGTCAAAGACCCATGTTGATATGTTGTTAGAGCATTGTGATGTATTGGTCGATGGGAGTAAGATTATGGAAGAAGGAAAATATATCGTTTGAAATCATCTAGGTTCGTCTACACCGGAATACGCGTTTCTGACTTGGCTATCCATCGATTTTTTGCACGAAGGCATTAGGTATGCGGATCGTAAGAAGAGGTGAAATGCCTATGGTGGAAAATATGTTTTGGACTAAGAAATCTGAGACCCAAAGTAGAGCTTGAGCTTAATTGGTATCCAAAAACTAGCAAGTTCTTTACTCCATTTAAAAAGAATGAAACAATGATCATCTCGCATTCGCGGTGGGTAAAAACAATTCAAAAAAGCCTATCAAGATCTTCTGCGCAAGGGAGCAACATCAGGCAGTGTCACCAAACAAGCAAAAGGGGGTTTGTGATCCATATGTTAAGATCCCGACGGAAATTGGATGAAACTCTTGGAATGGGATTAAATTTTTGTTACCAAACAAAATTCTATGTGAACAGAAAGTTTCGTCTATGATCAAAAGCCCTCTTATTCAGTGAGTAAATGTCAGGAATTTCTTATATAAGCAGAGTTCTGACCGTAAAACTCCGAACCACGAACGCGAATGGAAGAACTAGTTCTCTCCGCCATCCAATCAAGAATACTCTTAGCATTATTGCTCGAAGGACCATTATCCTCAAGTCGAATTCTTAGAGTTGTGGGAATTAGCGGCTCTTCTTGGGCTAAAGAAAAAAGATTTCTCGTAAGTTTTGGTTTGCTCGATTGCCGCGTAAGCAGGGAATTGACAGAACGAGGAGTTATACGAAAGATGGAATTTCTCCTTACAAAAAGAGGAAAACAGGTGTCGCAAAGTCTTCTCATAATTTCAGACTCTATCACGAGCAAGCTTCGCGCACAAAGAATAGAGCAACTCGTTCCCACTGTTGTAGCATAGCACACAAGCAGATTGGGAAATATTCGGCATAACGCTTATGAGCCGAAGTTTTTCTCTTACTTGGTGAAGGTTTTCGACAATGTCGTGGGAGGATCCAGCTGTCTGGATACTAATCGGTGCCATAGTTGTTTTCCTATTTGGAGCAAACAAGATTCCAGGGTTGGCAAAAGCTTTAGGACAAGCTCGAAAAGAGTTCGATAACGCTGCTAAAGGCATTACAACGACAAATGCCACAATTGATTCAAATGACCCTCTGGTTGTGGCTGCTCAGAAAGAAGGAATCGACACGGTTGGCAAGACCCGGGAGCAGATTGCTTCCGAGATTTCTTGGAAACTAAGTAAAAAGTAACTCCAAAGAAAAGTTGCTTTTTTTCTTCGTCTTCTTAGGTACCATTCTAAACAAGAAACAAATGTTTTCTGCTTAGAGGATTGCTAGCTCAATTTTTCGAGCACGCGTCAAAAAAGTTAAAGAATAGCCTTCCAGTGTCTTATCGTATAACCTTTGTTACCGCCTACTTAGGAGTTTGCTGGTTTTGGAGAGAAATTCGATTTTTCCGATCGTTAAGAGCAATTTCTACATTTTAGCGGTTCTTGCTTATTCTGCTATTCTTGTTTACAATTATTTTCGGGCAGGCGTTCTATTTCAATTCTCTCTAGGGGCACTCGCCCTAGTTATGATCCCCGTGGTGCTCTATATCCTACACAGAACAAAGAAATCTGAAGAGCAACTTTTCTTACGACAATGGGTCCCATTCATAGTTATTTTGCTTTCGTATGAAGCCCTCCAAGGAATAGCTGGGTCAGTATATGCTTTGGGAGATAGTGTGGCGGATCTCGCTCCTCTTGACAAGATGTTTTGGACGATCAATGGTGTCGACGTAACTCATATGATTCAAAGTGCTTTCTTTTCTCAGGGAATGACGGATGTTATGTTATTCTTTTATTCACTTCACTTCTACTTGGTTATTGTAGCCTCTGTGGTCCTATGGTTATTCAGAAGGTCGCTTTTTACTAGATATGCAATTGCCATAACAATAACGTCATATGTTTCGCTTTTGATCTTCGCACTCTATCCGACGGCTCCGCCGTGGTATTCCGGAATTGCATGCAATCTAGCAAATCCTGCTTCTACTTGCAATGCCGCGATCTCGTCTTCAGTGCAGTCAACGCTTCCAGTTTTATCTCAAATAGCTCATTTCAACACCATTATTGAATCTGATAAATTCGCAGCTTTCCCGAGCCTTCACGCAGCTTACATTACCCTATTTTGTGCTTACATGATTAAATTCAAAAGAAAACTTGTGTTCGTAATGATACCACTAGAGTTTTGTGTATTGTTTGCAACTTTGTATCTAGGACAACATTATTTGATTGATCTTGTTGCTGGAGTGTCCTTGGCGCTCTCGAGCGTCGTTTTGGCTGATTTTATAGCAAAGAGGTTCAAGAATAGCTCTTTCTTCAGATATGCAACGGAACCTACCACGCCAACTACGACACAATATGAAGAAATTAACAGTAAGGACACTAAACAGGACATGTCTAATGTTTAATTTGAAAAATGTCACTCGTCTAGGACCAGTAAACACTCTCCGAAGCTCAATTCTTACTCCTCATCAGCCTCAAACCACCAGTGAGAGGCGCGTTGTCCAATCTCTTTTGATTGTTAGTCTAATCGTAATTGTGGTGATTTTGATTTTTTACGTGACTGCACCAAACCCAAGTAATGTTATCGGAAATCAGCTAGTGAATAATGCTAATGGTGGACCCGAAGAATTTCCACCTCCGAGTATCTCACCTCTATACGCAAAGCCGGTCACCTATCTCTTTGCTGCCGGTATTGTGTTTGGATATTGTGTTTTTTCCCTAGGTCAAGGAATTATAAACAGGAGATTCCCCAGGTCGCTCAGGGCTCTAATTCTCATCATCTCAATATTGCTTCTTGGAATGGGTGTGTATGAGGTGTTCTTCAATTTCAGCTTGTGGAGCGCCATAATGGTGAACCAGCCGAATCCCGACATTGCTGTGAATATATGGCCCGTCAATTCCTACAAGGTCAATCTGTCTTATGCGACGAAGATGTCACTTCTTTGGGCAATTGTCGCATTTTTCTCGACGATGACTTTCAAGAGTTCACTAGAGTCCAGGACCCCTTAGCGAACTCGAAAGATATGGGACTTTACTTCGTCAGCAGTTTCCAAGACATTACTATGCCAAGAGTCGCAAGTAATCCAGCGAAGGCAATTAGGACTGCAAAGTCTACCCAGAGAGAAACGCCCAAGGTGGCGGTTGAACCAAGTAGCAGCTGTCTTGTCGCATCGTTTGCGTAGCTTACTGGATTGAGCTTCACTACAGTTTGTAGCCAACTAGGCATGATTGTTATTGGAAGCATTGCGTTGCTTGCAAACAAAAGTGGCAGGTTGAGCAAGTTGATTACTGCCATTTGAGTTTGCCAGTCGCTTGACCGTAGCGCAAGCATCACAAAAAGAGACGAGAGTCCAAACGACATTAAGAATAGAATTGCGAATGAGCCAGCAATTGTCATAACATTCATGTGAGACGTGTCCATTCCTAGAACAACCGCAATTCCCAAGACGATTGCTGCTTGGATCAAAGACCGGATTACACTTTGAAGCACTTTGCCTGTCACAATCGCACCTCTACCAACAGGTGTGCTAAGCGCCTTGTTCATGAATCCAAATCTTCTATCCCAGACGACCGACATTCCTGCAAAGGCCGCTGTGAATAGAATAATGAAAGCTAGCATTCCAGCTGAAAGGAACGAGAAGTAGCTAGAGACACCAAATGTTTTGAGATTAATTGCTGCCACTTCGGCTGGAGTAATACCCGGTTGGCTTGAAATAAATGAGCCAAAGTTTAGTGCTTTGCCAAATAGTCCAAGCCAGACGATTGGCTGGATCAATGAAATAAACAGTTGAATCGGGTTCTTGTACCACTTTACGAGGTCCCTATTTGTTAAAGCCCAAAGCCCATGAAGCGGACTCTTGTTCAGTTTCGGGGCCGCGCGGAATGCTTTCTCCTGCTCCCTTTCCTCTTCTATTACTGCTGCTTCCTGAGCTGTCGTAACTGCTCTAGTTGTTGGAATTTCTTCTACCATGTCTTTCTCACTCTTTTACCTTCGAGCCCTCATCATAGTAACACGTTGACTCATCATTTGCATCCTATTTGTTTCCTCTTCTCTAAGAGTGCGTCCAGTAAATTCAAGGTAGGCTTCATCAAGCGTTGGCTTTGTCAAAGAAATCTTCGTAACATGCAGTCCTTTAGATCTAATCATGTCGATGATTTGGATTGAAGCTTCTTCTCCGATTTCAGATTTTATCCTGTATTCACTACCGTTCTTTTTGACGTCTTTCACAAGGTTGATCTTAGCAATGTCGGACGAAATATCAGGCTGCGCTTCAGCTACTCCGACCGTGATTACATCTCCGCCGATGCTAGCTTTTAGCTCAGCAGGAGATCCTATCTTGATAATGCTACCATGATCTATGATCGCAATTCTGTCGCAGAGTAAATCCGCTTCTTCCAGATAATGGGTCGTAAGGAAGAGAGTCATATGATATTCTTCCTTAAGCATCCTGATGTACTTCCAAACCGCTGCCCTGGTTTGCACATCCAGTCCAAGAGTTGGTTCGTCTAGGAAAAGCAGCTTTGGATAGTTGATCAAGCCGCATGCAAGCTCGAGTCTTCTTCGCATTCCGCCAGAGTAGGTGCTTACTTTTCTATTTGCGGCATCTTCGAGCTCTACCAGTTTCAATAGCTCTATTGCGTGAGGTTTCGAGTTGCTTCTTGGAATGCCGTAAAGATCTCCACAAAGAAGAATGTTTTGAAGACCTGTAAGATCCTCATCAGCTGTATATTCTTGGGGAACAACTCCAACATTTCTTCTCACCTCGTTTGGATGTTTGTGAATATCCAATCCTACAATCTCAGCCTTTCCTCCGGACGGTTTGAGAAGCGTAGTTAACACATTGATTGTGGTGCTCTTGCCAGCGCCGTTTGGACCTAGGAAACCAAAGATCTCTCCTTCCTTGATTTCAAATGAAACACCATCTACAGCTTTCAGCTGTCCAAAATTCTTTGAGAGATTCTCGACTTTGACAATAGTCCGTCTCTGACTATAGTCTTCTTTTACGCTTACTACTTGTTGTTGGCCTGACATTTTTTATTTTTCATCCTCTTTTTCTTTCTAATTATTATCGTAAAATTCAGCGACTGGTTTTTACTTGCGCTGTTGGAGCTGTTGTTTTCTTATCAAACTGTGACAACTTGGTGTTTGTCCAGTTGAGCTGTCTTTCAAGATTCAAAGCATATTCTTTCAATGTGAATTCTGCATCACTTTGTGGAAGCTTCGAAACCTTGGTCTCTATTAATTCCTGCGACAATTGAAACTGAAGTTTTGATCCCTGTGTAAGGAATTCCGAAATTTGTGATGGATCCATCAAATCCATGAATATTCTTCGCATGGCCGTCCATCTTTGTCCAGCATTTGCAAACATATTTTTCCCATCCTTGAGACATTTTGAGCCCTCTGGAGTGATTTCGTAGACTCGTTGTGCTGTCTCTGAGCTTCTAGACTTTGTAGAGCTTACGCGAATCAGTCCCTCGTTTGTTAGTTTCTTTAGCATTGGGTAAATTGAGCCTGGTGCGGGCCTCCACGCACCTTCCGTTTTCTCTTCAATATCCTGAGCAATTTCATATCCATGAGTCGGTCGAAGCGAGATGCGGTGCAAAATGTAAAAGAGCAAAAGACCTCGTGGTGCGCCTTGCGGTTTTTGAAGAAAGTGAGCGGCGAATGTTCCCCGTGTTTGTTGGTGTTTTGAAACTACCAAGTTAAGTCAACTTTTGGTTAGAATTAGTACGGCAAGTATGGCTATATATCTATATCGGATGCGATATAG
>JARCRS010000181.1 GCA_029850555.1 archaeon | reverse complement strand
TCCTCATCAACTCAAGGCTATGTTGTCTATCAAATGACCTTTGATAAAGGAGGAAACCAAAGCAATTTTGTTTTGAACGAAAGTTCAGCGCCAACAAACCAAAACGGCTTTGCTGATCTGACTTTTGCTTTGACATCTAGTTTACAAAATGTCACTTACTCAAGGGTCGTAAATACCAGCGCTGTTCCAGAAATATTTCCTTTCGTTCCAGGCATAACAAACCAATCTTTTAGCTACGCCGCTCACGGAGTCGCTATCAGTGCCCAACTTTCAACCGCCGGCGCAAGTTCCGTTACTTTAAATGGTGCAAGCTATTCTGCTTCAAAATATCTCTTAGATCTTTCCGCAACAAATTCATCAAATGGACAGAGCGTATCGGCAACAGGAACTTTGCTTGCATTGCCCTCTGGATTGTTATATTCTCTCCAAATTCAAGAAGCTGGAAGTTCGGCGTCTTCGGCATTTGTACAGCTCATGTCAACAAATCTTCCTCTTAATGATCCTTCTAATGCAAGCTCCACAACGGAAGGGGCTGCAATGGTTGGTGCAGGTCTATTAGGCGCCGCTGCACTTGCTGTACCCTTCTGGAAGTTTAGAAAAAGAAAGAATTCCGCAGCAGGTCCCTCAGGTTCTAAGGAAAAACCTTCGTATTGGGTCGATTAGACATATACAAGAAGCGCAAGGCCTCGCGCTAAGGCATATACGGGAAATATAGACTATGACGGCTTATCATGAGTTCTTCTGCTTTTTCTTCAAATATCATATCTTTTCAGGACGCAGTCAAGAATTATGGGGCTCGGAAGACAATTGGTCCTGTGAATTTGGATGTTAAGAAGGGAGAAGTGCTCGGTTTCCTTGGGCCAAATGGATCTGGCAAGACTACTTGCATTAGGATGATGCTGGGACTGATACGTCCTTCAAGTGGCAAGGTGCTTGTCAATGGACTGGATCCCATTTCAAACCACGTGAACTCGCTACGTAACGTTGCCTACTCGCCCGAACTCCCAAACATCCAGACATTTCTTACACCCAGCGAACTCTTGTCTTTAGTTCTGCATGAGTTGCACTTCAAGTCCAGCAAGCAAGCTGAGGTGCGTCGGGTCCTTGAGCTCGTTGGGCTGCTTGAGTACGCCGACACTAAAGTAGGAAAACTGAGCAAGGGCATGGTTCAGAGACTAAGCGTCGCGCAGGCTCTCATCGGTTCCCCTGAAGTTCTCATCTTAGATGAGCCGATGATAGGCCTAGACCCCGCTGGCTCGTCTCATTTCAGGGAACTTTTTCGCGAGTTTTCAAAAGATAACAAAGGTACGGTTTTCATGTCTTCGCATATGATGAGTGAAGTCGAATCTATTTGCACTTCAGTTGCCCTAATTCACAGCGGCACAATACTCTTCCAAGGATCAATTGACGATGTGATTCGACGTGCTTTAAATTATACAGCCATAATTGTGGAATCATCTCCCCTAAGTGAATCAACTCTCTTGAAGATCAGGGGCCTTGAAGGTATCTCCGAAGTGCGAAGAGAAGAAGCAAATTATGGGAACACGATAACGGAGGTAATAGCTAAATCTGGAGCGGATAATGACTTAAGATCCAAACTTTCTGAGCTGATTGTGGGCTCTGGCGCAAAACTCTTCACGATAAAGCGGGCGGACAATTTGCTAGAGCGAGCGTACATTGAGGCTCTTCGAGGCAAAAGTGGGGGCAAGAAAGAGGAGAAGCAGATTGAGTCGCATTGATGTAATTTCCGCCTTTGCAGGATACGAAATGAGACGGGCTATCGCGAGGCGTAAAGTACTGATTTTAGTTGCTTTCACGATTCTCCTTGGAACAACACCGTACTTCGCACTTTCGAGAGCTGGCTCCAATATAGTTCCTGCACCCGATCATCCATATATCTGGGTTGTAGGAATTTTTCTTACGGGTTCCCTTTTTCTCAATTTCACCGCTATCCTAATTGCTGCCGGAGCAATGTCTGAGGAATATGAGCAGGGGACAGCGGAACTTTTACTTTCAAAGCCTGTGAATAGAAGTGATTATTTCGTTGGCAAGTTTCTAGGCGGCTACCTTCTCTTTTTAGGTATTCTTGCCATCGACGTTTTCTTGAGCGTCGCGTCCGCGTATTCGACCTTTGGAGTTCAGCTTGATCTTGGATTAATTCCGGGATTCTTTCTTACCCAAGCTTTTTCGAGCTTGCTTTTCTATTCTCTCGCATTCATGCTTGGTGAGCTTTTGAGGCGTTCATCACTTGCGTACATCTTCTCTTCAGCGCTTTTCTTGTCCAGTTTCTTAATCAGCGGCTTCTTGGATTTCATATATATCCTCACAAACAATGCCTTTTACAGGACCATTGAGATATATCTCCCAACCTCTCCGGCTGACTCTCTTCCTCAGCAATATGTGATCCCTCGCCTTCCTTCAACAATAAGTTTCGTGCTTCGTCTTGCTGGTTCAGCGGTGGTTCCGACCATCCAACTTTCCATTGCTCTAATTCTAGTGTACATGATTATTGGTTTGTTGATTGCTGCTGTCTACTTTTCATATGCAGACATATCGAGGCGGGTAAGCTAATCCAGGCTATTTTCTTACAGCAATTCTTTTCATTGCATCTCAAGTGTACATTCAAGAGAAATGTCATCAAACAAAGTTGGAATCTTGGGCAGGCGGTCCTGTGGGACAAGCGCTTTCAAAAGGTTTCTCGACAGTCGTTTATGAAGTGAAAATTGGTTCACGCTCTCCAGATAACCCCAAGAGTAAGATAGAGGA
>JARCRS010000180.1 GCA_029850555.1 archaeon | reverse complement strand
CTCCTCCAAACGTCGAATCTGAGTATAAGCTTCGTTAACTGAATCTTTGTGTTAGGACAACACAATCGCGTTCTAAGGATCTAGGCTTTAACTGCGCCCAGTCCAAGCCCGCTTTCAATGTATTTCTCGAGCGACAGAACTAGGATAATTAATGGCACGATCGCTATGACAGATCCAGCAAAAAGAATCTCGTACTCTAATGCTATATTTCCGCTTCCCAGCGTCACCACGTCCGTTAGACCCTGAGGGAGCGTGTACCATGAAGGATCTCTCTCGACAAAGAGCGGAAGGAGAAATGTATTCCATGTAGCTCCGAAAATAATAATGAATACGGTAATTAGCGCCGGCTTGAAGAACCTCAAGACAATGGATCGGAATATCCTAAACTCTGAAGCGCCATCAAGACGAGCAGCTTCAAGGACCTCCTTTGGTATCGAGTCCTCTGCGTAGATTACCATGAAAAACGCACCGAACGCGCTTACCGCCGAAGGGAGGATGATTGCCTGCCACGAATTGGTAATGCCGAGCGTCTGTTCCTCTAAGTATTGAGGAAAAGCGAGTGCCACACTAGGAATCAAAAGGGCGATTAGGATTATCACCATAAGGATGTTACGCCCTCTAAACCGGAATTTTGAGAGTGCGTATCCTGCCATCGCCGAGACAAATGCTCCGAGGGCTCCTGCGCCAATCGCGGTTGCGAGGCTGTTGCCTAGCCAGCGCAAGACTGGATACAGCGGCTTGCCGAGTGCGTTTATGTAGCTGTTCAGTGTGGGATTAAAAAACCACAGCTGGTTCGTGGAAAAGATCTCTCCGTAAGACTTTGTACTTGAAACAACTAGCCACCACAGCGGCAAAAGAAAATAGATGCCAAGCAATGCCAGAACTGCGAAAGAAACGATGTAAGTGACGGGGTTTCTCTTCATTTTCATCTCTCGCTCCTAAAGAAAAATCTCACACTGACAATTGCGATGACTAGCGAAATCGCAATTACTACAATGGAAACGGCCGATGCGTAGTTGAACTCGATCAGTCCATATTCGAGATAATAGATGTATAAATTAGGCGTAAAGCCGATTGAGACAGAGGATATGATGTTGAGTACATAGGGCTCGTTGAATAATAGAAAGTCCCCTATCACAGTAAGCATGCTAATGAAAATAATGTATTTTGCGAGCATTGGTAACTTGATGTGTCTAAAGACTTGAAGGCTCGAAGCGCCGTCAAGCTTAGCTACTTCGTAGTAAGTCCTCGGGATCGAATTCAATCCCGCAAGGAGAATCACCACATTGTAACCTACCCATTCCCAAACAATTATGTTCAATAGAGCGTAGAGTATGTTTTGGGGAGAAAGGAGATTCGCGTGTAATCCGAATATTGATAGCACTAGAGGTACCGGCCCCACCGGGTTGTACATGTAACTCCACATGAGGCTCCCTATGACGGATGGCACTCCATAAGGAAGGAATACAACTATCTTTCCGAGTGCGCCGATTTTCCCCCGACGCGAATCTAGAAAAATTGCAATGAGAATTGATAGAACGAGCATTACGGGGAGCCACATGAGCGTGAGCAGGCCCATGTTTCGGTACCCGCTCCAGAATGTGTTGTCTGAGATGGCTCTCGCGTAGTTTGAGAGACCTGCAGGATGAGTGAAAAAAGTATGGGCAAACGGAGGAGAATTGTAAAAGCTGATTCCTATGGTGTAAATTATAGGGGCAATTATGAAGAGGACGAAAAGCCCGAAAAACGGCAATAAAAGAAGATAGGGAGTGATCGCAGATCTCATGTCACTCCCTCAGTTTCCGAAAGTCAATTGAGGACGTAGCTTGGAAGAGAAAGTGACTAGTGGCCAACACCCACTACTATGTCGCCGTTATTTTGGATTAGACCTATCATAGTTGTCTCTGTGTATTGCAAAGCTTGCGCATACGTAATCTGCCCATTGGCGGCCTCATTGAGATAATTCTGGAGTATTGTTTGAAGTGTTATTTCAAATGGACTCCAGACCCAGTTTGGATTGACCGCTTGTTGTGCCTGGATGTACACTGCTCCTATGTTTTGTCCGCCGAAGTAAGTATTCGGCTGCGTAAAGTTGGGAACACTTTGCAAGTATACCGTATTCGATGTCCATTGACCTCCGTTCACCCACATGTACGGGATGGCGTTGACCGTCTGGTCAATGTAGTAGTCAAACAGTATCGAAGCTTTTGGATTCACGGCATTTGCGGTTACACCCATGCAGCTTCCGCCTACAACTCCTGTTACCATCGGGCCGGTACTATTCCACTGAGGCATTGGCGAGACGCGCCAATCTCCTGATTGACCCGGAGCGGTTGATTCAACTACGAACTCAGGATACCAAGCTGCAGCAGTGGCAAATGATGCTATTTGCTGACCTTGCAGTTCTGAGTTGAACTGATTCGAGTAGAGATTTATCGACTGAACTTCACCTGAAGTTATCAATCCACCCCAATAGTTGATGACTTTGAGATTAGCCGTGCTGTTTATCACAACGTTATAGGCTGTGCTGTTTACTGGGGTTATCATATTTCCATAATTCTGCCAGAACAGACCCATGAGGTCTCCAGAAGGCTCGTTCGGTGGGAAGACCGTCATATAGATCGACGAATTGTCTGCATGTAATACCGAAGAATCGTTTGCAAATTCCGCCCAAGTTGTGGGAATTTGCAGATGATACTTGTTGAAAATGACCATATTGTAGTTTAGGGCAACAGGACCCAAATCCTCGGGAATGCAATACCAGTTTCCTGGAGTGCCTCCATCAACCAAGGTTTGTGCCGAGGCAGCTACCTGAGTCTTCAGATTTGGAAAGTAAGAGTCAACATAACTTGTAATGTTGGCAACTTCTCCAGTTGAAAT
>JARCRS010000179.1 GCA_029850555.1 archaeon | reverse complement strand
CGGAAATCATGACATCTGAGATGGGAAAGCCGATCACGCAAGCGGAAGCAGAAGTTGAAAAGTGCGCTTGGACTGCGGAGGTCTATGCAGAGAATACGAAAAGATGGCTGGAGAAAGAATTTGCGACCACTGATTCCAAAGAGAGCTATGTAGAGTACGATCCTCTTGGCGTCATACTTTCCATCATGCCTTGGAACTTTCCATTCTGGCAGGCTATGAGATTTGCAATCCCGGCTCTTGGCGCGGGGAATGTATCTATTTTAAGGCACTCTAATATTTGCCCCGGAAGCGCTCTCGCAATCCAAGAAGCATTTGAAGAAGCTGGCTTTCCTGACGGCGCATTTACCACAGTCATAACTAACCATGATGTGGTGGCCGATTTGATTGCTTCCGACTATATCAGCGGCGTCTCGCTCACCGGAAGCGTTGAAGCGGGGCGAAGGATAGGTGAATTGTCAAGTAGATACCTGAAGAAATTTGTTCTCGAGCTTGGCGGTAGCGATCCATTCATCGTTTTAGAAGATGCTGATGTGGATAAAGCTGCCAAAGTTGGAGCAGAAGCTCGCTTGCTCAATTCCGGTCAGAGCTGCATTTGCGCAAAGCGCTTCATCGTGGAAAAATCAGTTGCGAAAGATTTCACCGAGAAATTCGTTTCAGAATTTGCGAAAAAGAAAATGGGAGATCCCATGAAGAAAGAAACGGATGTCGGACCTTTGGCAAACAAAGATCAGGTATCAACTGTTAATCAGCAAGTTACTGACGCGATCTCAAAAAATGCCCGAGTCCTAATTGGAGGAAAGCCAAGACAAGGCAACGGGGCATTCTACGAGCCAACTGTTCTTGACAAAGTAAATTCTGCAATGAAGGTCGTGAGCGAAGAGGTATTTGGACCGGTGGCCCCCATTCTCATTGTTGAAAGTGAACAAGAGGCAATAAATGTCGCAAATGATAGTGAATTTGGGCTGGGTGCTAGCCTTTGGACAGAAGACCTTGAAAAAGGCAAACTCCTTGCAACTAGGATCGAAAGCGGAATGATTTTCGTGAATGCGCTAGTAAAATCAGATCCAAGGATGCCATTTGGCGGAGTCAAAAAGTCAGGAATAGGCCGAGAATTATCAAAGTACGGATTGAAAGAATTCACCAATTGGAAATCAGTGAATGTCTATCCATCTTCTTCCTCGGTGGCAAAAGGCATAGAATCTGAATAGTCAGCTCTTTAGCTACGGATGTATCATAACGCGGTAAGCTCCCCCTACCCTGTTTTGAAAATCATCGAGTGCTTTTTCGAATTCTTCCAGCCTGTAGTTTCCGCTCATGAGAGGTTTCACGTTTACTAGTTTCCTTGCTATCAAGTCTATTCCGCGCGCACATATGCCCATCGGATCTGCTAGCGAGCCATGGACATCTAGTTGACCCCGTACTATTGTGCTAAGATCGATATTGAGATTCTTCCCTGGCGAGGTCGAGCCAGCAAGTACTACCCTTCCTCCTCTTCTTGCCAGCTGAATTGCCTCTCGAGCCGAGTCTTCAGAGCCTGCAAACTCTGCAACCATATCAAATCCGACTGTTACTCCTTCTGGTCCAAGAAGTTCTCTAGCTTGTTTCACAACTTTTTCTGGGTCTGGAATGGATTTTACGTTAATTAGTTCATCGGCGCCTAATTTCCTGCCAAGCTCAAGTCTATCATCTCTTGTGCCTAGTAACACGATTTTTGATGCCCCCTTTGCGTTTCTTGCTATTTGGACGGCGATCAGACCAATTGCTCCCGGACCGAAAATTGCGACCTTATCTCCAGGATTTATTCCAACTCTTTCTATTGCATACAGCGCAACCCCGACAGACTCTGTGAAAGCTCCTTCATCATAGCTCACGGACTCGGGAAGCTTGTGTAGTGCTCTGACAGAGCAAGTACAATATTCAGCCAGTCCGCCATTTATCGTAAATCCAATGTGCTGGTGACCGGTTTCGGTCTTTCCATAGTTGAAACATAGCGTATATAGTCCTTCAAGGCATCTGGGACATCTTCCGCAGCCGACGTGGGGTTCTTCCCCTACTCTGTCCCCAGCTTTAAGTTCACTAACTCCAGACCCTGTTTCAACTACTTCTCCACTCCATTCGTGACCTGGAATATGTGGAAATTTTGTTCCGGGAAACTTACCTGCGAGTATCTTTAGGTCTGTCGCGCAAAGCGTCGATGACTTTACTCGAACGAGCGCCTCTCCTGGCCCTGGCTTTCTAACTTCTGCATCGCTAACAATCTTAATTTCGTTAGGTTTTGGATATAAAACTGCGCGCATAATTTTTCAAACTCATTTGTTGGAGATGTGATCTCTTCACTTTTGTGAACGGATTAAAATCAATTTCATTTTCTACAATATCACGAATTGAACATCCGGGATCAATAGCCATATTAGCAAATTAGGCGAATTCAGGCTATACTTTGAAGTTTGGGATTTGCACTTACAACTGGGAGCCATTCTCTTATACGCCAAAGATCTACGAAGAACTAGCGACAGAATCAGAGGCCTTAGGTTTCGACTCGTTCTTTGTAACCGATCATTTTCTCAGACCTCATGCTCCTAAAGAGATCAAAATTTCACAAAATGCCACAATTGAAGCCTGGACATTGCTTTCCTATCTTGCAGGGAAAACAAAGACGATCAAACTTGGCACTGCCGTTACGCCGATGCCACTTCGTAAACCTGAGATACTTGCAAAGATGGTTGCAAGCGTTGACATTCTTTCCGAGGGCAGGGTGATTCTAGGCGTTGGGGCAGGGTGGGATCAGCCGGAATTTGAAGCATATGGAAAATGGTATCCAGCCGGACAGAGAGTTGAGATGACTCGAGAGGGGATCGAGCTAGTAAGAAAACTCTGGACTGAGGAGATTGTAAATTACGATGGATCTTTTTACAAAGCAAAGAATGTGATATGTGAGCCGAAACCAGTGCAAAAAGGAGGCCCCCCCATTTGGATCGGTGCAATTCATGATAAGATGTTGAAACTTACAGGAGATTTGGCAGACGGCTGGGTTCCTGGTAGAGCAGTGGGAGCCACAATTGAGCACTATGCTTACGCTGTTCCTAAGATCAAGGATGAAATGAAGGCTATTGGGAGGAAGAAACCTCTTACCTTGGGCTTGATGGGTTATTTTGTTGAACCAACTGCTTCTCTAGCCCTTCCAGCTATAGGAAGGATAGACAAAGCGGCGGAACTAATTCAAAAATACGAGGATCTGGGCTGCGAGTACATTGCGGTGATGTTCTTCCCAGTAGATAAATTCAAACAGATGATGCGCTCATTTGCAAAAGACGTTATGCCTAGTTTTAGCTAGAGACACGTCTACTAATCCTTGGGGCTGTAACTAAAAGCCGTCAAACGCAATTACTCTGCAGATGCTAGCTTCCCCGCGAATAAAGCGCCAGGGAAATGCTCCAAATTTCATCCTACGGCCAAGTACTTTGTCGATGTCGCCCGCGATGTTTTCGACAAGCAACATATTTTCTTTCGCGGTCATTATGTGGACTTGGAGAAATTGGCTCATTGGAAGAAGCGACTCGATACTTTTACCCATCCTTTCCTCGAATGCGACAGTCAGGTCAGGTCTCATCTTTCTAATCGCAGTATTGAGAGGATGATCTAGGGCGGGAGTGTCAGCGCCCAACCAGCGGAGCTTTTTCTTTATTGCCCATTTCGCAAATTCAACGTGAGGGGCGGGATGACGTGTAAAGTACTTGTCTTCATTCTTCCTTTTCGCCATCCAGTGAAACTTGTGCCAGCCTGTGTGAAGGATAAGTATGTCTCCCTGTTTCACATTGGTTCTATCTTCAACCATTTTTGGAGTTATTATGTCAAAATCGTCTACCTCGTCTTCAATATCCACAACTATTCCTTCGTGGAAGAGTACATCAAGGGGAATCTCTGAACTGTCCCAGCCTTCAGGGTTGAAATGAAGCGGCGCGTCAACGTGGGTTCCAACATGCATTGCGGTATCAACTCTCATACTATGAAGAGTGTCTTTTGGAAATCTATGAAAACTGGAAACAACCGGATCAGGGAAATAAGGCCATGGAGGTATTCCTGCACCCCATTCTTGGGTCAAATCGAACAATTTCTTTGAAGAGCTCATAGCAAAGTTTCGTTTCAAACACTTGTCGTGAAACTTTTAAGTTTTGGTCTGGCGAATTGGCGCTCAAAAAAGATGGGCTTTTTTTGGCGTCAGACAATGATAAACTTCATTGGAAACTTTTGTAAGGAGATACTCTTAGTTTTGCCTACTAGACACAGATTTCCGAGCTGCAGTCCAAATTTGTAATCAAGAGTGATGGGGTTTGGCTGAATTACGATCGCCATATTTTCCTTAAATTCATACTCTGGCCTTGCATAGGCAGAGTTTGACGTGCCTAGCTCTGGAAACGTAAGATCGGTTCCAAATCCATGGACAAGACTGTCGCATATGGTGTAACCTTTTGACACGATAGCCTCATCTGCGGCCTCTATGAGCTCCTCCGAAGTCGCTCCATCTTTAAGCCTCGAGATAACATTGTGATAGGCCTCAAGCGATGCATCATAGAGTTTCGAATAATTCTCTGTTGGCTTACTTCCTATCGCAATCGGGCGATGAATCTGACCTGCGTAACCTCCATATTCCGCGCTTAGTTCCGTGATTACAATATCACCTTTTTTGAGGCGCCTTGAACTAGGATGTTGCGCAGGGACGTAAATGTCTGGACTGCGCATCGATGTAGAGCCAATGTAGTGGATTCTCGTTGTTCCGCCTAGTCCGACATAGGATCTCTCGACAATGTCAGCAATTTCATACTCTGTCATGCCTATTCTTAGCTCTTTTTCAAGAGCTCTCATCGCGAGATCTGTAAGTTCGGCTCCCTTTGTTAACCAGTCAATCTCTTCTTTGGACTTTATTGCTCTAAGTAGGTTCGCTTTTCTCGTGAGGTTAACCGTCTTTACGCCCAGTCGAGATTCTAGCGCACTGACAATGTCATAAGGAAAAAGATTTCCGATCAGTCCCACTTTTTTTTCTTGACCCAGCTTCTTTCCATTTCCCAAGATTTTATTTGCGGCGCGAACTACAGTTTCGACCGGGGAATGTCCAACCCACTCAATGTCACTAACAATACTCATCGCTTTTGCCGTTGGAACATGATTGTAGGTCCAAATGAATAGTTCTGAATTGCTATCTGCGTTCGTGACAAAGAAAGCGGGTGATTTTGTAATATAGTGAGTCCAGTAGTAGAGATTTGCGATATTTCCAGGAGAGCCAAATACTATGCAAGCGTCAATTGATTCTTCTTCCATCAATTCCTTGAGCTTTCGATTTCTCTTCGAATATTCGTTATTTGAGAACCTGGGAAATTTACCTGGTTTCATTTTCTATTAGAATTGCTCCTTACGACCGATCTGTCCGCTCCAAAATATGGACTCCAGCTGAAATCCTATCAATCGTAAATATCAGCCCTCTGTCATCCACAAATATGTCGTTTGTCTGTATCACTTTTTGTTTTTTCTTATCAAATGTTGGTATGTAGTAGGCGACTTCATTTGGAACATAGGGATTCGAAACGTCAATGACTCGTACCCCAGCACTGAACCAAGAAGCGTGTATCTCATCATTTGGCAGCGACATATCCTCATGAACATTGTGTGCGCCAAATTTTCCACCTTGCCTACAGAAACCGTCATCAGTCACACTGTATGTCGAAACCGGTATGATATTCTTCTCTTCGCTCGCGTCCATAATCCACAGTAATTTCTTTCCTTCGCGACAATATTCGGCCATCGATTCATCAGTTACAATTAGCCATTTTCTCCCTTTGATTTCTCGCGTTATCGGGAGTACCGTATGGGTGCAGCCCCCGTATGGTGGAGAGAGATTTCTTTGCGAGATGATCGAGATATTCCTAGGATCAGAGGAATCTAGAATTAGTGAACCTGCATCCCAGTAGCCCAAATAAATTCGATTGCCAACTCGGATCGGAGGGCCATGAGCCCTGTAGCTTCTTCCCTCTGAAAGCCAGAAAGCTTTTGACTTTTCTTCGTTGTTTTCCGTCCTTTGGCCGGGAAACCACCATCTCGCAAGTTCCTTGGGGTGATTCACATCTTTAATGTCATAAATTAGGAGAATCCTGCCATCAAAACCGTTTACAAAAGAGGGTAATAGCGCCCATTCTTTTTCTTCATCTACCCAGAATCTGTGAACGCCTCTTCCCTCTACTTTTGCATATGAAATTTCTTTTGGAGCTAAGACGTCTTTCAGGTCAAATATCCTAAAGCCATAATCAAAAGTTGAGACATCGCCCTCTCTAGCTCTTTCGCAATTGAGCAAGAGATACCTATCCTTGTAAATTCGAACTTTATGAGTCAGAGTCCCAGAATATGCTTCATGTTGATAGAGTACTTCTGGTTTTGATGAATCCCTGACATCCAAAATTGAAAAGGCCTTGCCTTTCATGTGAGATACGAAAGCTAGCCGCTTCTTTCCAATTCGACTAACTACGATTTGACCTCCGTTTCCGAATCCGTTAAGATCGTTGTGCGAGAGGAGCCGAATATTCTTCTTGGTTTGGCCTTGTTTCAAAAATAGTACAACCCCTTTTTTGTCTGAAAATGATTATTTTCCCCTTTCTAATTTACTATCTGGTTTGGCTTTGTACTATCTAAACTCCCATTGCAAAATTACTGATGCTCATAACAAACTAAATTTAGAAGCGCATCGCCAATATGTCAGAGTCCAAGAATTTGCCCCAGTCCTCCTTTAATTCAATTAGATCCGAACTCGATTCTAGCGCGAATTTCGCCAATTTCACTGACAGCCCGTACTATGAAGATGCTGTCTACCCGAAGTTCTCTGACCAAGAATATGCCCGCAGATACTCTCTCCTACGGGAATACATGAAAAAGAATAACCTCGATGCAATGGTTGTCTGCGGCGGTCCAAACCACTGGAGCGCCTGCTATGGAATGGGTTGGCTGACAAATCATACACGCGAATGGCACGGAATCTCTAATTATCTTGTAGTAAGTTCTGACAAAAACCAAGAGCCGACTCTTGTCTACTCTATGGGCGGCTCACATATAGAAGCGACCCGCCGCGCAGTCGTGTCCAAAGATGTCCGATCATCAAGAAATGGGCGGTTTTACGAAGTAGTATCAGATAGGCTAAGTGAAATGGGTCTGACTAAGAGTAGAATAGGGCTCTCGATGATTGATCCGAGATTTTTTGACTATATGCCAGTGAATCAATTCAATGGGCTCAAAAAGAAATTACCAGACACCGAATTTGTGTTTCTTCCTGACTTGTTTCACGAACTATGGTGCGAGAAGAGCGAGGAAGAAATCTCAGTAATGAGAAAAGCAGGCGAGATATGCGATCAGGCACTAGAAGCGATCAGGGCGAATGCAAAACCAGGAGTAAAGGAGTATGAGCTAAGAGCAGAAGTAGCTTATGTGATGCATAAGAACGATTCAGACTTCAATTTCATTATCATTGGCTCAACTCCAATGTCAGATCCCAAACAATTCTTTGGTAACCCTAGACCTTCAGGCCGAGTGATAAAGCAAGGAGATTTGATATTAAACGAACTCGCGGTTGAGTATCGGGGGCTACAAGTTCAGATTGGTTCGCCAATTTGTGTCGGAAAACCTTCAGAAAAAGTTGAACGCTTCTGGAACGAGGTTGCAAAACCAGGCTACGAGTATCTCGAGAAAGCACTTTCGCCGGGAGTTACCTTGGACGAGCTTTCAAAAATGGGCAAGTGGTACAGAGATCATGGAAGCCAATCGCGGCCTTTGTTGCTTCATGGTTTGGGGGTCTCAAGCGAAAGACCTGAATGCTCATTGGACAAGATTGTCGCAGAACCCTACGAGCGAACTTTCAAGCCAGGAATGACCGTGATGCTAGAACCAAATGCGATAACTCTTGATGGAAATTTGGGACTTTTCGTAGGACGTAGCTACGTAATAACCGAGTCTGGACACGAGGCTCTTACAAAGACGCCAATAGAGTTGTTGATCTCTTAAACTTTGATCGGAGAAGATAAGGTAAGCACTGAATCTCTTACTGCCTTTACGAAAAGAGGCACTGAAGATTCAGCGAGAGGAAAGAAGAGCGAGAAAGTACTTGTGACTCCAGCTTCAGATTTCGAGCCTACAGTTCATGAGCATGCGTGCGATGTTTTAGTGATCGGCGGGGGAGTCGCCGGATGTGCAGCAGCAGTAGCGGCGAAAGAAACTGGAGCGCAGGTAATTGTTGCTGAAAAATACAACATCTATTCATCTGGTGACGCAGGGACTGGAGAAGATCACTTTCTCGCAATCCTAGGAACTGATGATTGGGATACCCCAGAGGAGTTTTTCCGGACCTACCTAAAGGGAAACAGAGACATTCCAGGAGAAAGTAGAGAGCTCATCAGAAAGTTTGCCTATGAACTTCCAGAGGTTACGAAAAGATATGAGAAAATGGGAATGAAGTTCAAGGACCAGAAAACAGGAAGATATTTCCGTGTAGAGGCTTTTGGTGAAGGACATGCGTATACTGTTCAATTTGACGGCTCGAACTTTAAGCGTGTAATCGCAAGTAATGTTGTAGATAACAAGATCCCGATCATAAATCGCCTAATGATAACAAAGATCTTTCTCGATGAAAATGGAAAGAAAGTAGTCGGCGCAGCTGGCATCCAAACGGTTGACGGGTCATTCCATGTCTTTAAGACAAAAAGCGTCATTATAACTACGGGAGAAGGTTGTAGGATATATCGTAGCACATCGGGCCATCCATACGATTCTTGGCACAGTCCCTACAACACTGGCGATGGCATCGCGATGGCATTCAAGGCGGGGGCGGAACTAGCTAACATAGAGTTCCTTGCTCTCACAATGTGCGCCAAGGGGTACAGTACGCCAGGCACGCACGCCTTCTTCGGCATGGGCTGCTACTTGATCAACTCAAAGGGAGAGAGATTCATGACCAAGTATCATCCTCTAGGAGAGAGATCTGAGCGAGCCTTTCTCACCTGGGGAATTTATTCGGAGATGAGAGCTGGTCGGGGACCTTGCTATGTCGACGCTCGGCACTTGAGCAAAGAAGATCAGGAAAGGCTTGTTGAGACTTTGGTCGTCGATAAGGGTCCTTTCGGCGATTACCTCAGGCAGAAGGGAATTGATCTTTCGAAAGAGCCCATGGAAGTGAGCATTTCAGAATTTCACGCGCAGTGTGGGATCAGGATTAATGATGAATGCGAGACAACAGTTGAAGGAATGTACGCTGCTGGTGAAGGGACTGGAAGTACTGCCGTTTCAAGAGTTGGCGTCGAGGGCTACAGGGCAGGTAGAAGCGCTGCAAAGTACGCCCAAAAGATCAATCCAACCCCTTCGATTCCGGAGAATGATTTGAACGCAGAGAAAAGTCGGGTCTATGCCCCTCTAAAACGAAGTTCAGGGATTCATTATCTTGATTTTGAAAAAGAGATAAGAGATATCATGTCAGACTATGTTGGTTTTGAGAGAACCGACAAATCGATAAGAAAAGCAGTGGTTCTTTTGGATCAACTTTCTCCATCTATGAAAGAGCTGAAAGCAGAGAATTATCATGATCTAATGAGGGCGTTAGAATCTCAGAACGTGTACGTGGTTGCAAGGCTTGTGGCACGTGCTTCCCTTGAGCGAAAAGAAACGCGCTGGGGAGGAAACCTAATTGCTCCTAGAGGAGACTTTCCGGACCCTGTATCTGAATGGGGAAACAAAATCATCGTTTTGAAGAAAGAAAATCGTGATGAAACAAGAATCAACAGCGAGATTAGAATAGTGGAGGAAGAAGATAAGGACAAACAAGTAAACAAGGTGAGCATCTAGTCCAATGGTAAGTAAGATAGTAAGAGAGGCAGAAAATCAGTACAAGCAAGCACTCGCATGGCGCGGAAAGGAAAACCCCGACTATGGCGTTATAATAAATCGCGATACTTGCATTGCAAGGCTTGGCTGCAGAAATTGCATTGAATTTTGCCCAGGGGACTTGATCTATTATGAGAACGGGAGGCCTGATGTGAAATTCCTAGACGAGTGTTGGTACTGCGGAATCTGTGCTCAAGTCTGTGGCCCGAGAGCAATTGCCTACATTTTTCCAGACGAGATACTCAAGGCCGGAGAGAAAAAGGCATCTCCAAAGTAGCTTCTTACTTTCTTAGAAAGATGTGATAATTAGATAAGCACCCAAGGAAATAAAGATCAAAACCATGATCTTCGTGAGTAAACTCTGGGACATCCTGAACACGATTTTAGTGCCAAAATAGATTCCGACAATGGCACCAGCTGAAAGAATTAGAGCATAGAGAAAGTTTATAGCTCCGAACGATACGTGCGTCAAAACAGCACTGAAGTTGAGAGCAATTAGTACTATTCTAGAGGACGCTATTGCTACATGACTAGGCATTCTAACAAACATTACCATCGAGGGAACGATGATTACAGCAGCTCCAGCCCCGAAAGTTCCGCTCAATAGACCTGCACCAAAATTGATCAAAATGCCTGTCAAAATCTTGGGCCTATAACTAAAAGTTCTACCCGAGACATCAGTTATGACCGCTGGTTTGGTATTTTGCGATTTAATCGATTTTTGTTCTATTACTTCGACGACTTTATCACTTTTTTGAATTTGGTTGGCTCGCTCAGGAGACTCATGAGCACTAGTTCTCATTATGTACATTGCTAATGAAAGGAATATTGTTATCAGTCCCAGTCCCATTTTGAATTCAAAGTTTGAAATACTCGTCTCTAAGAAAGTACCAATTACGACGCCCGGAATCGTTGGAATCGCCAGATAGATCCCGTTCCTATAATCAATGAGTCCCTTCCTTGCGTAACTAATGAACCCCGTGAGAGCAGCTACGAGGTAAGCCACAAACACCGACCCAAGCAAAACGTTATGGGGATCGGTAAAAGTCGCAACCATCGCCGGTACGACGAATAGACCTCCTCCGCCGCCAGAAATTGCGCTGACTAATCCAAAGAAAATGCTGATTATTGCGAGGACAAAGTCTTGTAAAACTGTTGGGAAGAGCAAGGAATCTTTTCTTTACCATATTTTGCATGATATAAAATCGATTGAAATAAGCGTCTGCAGACTATAACAAACGCGATTTCAGAAAATTGGGAATGGCTCTACTAGTAATCCGTTCAGTTTATGCTAAGACTATGCTTTTTTGAGAGTTTCTCTTGTGGAGAAACTCACTAGCAAACGCTACGCTACGTCGTACTAGAAGATGCGCAGCTTCCCTGAAAGCCGCCGAAAGCAGGTGGCACAACTGAGTTCACGAATGAAATGAAACTGGGCGTGACCCAAGATTGATGCGGGTAGCAATATGGTCCAACGGCGTTTAGTGCTTGGAGTTCCCACTGTCCATTGACCACTCCGTAAGGCGTTACTGTGGAATTCAACACTGGCTTTGAGATCTGCCC
>JARCRS010000178.1 GCA_029850555.1 archaeon | reverse complement strand
TCAAAAGGTCGGTCAACTTTTACAGGAAAGTCATGAATATGAAGATAATTCTTCGCGGCAAGATGAAACATGGGGGAATCTTCGTTCATCTGAAGAGCCCGAAATCTCAACAGCGACTTGAGCTAAATTGGTATCCAACTGACAACGAATATTATACGAAATACCATCATGGGGAAGAGCTTGATCATCTTGCTTTTTGGTGCGAGAATGTCCGCGATGAGTTCTATTCTCTCGTCAAGAAGGGGGCAGGTCCGGCAATTGAGCCCTTCAAAGAAGGACGTTACGAGTTAGCCTTTGTCAAGGATCCAGACGGAATCTGGATTGAGCTTCTCGGTTCTGCCAAACAAGCTCGAAAAAAGTAAGCTACACAAGCACACAACCAAGGAAGAGCTTATCATTGTACAAGGGGCCTTTCCAAGCTTTGTCAATTTTTCTTTACAGCAAAGCATATATTTATACTGTATAATTACAGTAAAAATACTATAAGATAGCTAAATTAAGAGGAAAAAAGTGAAGCGATAGAAATGAGCGAAGCAATCGAAGTTGATATTTCGGACTTGCCTGGTGTAGGACCTGCAACCAAAGCAAAACTAGAAGCTGGAGGAATAACTACAATCCTGGATCTCGCTGCATCAACGGTCAACGAGCTAGTTGATAATCTAAATATTACTGATGAGACGGCGCACAATTTGATTTTTGAATCACAAAGAATTCTAAAGGAAAAAGGGTACCTAGAGAAAGATCTAGTCTCAGCTCAAGAGCTCTACGATAGAAGGGCGAAAATGGTAAGGTGCACGACTTACTCTAACAATTTGGACAAGCTCTTTCTCGGTGGAATCGAAACTCAAGCAGTCACCGAATTCTACGGAGAATTCGGCTCTGGCAAGACTCAGATCTGCCACACGCTTTGCATTTCGTCACAATTGCCGATAGAAGAGCATGGCCTTGCAGGAAACGTTCTGTATGTTGACACTGAATCAACATTCAGACCAGAGCGCATCGCACAAATTGCAAAGACTCGGAACATGGATGTTGACAAAATACTAGAAAACATTCATGTCGCAAAAGTGTACAATGCCAGTCATCTTGAGCTCATCGTAAAGGCTCTAGGCGGTCTGATTCAACAGAATAATATCAAACTTGTAGTCGTGGATAGCATAATCAGCTTACACAGAGCTGAGTTCGTTGGTCGCGGAACTCTATCTGAAAGACAACAAAAACTTAACGCAATAATGCACAGGCTAAAGAGAATCGCTGAGATCTACAACATCGCGATCGTAATCACGAATCAAGTGCAGGCTTCGCCTGATACATTCTTCGGGGATCCGACAAAGGCAGCCGGTGGCAACATAATTGGGCATGCCTCAACTTACAGAGTCTACTTGAGAAAGGCAGGTCAAGAGAGAAAAGCGATAATGATTGACAGCCCATGTCATCCGTATGGTGATACTAACTTTGTAATCACCGAGGGCGGAATTGGAGATCCTGACGAAACAAAGAAGACCATTCCTTCGTGGAAGAAAGTTCCCGAGAAAGCTGTTCGGAAAGCAGCTTCGTCAAAAGAAAGCGATGACGACAAGGATTCAGAAGAATAGAAGTTCCAAATAGCGTCAAAAGCGTAGCAAAGAAGGAGGGTCTTTTTCTACCCTCTTTTTTCAATATTTTATTAGCAAAAAAAGAAAAAGTGGATACCGGTCGAATTCCGGACCGGCTAGTGAATTCTTTGTATCTCGTTGCCCTAAGGAATCGTGAGTACCTCTCCTACGTAGATAATGTACGGGGCTGAGATTCCATTCGCTGATGCGATGGATTGCCACGAGACACCATACCTCTGCCCGATTGAGTACAAGTAGTCTCCAGGACGTACTGTGTACTGCGTCACTGATGCTCCTGATATGGTCAATTTTTCGCCGACGTAGATTGTGTAAGGCGAGTAGATTCCGTTTGCTGAGGCAATCGATTGCCAGCTCACGCCATATCTTTGTCCTATCAAATACAGATAATCTCCGCTTTGGACGGTGTAGGTGACTGCTGAGTATGTGCCTGAGGAACTTGGTTGCGATGAACCGCTTCCGCTCATGAGAGAGGAGTGTTCGCTCTCGAATTGTTGCGCGTAGCCGTCTACTGCATTGGAATACGCCCAGTTTCTCTGACCGTTTGCAACTGCATTGGGCCCGATGTTGTATGCTTGTAGCGCCAAGTCGTAGCTTCCGAATTGATGGTAGAGTGTTGCCATGAAACCGGTTCCGAGCTGAATATTTGTCCACGCATTGAAGAGATTAGCTGAACCTGTTGCGCTGCAGTAGGGGTTGATTTGCATCAAACCTTCGTCATGCGTCCAGCCGCAGCCTGCGTTCGCCAGATGACTTAGCGCGTATGTGTCAAAGTTGCTTTCTACCATAATCTGTCCTTTGACCAAGAACGGATTAAGGCCGTTTGCGTTTGCATATTGGATTATGATTGCATCATATTGGTCTTGGTATGAGTTTCCGACTGCGATTGGGTCACTTGCAGCGGATGCAGAGCGTTGGATGAGTGGATGTCCGAGTGCTGGGAGTATGGCCGTTCCAATTAGAGCTGCTAAGAGCATGGCGAGTACTGTTTTTCTTTTCCAGTTTTTGCTCAATGTCCTTCGAGGTTCGGCCTCTAGAGGTTTTGTATTAAGCGGTTGTCTAACTAGATTCTACAGATGTATGACTAGCTGTTGCTAATACCTTGCATTGCAGCTTAATGCAATTTTTGTTTGATTAGGTCACATTGCGAATCGGAAAACTTGTCGCCTGAAAGTGACTTGCTTATCCAATTGTATTGGAACTAACAGTCAATCCAAATGAAGCCATCCGAATCTTGCTCTCAATATTCTCATGTATCGGACTAATTGAGACAAGGACGAGAGAAGTTGCGACACTGCATATATATTGTGGGGTTTTGAACATCTCAAAGTTCGTCAATGTGCGGAATCATTGCATATACAGGCGAAGAGGCCGCTGCGCCAATCCTATTTGAGGGTTTGAAGAGACTCGAGTATAGGGGATATGATTCTGCAGGCATAATCACAATCAACAAATCGGGTGAGTTTGAGCTAAAGAAGCAAGTTGGAAGAGTTCAGGATATCCACAATGATCTGAACCTCCTAGATCTATCCGGCAACATAGGCATAGCTCACACAAGATGGGCTACGCACGGAGGCGTAACACAAAACAATGCACATCCACACGTTTCTAACAATTCGCGAATAGCAGTGATCCACAATGGAATCGTGGAAAATTACAAGGAGCTAAGGTCGCTTCTTAGCTCGAAAGGATTCCATTTCGAAAGTGACACGGACACAGAGGTCATTCCGAATTTAGTAGAGTATTGGATGGACTCGAGACACCTCAGTTTCTTAGACGCGACAATGAAGACTCTTCAATCGCTTGAAGGTAACTTTGCAGTTGTTATTATTGAGCGCGATACAAGAACAATAATTGGGGCAAAAAATGGATCACCTCTCGTGCTTGGTGTCGGAGATAGGAAGAAGAACGAACTTTTCCTAGCAAGCGACATACCGGCTTTCTTAGAACGAACAAAGGATGTTGTTTATCTTTATGATGGAGACATGGTAGTCTTTCAAAGTGACTCATCGAAGAGATCCTACCAAATCTTCGACTTTAGAGGCAGAACAAAGAGATCAATTACAAGGCCAATTCAAAGTGTCTCCTGGAGCCTGAGTCACGCGGCGAAAGGCGAATTCGATCACTTTATGCTGAAAGAGATCTCTGAGCAAGTCGAAACAATCCAAAAGGCAGCTGCGCAGGATCCCGAGCTCGTTCAGAGCATAACTCGATCTATAAAAGACGCGAAGGGAGTTTTCCTTGTAGCTAGCGGCTCTTCTTACCACGCCTGTTTATCGGCGAGTTATCTGTTCGCAAAACTAGCTTCTTTTCACATCAATACTGTAATTGCTAGCGAGTTCTCACAGTACGAGAGTTTCTTAAAGCCAGAGACACTCGTAATTGCAGTTTCCCAAAGCGGAGAAACAATTGATGTTATTGACGCGGTCAAGACTGCAAAGGAAAAAGGTTGCCACATAGTTTCAATCGTTAATGTGATGGGTTCCTCTCTCACTCAGATCTCGCACAAGACTCTCCTTCTGAATTCAGGTCCAGAAATATCCGTACTTTCGACAAAAACTTACACTGCTCAGCTTGCTCTTCTGACTCTTCTTGCATATTCGCTTGCAGGAAAATACGGCGAAGGAGTACAAAAGCTCAAGTTTCTCTGGAACATCGTTTACAACTTGACGGCTGCAACAACTAGAAATAAAATCAAAGAGCTTTCAACGAGGTTAGCTACACACGATCACATCTTCGTCTTAGGGCGCGGCTCACTATATGCGACTGCTCTCGAGGCTGCGCTAAAGATCAAAGAAGTTTCCTACATCCACGCAGAGGCGTTTGCAGGTGGGGAATTGAAACACGGGCCCATTGCAATGATAAAGAAAGGGACGCCCTGCATAATCTTTGTTTCCAAGGATACTGAAAGGACCATCCTTTCAAACGCGATGGAGGTAAAGAGTCGAGGTGGCTACATAATAGGAATCGG
>JARCRS010000177.1 GCA_029850555.1 archaeon | reverse complement strand
CGGTCTAACTACTGGATACAGCGTAACGCCTCTTGGAAATTACTATCTTCTCATTTCCATGAATCCCACTGCTCCCTTTGCAGGAGAGATCATGGGGTACTTTTCATGCAGCCCGACAGGACCGTTTCATCCAATCAATGGCGGGAAACCGATCTACACAACGCCTGAACAGAATGAGTACTCTTCTGAAGGCGGCGCCTGGACCTACGACGCTTTTGTCCATCCGGAGCTCAGCAGCGGAAACACTTTGTTCCTCTCCTACAGCGTCAACGGGTTTAACTCAACGTACACTTTCCAGGATCCAACAATCTATCGGCCTCGATTCATCCTCATTACATTTTCTACCTAATATTACAATCACAAACAGTTCCCAGATACAGTGCCTGCAAACCCTGCCGCAAGAGTGTCGTTGCCGCATCATCGAAGATTTCTCAAATCTATCGTATCGCATATCATTCCTCTTTCAAGCTCGACATTCAAGTTATTCATAGAGTATGATATATCGACAACAAAACCATTTCCTCGCTACAACAGTTAACCGAGACAGCTGTAGTAGTCGATCAGCCTTAAATGAAATGCTATAGACGTATTTTCATTGTGCTTTCGATTTGCTGCGGTTGAAGCCTTTCCGGTTCAACAAGCAAACTTTGTTTTGGTACTGCAAAGATGACTAGACTATGAGCTTCGGGTTCAGCAAAATGACACAGTGATCATCACAATCATCAACACCAATACTTCTGAAGTACACGGATTCGCAATTGACTGTTACGACCCTGGCGGTGTTGCAACTGCGCCGGGTGATCAGAATACTATTACATGCCCTAGCAACTTCATCGATAAGACGCGAGTGCCGATGACTCAATTCAGATTCGGGCTACCGAACCTTCAAAAATTGCCATCTTGAATTGTCTCGGGATGGTTATCTCTGCTCTAAGAACCAATGCAACGACGACTGAAAACTCGATCATATCACCCTGCGTACTTCGCCTTACGCCATTTGTTGCTGTGATATCGCTGCTCAACTTCTGTCTCTTGATGGTGCATGAAAGCCTTCCCTACTCACTTATCGCGAATGCTGTCGCATCTTCTGTCGTAATCTTTCTTTCATCAACGATTGGAAACTATCTTGATAAGAAAGTGGCTTATGCGATGCTTCTCTTGTATAACCGTCTAGCAAAAGCTGGGTTGTTAGAGGAAGAGGGATTAGCCGAGTCTGCGATCTAACTCCTTTGCTCTGAGCATAGGGATGTCCTTCCGTGGGATTGTTTTGAGGCTGAATTGCTTTCATTTCCTTAGTTTGTCAAGTTCCGAAAATGTTTTCCTCGGAGGATTGGAAATTCACAATCAAAGATCTGATTGTCTATCGACCCAGACGAGATCCGCGGCGGAGTTGGGTCCATGCTCTTAGAGCAAATTAATCTCTTCATCCATTAGCTAGATCGTACTGCAAACGCTTCTTCTTCGGCTGTCCAGTGATGATTGTAATCATAACTGTTAAGGGGACAGTACCCACCAGCTTGAGGATCTGGAGGACCAGCTTTGCCATCTGGGAGTGCAATACTCCTATGGCAGATGGCGCATCTATACTTCTTCATGCTTGGTTGACTACGCTTCTTGAATGCCTATTATACTGTTATAGACTGATAGGTAAGGAAGGGCGCTCCTTATTCCTGACAACTACGCAGCAATTAGTACCACAGACTTCATAAGACCCACCTTATTTCTTGTCCCATTACTGGAGAGTGCGGATGGAACTCAGGCGAGGTAACGGCGGAATGGGAATGGATTATCTTGGAAGGGCAAGTGACATGTTTTTGCAAATGGGGGCGAAGAGGTACGCGGTCCAAGCGGAAAATGAGATGCGGAGAGCGATGCCAGTAAAAGTCGCAACTTCGGCACATATCGAACCAAATGACTGTCAAAATCCTGAAGCTGCTGATGCGGCGGAAAAGCATGTACATTCAGCAACTTGCCCATTTGCGGCATGCGGGTCAGTCGCATGTTTCAGAGCATTTGACGAATCTGAAAAGAGCGGACATCGTAGAGTCGAAGTGGAAGCACATTGGAAAGAAAGATCTGAAACTCTACTCTCTAAGATTCAGCTCACTCAGAATTGAGTTTGCCCCTCGCAGATCAAAGGTCAGGTTGGTCAGAAGATGGTAGCTGTCGGCGGAGCAGTCCCTTCGACGCAGGAGCCTAGCTTGGTCGGACCGAGCTCTCTTGCGACTCTGATTATTCCTATTGCAGCTCTTGTTGTTGCACTGGCGAGCGGGAGTCTTCTGCTGCTCGACTATGTGCACGTGATTACTGGAGCAACATGGACCGGAATAGACCTCTTCATGGGGATAGTGATGAGCAGAATACTACGAAGCCTTTCCCCGCCTACTCGCGTACAGTTCATCAAGAAACTTGTTCCCATCATGCTCTTCCTGATGCCAGCGCTGGCTTCAGTGGCGATCACTGCTGGTGTCTACCTGGCTAGTCGCGAAGGCCTCAGCTTCCTTTCTCCTCCGATAATTGCTGCCGGGATAATTGTCATCATCCTCTCCGTTCAGGGCTTTGCGTTCATACTGCCAACAGAAGTCAGAATCTTTCTGGAGCTGAGGAAGCCAAACGCATCTACCGATAAGATAGTCAGGCTTGGGATGAGAAATATCTACTTGTCAGGCAGCCAGGCTTTCTTTCAGATAATCCTGATCTTCATTATGGCCACACTTGCGATGGCTCACTAGGAAAGACCAACGGAATATTGCTGTGCAAGTTTTAAGGTAAAAGTCAGGGTTATGAGAAATCAACATTTGATGTCTGCTATAGAACAGGCTTGAGCTTTGAACTACAAAACAATTAGTAGAATCACAAGCCTTTTTGTCTCCCAGGAGCGTCGCAAGGGCAGAATTTTCCATGACAGCAAACAGGTTACGAACAATACCATCACTGGCAATAACCTCCAAAACAAGAAAACTTACCGCGATAGGAGCGTTTGCTGCGGTTGCGATTATTCTGAATCGCGTCATTGTTATTCCTGCGCCCTATCTTCCTTTCTTGTCCTATGAAGTGTGGGAAGTTCCAATAGTGTTTGCGTTTCTTGCTTTTGGGTTTACAGTAGCGATTCCAGCCGCCACCATGAACTTCCTGATACTGTTGCTCTTCCCAGGAGTCATTCTCGCAGGACCTCTGTACAACCTGGTAGCTATTCTCTCAATGCTGCTTGGGATAGGGATTGCGCAGAAACTAATTGAATTGCGGAAAGATACCGCGGTATCTGGAAGAGTAGTCCTTGCGACCGTCTTCGGCACTGCATCAAGGGTTTCGATAATGACTCTAGTAAATGCTAGCTTGCTTCAGCTGCCTCCGCCTCTGGGCTTCAGCGCTCCTGCCTCTCTAGTGTATGGTTGGCTACCGCTGATCGCCTTTTTCAATGGCACAGTTTCCCTGTACACGATTCCGTTGGCATATGTTGTATTGAAGGCTGTTTCGAGAAGAGTGAGGTTGCCAAACGTCTTGAGATGAAATGAAGGAAAGACATTAGCGCGTGGTACCAAGACTGCCTTCGAAGAATGCCTCGGCTGCTTAATCTAAGAAACTTCAACTCTCACATTTACTGATTCTTTATTCCCTTGTGTGGTATTCTCTTCCGCCAACTCGAGCTTGTCTCTCAGGCGGTCGGGCGATATAATCTCAATCACGCTATCGTTGTAGTGCGTTCTGTCTGTGTACAGCATCGCCCCACGGTATGATTCATTGACAACTGCCTTGAAGCATTTCAAAGGTGCGTATTCCTTTTTGTTGTGAACGAACCCCTCAAGCAGTATGCCCTCGTAACTACGTTTCAATAACTTGGACTGATAAATTTCGAGGGGAGATTCAAGCCTTAGATTGAGCGTCCCGGGATAGGGAAGAAAGCCCAGCAGTTTTACACACTGCTTCCTATATCCTTGAAGGCCGATGAAGTAGGAAGCTTGCCCTAGCCCTCTGAAAACCTTCCCATTAAACACAACTTCCTTCCTTTCCTTTGCCTCATTTTCGAGAGCAGAGCTTAGATCGGAATAAATTGCTCCGATGACATTTAGTCCCTTCTCCGTGATCTTGACTGCTAACCGATTGCCGGTCCCTCTTTTCCTTGCAATTAGTCCGTTTCCTTCAAGTTCCTTGAGTTGAACTGATGCAGCTTGCTGGCTGATTCCGAGATTCTCTCCAAGCTCTGTAGTTTTGAGCTGAGCAAAGCCATCCTTGGCTTTCAATTTAAGAAGCTCAAGTAGCATTGATAGCTCATACGGTTTTAGCCTTCTTCTTTCATTGTCGACCACCATGGCAAGTATACGTTTGTTTGACAGTTTAAGAGGGTGTATTAGAAGTCAATGATAAGGTGGGGGGATGCTGAAAGAGATATCATCTCTGATAGCCAATCACGAAATAAACATATGTTACACTATCTGCACAAAATCTGGCAAAAGAGGATTCTCGCCGTGGTATACGGCGTACGCCTCTGTATTCGGCTTCCCGCCGAAGAGAATCACAGCATTGTCCCTGACGAACATGCTAGCATAGCTTTCGCTCATCGAAAGTATTCGCGAACTTATCCCTGAATCAGATTGCAGGAGCAACAAAGAGCTGTCGCCAAACCTCTGACTCTTGGTCACTCTGTCGGCCAAAGTTTCAAGAAGTCCCTCCATATTCGAAGCAAATAGATTCTCAAGGAAACTCAGGCAGTCCACAACGAGAACATTTCTATCGACTGATTTCGATTTGAGCTCCTCCACGACCCGTGTCACCTTTGCGTGTTCTTCGCTTACAGGTCCGTGTCCTATTGCAAAGAGCGGAGGATGAACAACCTCTCCCTGCTTTGTCTCTGTCGTAGCGATTCTGAATCTTTCGCGGAAGGCTTCCTCGCTGACGAAGGGTCTTATGAGAGAGGTAATCTCCTCCACGCTAACGCCTAGGAGCGGGATAAGAAGCGCGCTTCTTCCCATGCTAAGGAAGTTTATGATCGGTGGCACATGTACCATTCGGATTGCACTGTATCGAACATCCTTTGTGTACTGCAGTGTAAACGTGCTACCCTTCTTGATTCCTCCAAAGATGCTGTCCAGCGTCTTGCTTCCAAAAGAGTAGCGCCTGCTGGCATCGAGGTCCTGCATTGGCTCGAACTTTCTAGCCTTAGAGAGATCAGGTTCCGCGTAAGGGGGAATGTGGGAAAACCTACCGCCGGCCAAAGTGTACAGGTACTTGTGCTGCCTAACCGAAGTGCCTCGGAGCTTTTGGATTTCCATCTCCCTGAATATGCGACCGTACTCCTCCGACCTTACAAGCTCCACAATGCCATCGACAAGGTAGTCCATTGTCGTCTTTCCAGGTTCTTCGCTTACAAACACGATACGAGAATCTGACTTGTCAGCCAGAGCGATCAGCGTTTTCTCTGCCTTCAATCTCTCTCTTTCATCCATTTCTTTGGCAAGTCCGTCCCAGGTATCCAAGACGATAAGTGAAATTGCGCTGCCTTTCTGTGTGAGATAATTCAGGACTTGCTCGATTATGGTTGAGGCATTTCCCAGCCTCACGTCAGCAAAGTCCCCTTCACGGTTGATCTCGCTAAACAAGGGCAGCTGGGTCTGAATCTTTGCCTCCGACACTCTCGAAGAGACATACGCCGTCTTTCCGTTTTTTCCGAAATGCCTCAGAAGCTCCGCAGCGAGTGTTGTCTTGCCAGTCCCAGCGTATCCCTTTATGAGAAGAGTGCAACCCTTTGAGCGTAGAAACTCGCTCAATCCGTCAAGCTCGTCCAACGAGAATCTAACCTCGGGCTGTGAAAGTGGCATCTCAATCCCGTTTTCTTTGAAATTTGTTTTGTGAGTCAAGATCTTTTTTCAACCTTATTCGTATTAATTTCCCAAGTCTTTTGGATGCATTCTTCGAAGTTGGAGCAGCCGCTAGATCAATATGCTGGCCAGTTCTGAGGAGGAGCTGATGATTATCTGCCTTTCGAGCGTGTTGGTTCCTGCTTTGAATATGGAACCGAGTCGCTCATACACCTCCTTCGCATTGTGTGCGCATTCTCTGAGCTGGAGATGGAATGCGGTGCCTTGTTCGCCGCTTCGATCTAGAATGTTGGCGATTTCATCCATCACGGAGTCTTGAAGGAGCTGCTGAAAGTCTGCCACTTGCGCCCCGTCTTTTGCTGTGCTTTGCTTGACTACGTGCGACAACTCTGGGCCGCCTAAACAGAGGGTTCTTATTTAACATGCCGTATTCGATTTCTGATGTGTTAGGTCTGAAGTGAGATGCAAGAGCCAAGACACTCCAGAACTTGTATCATGAACACCACATCATCTCTCTGATGGTCATGTGACCGTTGCAGAATAAGCTACATTTGTTGGCACGTGGTGCTATCAGTATTTTATGGCAGCACTGACCTAATAGATAGGACGAGTTCGTTGCTCTCTTTGCCGTTGGAAACGCCTAGTTATGCCTTTGGCACAATAGTTGTTAGAACCCGTATGAAATGCTCCCCATGCATACATGGTCGATAGCTAAAGTTGGCATTTTTCCAATGAGGAATGCATTCAATTCTGGATCCGGCGTTCCTCCGCCTTATCTTGCCGGAGCACCCGTCGAACATCCTTAGGCAGCAATGAAGAGGATATTTCATGGTGGAAGAGTTCTGGTCACAACCGTCCAAGGAGTGAAGGTCAAGATGACTTTTGTGTGCACGTGCCTACAATCTGTTTAGGGCACATACTCTTTCACGGTTAGTCTGAGCACGAAAAGAGATAAAAAAACGTCAATCCTTGGCAATACAATTGCCCGCCAGACATTCAGATAGAGTACAGAATCCAAAAATGATACGCGATCAGCTCTGAAACATCATTCCTATCGAGTTTTTAGAAATCTCCGTTAGTCCCATCGAAATTGATTTCAGAGAAAACACTTACGCGGATCGATTGTAGTCTTAGTTTATGATACGTATATATTTACGAGTATCTGCTCAGGATGTGATGATTATGTATTGCGTAGCTCCGATTCTGCAGGCTTAGCCAGCCCACACCTAACGTCACAAGCCGCTGATGTCGATCTCGAATCATTCCTGAACCCTGAAATTAGAACGATTCTGGTCAAGGGAGAACCTGGAACAGGGAAGACGCTGCTCGGGCTCGAACTTCTTAGGCGCTACGGAAGGGGTGTATATTTATCCAGCAGAGTATCTGAACAAGGAATCTTTGATCATTATCCGGAATTAAAGACGCTCTTTCGACGAGGACGAATCAAGGTCGCAGGGCCCAAGGCAGCTAGTGCAAAGTTCGAGGACGTAAGGCTTGCAGACACGGCAACAATGCTGGAATCAATCGTCGGAGTCATTTCGAAATCAAAGGAACCACTGGTGATAGTGGATTCATGGGATACCGTCGCGAAAGAGCTCGACAAAGTAGAAAGGATGAAGACAGAGAAAGCTCTGGTTACGATAGCTGATACCCATAGAGCAAGGCTCGTTTTCATAAGCGAGGAACCAGCATCTACAAGCACAGATTACGCGGTAGACGCGGTAGTCACGCTCAAGGACGAAGTGCACGCCGGAAGAAGAGTGAGAAGAATCGAGTGGAACAAGCTCAGGGGTTCCGACATCCCGCAAAAATTACATCTCTTCTCTTTGCACGACGCGAAATTCAATATTTTCCATCCAACGAAAACAAATCTTGTTCAGCGATACAAACCTAGACAATTTCAGGGGATCAAGAACTCAAGGGACCTTTATTCAACAGGCAGCAAGGATCTTGACGCCCTCCTCGGAGGAGGCATGAAAAAAGGTACAAGGATGCTTTTGGAGCTCGGAAAGTACTTGGGCAGTGACTGGCATCTGCCGCTCATAACCTCCATTTCGTGCAACTTTCTATTGAATGGAGGCTGCGACGCCCTAATACCCACCTCTGGACTCATTCCAGAGAGTGTGAAAGAGTCGCGCTCGCCCTATCTGCCGAAGGAGATTGTTGAAACCAGTGTGAGGATTGGACATTTCGGCGAAACCTCGTCAGACGACCCCTGCTTTTTCAAGTTGGATCCGGGCTCCATGTCGAAGACATACGAGACGTTCTTCAAAGAGGTGGAAAGGATCAGAGTCCGTCCGGGAGACGTTTCAGGAACAAGAAGACCCTGCCTCTTTGGGGTGGGAGTGGACAAGCTCGAAGCAATATTCGGAGATGAAGTCCTGGCGCCGTATTATCAGCGCGGGGCGGCCATTACGAGGCAGGGCGGAGATGCCGGGATCTTGATAGCAAAACATTCTACCAAGAGCACCGATAAGCTTGCTGATCTAGTTGACATATACCTGAAGCTGGACGACATAGACGGCGCGTTGGTGATTTATGCTCTAAAGCCCCCTTCCAGAATTTACCATGTGGAATACGACTACAGCCGCGGATATCCAAATGTTCAGCTGACACCCGTCGCGTAATCACATGAGAAATGGAGTCGAGGAAGTTGGCTCAGTCAAGTTTTGAAGATAAGATTCTTGGATGCGTTGACAGAGGGATGGCTTCACTCGGAGAGAGCGCGAGGCAAGCCATCCTGTGGCACATAGAACGCAATAGCCACGTGAAACGTAAAGAGATCCCGACAAAGCCGAAGCAGTTCATCGATGCGCTCAAAGTGATGCTCGGTCCTGGAGTGTATCTGGTAGAAAGACTGATCGTGAGGGAAGTGCATTTGGCATTTGGAATCGCAGGCAGCCTAGAGAGCTTCGGAGGGGCTGTGTCGCGGGCCAGAGGAGTGTGGCGCGAGCGAGAGGAGTGGACAAATAAATGAAACTGAAGGAAGCTTTTCCTGAACTTTTCAGGCGACCTGTTCCAGTTGTGGCGCAAGGTACGACTATACTCGTCGCAGGAACTTTGCTTGACACGCCTCGAAGGGACGTACTGCCGATCGTCAGATCCTCGGATAAGACGTTAAGCTTCGTGTCAAATGATGGAAAGCACTTGATTGCCTTTGCAGGTCAAGGGATTCTATCCAAGCTCGTTGAATGGAATCCGCGAGATCATTACATGTTTCTCTTTGAACCAATTGAGAACGCATGCCTCCAGGCTCTCCCGATTCCAGCAGATGAAGAAATAGCGAGCCTCTTCCGCGCATTCGTTCGGACCAAATTTGGATGGTCGATCATTGATGACCATGGAACGTACGCGATTGCAACGCTATCAGACCTGATCCCGCTTTACAGTAAGGGCGCTTTACAAACGAGTCTTTGCGCAAGAGACATCGCCTCACCTGTGATTTCGTTGCCACAAGACACAAAGCTTAGCAAGGCACTTCAGGAGATGATACACCGCTCCGTGAGAAGGGTCTTCCTTTCCGACACCAACAGGTTTGTCTCGGACAGAGAGATCCTCACCTACATCTTCAGTCCAGCAAGGCTTGCCATTGTTAGAAACTCCCCACAAGAGATGCTTGAGACGACGCTTGAAGATGTAGGGTCAGTCGAAGCAATCAACGTTGATGGATCTGCGACATTAAGAGAGGCGTCTGAACTCTTCAAACCATTGAGTGGAGCATGGTGTCTTGCATGCAGGGAGGGAGTGATAACGCCTTGGGACTTGGTTGTAAAGCCCTGGAAGATGGGGCAGTTGATAATCAGAGATGGAATGGAGATAGAACAATCGCAAAAGGCAAACAAAGGAGGAGAATCGAAATGATAACAGTTAGTGAATTTGTCGAAGATCTGAAAAAGCAGGGTTACGATATAAAATTCAATGCGCAAATCAAGGGCAAATCCGGCCTGGTCCATCAAGTGGATGGTCTCGCAAAACATGCGAAAAATGGAAAAAAGATCATTGTGTGGCTGGAGAAGCACGGGGACACGGCTATCGAAATAATCCAGATCTTTGCGATTGCCTACGACGCGGACGCTGACCCATGCTATGTCGTGGATAGAGAGCTAGGCGAAGAAGAGCGAAGGCTCGCAGAATATTACAAAATGAAACTGCTTCTACCGTAAAAGTGTAACATCCGATAGATGGATGGATCCCGCGAATTTGAGGCAGCTTTAGCAGCTTGTACCATTGCAGTCCTGAACCAGACATCTCCTTGTTTTGCCATTTTCTGTCCTTTCCAGCTGATTGATATCTTGATGGTGCAAGGCCAGTCCAACCAGCAACGTGTTTCTCGTTTTCAAATCTTGATCTTCAGCTATCTCTGCAATCGCTTCTGCTGCTGTAGGAGGCGCTATCTGTGGTAGCTTGACCAACTTCCCCATTAGAACGGGGTCTATTTTTGAAAGTACTTTATCGTCTATCTGCTTTAGCACACTTGGCAGACATTAAATCGGTCCAATTCGATGTGCGTTGTAACCAATTATCAGCAAGCGTTTTCCTGGTTTTACTTTTCATCTGATATCTTGGGATTTGAGTTGATCAATTAACTTCTTCGTCGCCATTTCTTTAAAGTCCTTCCTTGTGAGACGTTTCTCCACATATTTGCAAACGATCCCGAAAACCTGGCAATACTTCTTCAATTCTTCATCTGAGGTAATTAACGCGTAGTCATCAGCTCCTTCTCTGTGAACCAATTTGTATTTCTTTTCAACAACATATCGGAATAGATCCCCATCTGGAATCTGAATGCGTGAATCGTTATTCTTATGCAGAGTGTAAGTCGCGGTTACGAAGTTAATCCCTGCTTTGGGCAAGAACTTGTCCTGAAAGTGACGTCTACCCTCAATCAAAGTAAAGAGGGTTTGAAAATTTTAATGCCTTAATTCTTCTTTTAGAGATTTCCTGATTAACAGGCATCGAGTGACGACGAGAATCTCTTTTCTCACATTCTTCTGAACAATACCTCGTCTTATTGTCAGGATTTGCGATTTTCTTCCCGCATAAATCACATATGTCATAGTTAGGTGCTTTACCAGACATTGGACAAACAATTTTCCTTCTCGTGTCTTTATGAGGTAGAAACAAACCTCTAGATGAAACCATTATCTCTCTATTACACCCTGAGCATATCCTATAACCTTCGTTCATCATTGAAAATCCCATCTCTTCAAATTTTGAGTGCTTAATGAAAACTTCGCTCTGAGGATAGTATCTATCACTCGTGTTTTCAGTCGAAGCGGTTGAATTGTGATTATTTTAGGATATTGAACTTCCTACAATGACCTCATCGCAATAGGTGAATGACGCCGGATATTTCAGTACTCATCGTAAAAGATGAACCTATTCAAGTCATGGAACATAAACAAGCCTCCCGGGCCACGCTCTTGAAGAAGTACAGAAGGACTCAAGCAAGGGGGGCGGGGACAGAGAGCCCCCCATATATGTCCGGGGTGACTCTGACTCTGGTTTGTTTCTAACGAATGGGATTCACGCTATAATCAACCGAAGAGGTAACAGTTCTCTGTCTCGTTGAGCTTATAGCCATCTACCCACCACATCGAGAGAAGGGTATCCAGCGCGGAATGAATTTAAGCGTCAAGAAAGAACAACGGAAACAAAAAAGCTACTGACGACTAGAGGGAAGAGGTCGAAATGCTCGGCATTATGCTCTCATCATTGGTCGATGTTCTCGAAAAGAGGGGAATCGTCGGCCATGATGAATGGAAGAAAAGAACAAAGGAAAGGCTAAGTTCGAAGTAGACGAAACATTGGGAGATTTTCGAAAGTATACGGCAAATCTACTCGAGATCGAAATAACGATAGTGGCGGTCACAATCGGATTCTTTCTTTTTATTATGCAGAAACAGTTCGCAAAGTGATGGTGAATATGAAAGATTTCCTACTGAGAAATAAAAAAGCGATTGTTGTAGCTGTGATCTCGCTTATAATGGGCGCGGTACTAGGGGCACTATTCACACCCTTATCAGATTACATTTACGGACCTCCAAAATACGCACAAGCCCTAAGTTGTACCGAAGCTCAAATTTTAGCAAACCAAATCAATAGCTCAAATCAAAGTCTTACGGCTAGTATCATTCAAGCCAAAAACGGCCTTTGCTATCTTCAGTACCAGGTTAGTCTTAGGGCGAATCTCGGAGTTTCAGCCTGCATCAAAATCGTTCAAATGCGAAATGGCACTACTGTTAGCCAATATAATGGCTTTACGTTGACCGCCACGACGAATACTACAGGGCCCTAACATCTTTTTATCTTGCACGTGCGCGATAGCGAAGAATCCCTTTCAAGTACGCCCTGTTTGTTCTGGAATAAGCGCAATAACAAATTGGGAAACAAGCGGTGGAACTTCGTACTCGAACTCTGGAAACAACAACTTACAAGGCGGTCAAGTGTCATCATCTAAATCATCTAAATTCTATCCATTTGGACCTGCTCAGTCGATCGTTACCGGACAAGCATAATATGGGGTAGCTCAAATTTGCGAGCATACGACCGAGTTATGAACTTATCCTGAAACGAGACAGAGATGGATCATTCATGTTAATTTCATGAATTGAGGGGACTTGATCGTAAGGAATGTTCCATACTGCAGATACACTATCATCTTCGAGCCCCTCAGCCCTCAGGTTGAAGAAAATGGAGAATCCCGAATAAGTCGACGAAAGATTATTGCGGACAAAATCAAGATCCGCGATAAATTGAGCATTGTCGTCAGCTTGAATTTTTAGAATGACGTTTACTATTCGAGGTTCTTGAGCATTGAAAAGTGCCATTTCATGCAGCTTCTGAATTCTATCCAAAGAGAACTTTACAAGTACTTCGATTTGTTTGTCGAACGTTAATAATCCGGCCAGACATTTTGCCGCGGTTATTACAACCCTCACAAGATAGCCTATTTCCGATAGGTTTAGCTCCAATCGATATGTGACTGATCTTTCCGCGCTGTCTACTTTTAATGATCCATTCTGTACTCTGAAATTCTGACGATGTACTATTTCGTTTCTGAACTTTAGCATTTTCTCGTACAAAGATAGAAGATAATCGAACAAGTAAGGCGATTCTCGCATCAGATTAGGTAATCGCAAAACTTCCAAATTTTCTTTAGTGAGCCCTATCTTTTCTGAGAATTTCAACCAAGAGATATCCCTGCTGCAAGTAATGATTCGTGATTCTTTATTTTCCTCGAGAATCCATTCGAAAATAGAATCTAATGTCTTATACATGGATGTGAATGTTAGAGGGCTTATTGCTTCTAAGATATCGTGAGTTGCTTTGGAACCTAAAACTTCTCTTAAGCCAATCTCGACGGTTTGGCCCTTAGACCTATTCCGATTCCACATAGTAATCGTCGAAAGATCGCTTCCGCCAAGAAAGCTCTTAGTATTTGATAGGTAATCTAGCAACCATAACTCATAATCAAGTTTGTTCGCAAGTTCGGCTTGCGACTCGGAAGGGTACATGGAGGACAAAGACTCTTTTTGTATTCTACCTTCCTTCTTGACTAGTTTAAAATGCCTAGGTTTCCTTTCTTCGCGATACGGTTTAGATCCATGTAATGCTCAATGAAAACTAGAAAGAATTTGGAAATCTTGCACTTCAGGTTCATCGATCCTGTCCGCACACTCTTCGCACACACAATCATTCGGACAATAACTAATTAGTGCTCGCAAATGTTCTTGACTAAAGTGTGCTTGAATATTGAAGGATTCCAACTGCCATAGTGTAGAAGGATAGACTAAAGAGCTCTAGCCCTGTCAAAACAAAGTATGCCATTGACTGAAGGACAAAAACAGCTCCTAAACTCAATAAGAGAACTACACAGATTTGAAACCTCGAATCAGCAAGGCCGTGATTTGAAGGCATTAATCGTTGAGATAAGGTCAGGCATAATTGTCGTTGAAAGCGAGCTAATGGCTCTAGTCTTTCAAAATGCAAGCTTAGCAACTTCTACTGGGTTTAATCAGATTCAAGATACTCTTAAGATCGCTAGGGAACAATGTAATGTCTATGCCATTTTGGCTGATAATCCGAGTTACGATAAGAAGACAATAGCAAGTATGTTCATTGCGATCGCAAACATCAACGGAATCGAAGTAATGCTAGAATCCCTGAGCAAACTTCCATGAGCTGTAACTTAACACGAGGGAATTGCTGGGACGCGAGCTGAAAGGAAATCTAGAGATGAAAAGACGTTTGGAAGGAATTCAAATAAAGGCAAGTATTCTAATTGAAGAAAGTAGCGAGGCAACGATCCATGACGCATACTAGTATCGGGCTCGTCGCTTTCTTTCTCAGGGAAACCACATCGGTTTAAGAACGGGCAAAATTTTGGAATGACCAAATGACAGTCATTTGCCCAGTATGCCACAAGAAGGCTTGGGCTCCTTACAAATTCCCGATAAAATCCCAAAGCGGCAAGAAGTACTGGTATCTAGTCTATAGACATCCCGAAAAGAAACGCAAGTCTCCTAGAAAACACTACGTACCGATAAAGAGGAAACGCCGAGCCAGACGATAAATACTCCGAATTTGTGCCCATAAGTAGCAATTGTCTCAAAAAGGTTCTGAGGACACAGTAACCACTCTTCTTGAGAATGAAATCAAGCAACTTGGCGTAAAGGTCGAAGCCTTTACAGTACTCAGAACTCCAACCGGTATCAGAAAGCCAGACCTTCTATGCGAAGATGGCGGAAAATATCCAGTAGAAGCGAAATTAACAGAACGAGATTATCTTCAGGCTATAGCCAAAATTGAAAATGATTATCTCAAGTATTACAAACAATTAGGTATCAAGGGCGGATTCGCAGTTCTTTATCCTGTCGAACTGTCCGAGCCGATGTCATCCGAAGCACTTACTTCACTTGCATCAAAATCAAAATTCAAACTTTTGTCGCTGTTCCCGCCTGACGATCCTAGACCTTTCAAAGTCTATGAGCAAAGTTTAGCGGAAATTGCCAAGACGATAGCACAACACGTTCTTGTTCCAACTCAAAGAATTGAACCTAGTGTAGATTATATCATAAAATCACTACGTGAAGCGGCTCAGTACGTTGTAAATGGATTACGCCACGTAAAAGGTGCCGAACTCGAAAGTTTCTTTGGGGGAAAGAATGTTTTCAAGAATATCTTAGAGTATGAAGAGGGAGCGTATCCCGAAGAAGATCTGCGTTCGGCGGCCGCCTATCTTTTGATAAATCAACTTTTGTTCTATCAGGTCATAGCAAGAGTTAAGCCTGAGTTTATTGAAATTGACGGAGATTCACTAAAAAGACCATCTGACGTGAACGATTACTTTGCAAAGGTCTTAGACGTTAACTACAAAGTCGTGTTCTCGTACGATGTAGCATCTCTAATTCCGAAAGAATACACCGATCAAGTTAGGACTATCATAAGTGTTATCAAAGGTCTTTCAGCCGAGAAAGTGGGCGGAGATCTTCTAGGTACTATCTTTCATGACCTGATTCCTTTTGAAGTTAGAAAGAATGTGGCGGCTTTCTATACGAATGTGTTAGCCGCAGAATTGCTTGCTTCTCTTGCAATCGACAAATCTGATGCAAGAGTTGTTGATTTTGCACTTGGGAGTGGCGGACTTTTGGTCGCTTCATATCGAAGAAAGAAGCGTCTTCTGGGAAGCAAATTCAATGAGGCAAGTCATCAGAAATTTTTGGGATCTGACCTTTTGGGCGTGGATGTCATGCCCTTTGCGGCAAATATTGCCGCTTGCCATCTCGCTATTCAAGCCCCTCAATATTTCTCTGACAAGGTTCAGATTGCGGTATGGGATTCCACAGACTTGGCACCCAACAAAGTAATTCCCTCTGTCGCACGAATTGACACAGTCTTGACTGGTCAAACATCTCTGAAATCTTTCACCGAAGAGACATCAGAATCAAAAGGGGTTGTTTCACTCAGAGAAACAAAATCAGATGAAATCAATCTTGGACACTATGATGTCGCAATTATGAATCCGCCATTTACAAGACAAGAGAGGTTGCCCGAAAGATACAAGGAGATTCTTATTGACAGATTCGAGAAGTATCAGGATTTCATTCATGGTCAGTTGGGTCTCTATGGTTATTTCGTTTTGTTAGCCGACAAATTCCTTCACAAAAGCGGGAAAATGGCCCTTGTGTTACCTGCATCAGTTTTGAGACTGCAATCTTGCGAAGGAATAAGACAGTTTTGGGCTGATAAATACGACATTGATTATCTAATAACAAGCGAATACAGATCAGCCTTTTCTGAAAGCGTGAGGTTTAGAGAAATCTTACTAGTTGCACAAAAGAGAGAAACAAAGCATAACGTAACAACAAAGATCGCGACACTCAAAAAACTTCCAGAAACGCTCTCTGAATCTAGAGATATGGCTGAGGCCCTGTCGCACGTAAGTGATGACTATACGGATGATACGATGACAGTTCGACTCGTAGATTATGAAGAACTGAAAGATGACACAAGTAATTGGTTCAAGTTGATCGCAGTCAGAGACCTAGAACTACCAAAGTTCTTTGCTCTAATTACTAAGGGATCGAAATTCACCGAGTTATCAGAGGTTGCAGAAACTATCAGGGGCTACGAGTTGATGGGCGGAGAAGCCAATTCTCTAATTGTCAACTCGAAGGAAGAGAGAGCGATTAAATCAAGTGACATCTGGATTCTTTCGAAGGCTGACCAAAAGAAGATCAAGTTCCATTACAAAGGGTCAGATAGACCTGAATTTGTGGTTCCATTAAGTGCCACAAGAAGAACTCTGAGGCGGCCTTCGGGAGTAAACAAGATAGATATTTCTCATGAGTTGGACTATGTTATTGTAGAATCTTGGGATACTAGACAATTCGATTCCTTAAGAGAAGTTACCTCAAGCAAACTTAGTCGTTCTTTTATGAGTAAATTCAAGAATGATGTCGAGCAAAGATTAGGTAATTTCTTCATAGTTAGAAGACTAAATCTGTCGGCGCCACAAACTTATTCGCTGGCATTCTATTCTGGTATAGAGTGTTCTCCCACAAAATTGGTTTGGAGTGCGAGCCTTCCAAAACAGCAAGCCAAACTCTTAGCGGCTTATTTTAATTCGACTATTAACATTCTTCAAACCCTTTTGTCCAGAGCAGAAACAGAAGGTGCTTTTCTTGATCTTTCTCAATATGTCTTGGTGGACTTTCTAGTTCCTGTCCTTGATATGCTCTCTGAAAAAGATACTCAAAACATACTGATCGCTTTCGACAAAATGAGCAAGCATTCACTGCCAAGCCTTCTTGACCAGTTGAAGGACAAAGATCCTGCAAGGGTTGCACTCGACACTGCTTGGCTGAAAGCCTTCAATTACCAAGGTGACATCAAGAAACGTTTGAACTGGCTTTACAGATCTCTGGCAAATGAGATCGAGACCCTGAAAGGAATAATGGGCGAAGGCACCGAAGAAGAATAAGCATGAGCAACTCAAAAGAAGCGATACAACTTTCGACTTTAGGCGTCGAGCAAAACCAAATCATTCTTCAAAGATAAGGGAGATTGCCCCGAACTTAATCGCATAACCACAGCAAGATCCTTGGCTTGCAAAATCGAGACAGAAAATATTCGATCTTGAGATGCGAATCGACAGAGAAGGCCCCTGCAAGATGTACAGCTTGGTCAGGACAGGGTCGAATGGGAAAATGACTCTATTTGAAACAAATCATAGAGCGCTCGCTCTCTACATTCATCACTTCCTATTCAAGCTAAGCAAAGAATTTCCTGAAGTGCAAGGAATAGTTGCAGAGGTCGAAACAAAGACATCGATACAATCAGAATGAAAGTGCGAGCTGCCGTTTTCATTCTTCAAAACAGTGTTACAATAAGCTAGGTAGTTGCATTCGATTCTATTAGTTCATGCTTCTATTTCAATACGACCAACTGAGGTAGGTTCTCTCCCTTTTCCTAGCTCATCCAGTTTTCCGAATGGGAGGTTGCTTTCTACCATTTCTTTTCCCTTAAAAAGAGACCCGAGCGGTGCAAAGAAAGCTGTCTTTTGTTTTCTAACCCAAACAAATCCAAGTCGATTTTGACTAACAACAAACGCTGCGTCAGTTTCCAAGTGATTCATCTACCTTAACGTGTACAAGAAGAGACTTTCCCAATCGCAGAATCAGAGAGCCTATCGCAGCATTTGGAATCTTTCTGAGGAGACCGAAGATCGGTCTGAAAGGCTCCATGATTCCGAAGATTAGGTGTTTAGATCTTACCTCTGGTCAGTTCAAAAGAATTGAATACGCACTAAGCTTCTTTTCCACCGAGACGCCACAATCCGCTTTTGAGGAAGCATGTCGACGGGGCCTGACTAAAGCCCAATTGATGTTAGAATCTTTCCTAGAAGATTTGGACGTTAAGGAGAATCCGAAGGGTGCGGGCGCTGGTCTTACTTGCCCTTACTGCGAGTCCATCAATCCAGAATATCTGGAGCTTAGGGATATAGGAAGTGTTGAGTTAAAGGGGGGAACAGAGAGCGCCGGGGGCCGGATTCGAACCGACGAGGCCGGAAACCGGCCACGGGCTGACATGTCCCTCAGATTTTTTGAGCGAACTCAAGGCCTACGCCTCGATTCTTTTTCTCAAAGAATCGAATCCGCGCAATAGTCCACTCTGCCTTCGAGCTCCCTCATCCAAATGGAGAACCCCGGCAATCTTCTTCCCCGGCGATAGGTACGGAGGAAAACGCTAGCGATTTCTCCTTTAAACACTTCTCAATCTTGGCTGCATTTGTCTTTAAGGACAACGATAAATGCGAATATCGGCTTGTTTTGGGTCAGTTACAAGTTGGGAGCAGAAGGAATAGGGTATCGCTTCCTCGAGCACATCACCGATGCAGAAATCGAAGCTTATGGTTCTAATTTGGAAGAAGCGTTCGAAAACGCTGGAAAGGCTCTTGAGGACACGATGGTGGACATTGAAGAAATTCGTCCAAATCGAGAGGAGCTCATCAAAGTGGAAGGAAAAGACTTGCAAGAATTGCTTTACGAATGGCTCGAATCGCTCATAGCAAAACAGGACACTGACGGGATGCTCTATTCAAAATTTTTTTGCAAAATTTCAAGACGAAAAAAAGATTTCATCCTTGAAGCAACTGTGAGCGGCGAAACATTCGACCCTGAAAGGCACGAACAAAAAACTGCAATCAAAGCGCCCACGTTTCACCAAATGATGATTAGTGAAAAATCAATTCCTATAAAAATACATTTCATTTTGGACTTGTAGCAAGTCAATCTACCTTTTCGACTGAAGAAAATTCTGATCAACGGCGCGTAACGTTGAGATTTTTACTCGATCTCTAACTATAAATGACCCGCAATTCCACCCTCTGTCTCATGTCTCGCGTTGTTGAAGCTAATTCATCAAATTTTGATTCGATTATAAGATCCACGAAAAAAGTTTTTGTTGATTTCTGGGCCCCCTGGTGCAAACCCTGTGTTCGAATGGATCCCTTGATAGAGCGAATCGCAGATCGACATGGTTCGATCACCTTTGCACGTGTTAATGTCGAGGAGTTTAGCGATCTTGCGTCAAGATACCATATTTCGTCTTTACCCGCGTATGTTTTTTTCTCTGATTCAAGGCCTTCTCAAAGCAAGATTGGAACAGTTAGTGAAACCGAACTCGAACGTTTTGTTAGCCAAATCGGCTAAACTATAGAGTAATGCCTATAGTGAGCACGTACTAGGTTCATTTCGGCCACGCTTGACCTCTCGCCTATCCCTCGTAAAGGGCTTGTCTATACTGGGATTTGGGCTCATGGGAGCTCAAATTGCTCAGGTTTTTGCCCAGAGCGGGTATTCTGTGAAGGCTTTTGATATGAACGACGCTCAGTTAAGCGCTGGCCTAGAACTGATTCGAAAGGGCAAATACGGGTTTGATAACTCTATTTTGAAGGGGAGAATCACACAAGCCGAGGCAAGTGCCGCCACATCACGAATAACAACTGTGAGTACGCTTGAAGAGGCATGCAAAGGCTCCGAATTCGTCCTGGAAGCAGCTTTCGAGAATTTAGATGCAAAGAAGGAAATATTCCGCAAAGCTAGCGCCGTTGCAAGCGAAGATGCAATACTTGCAAGCAATACTTCAA